>NBMI01000145.1 GCA_002085445.1 Candidatus Parabeggiatoa sp. nov. 2
CTGAGCGAGCGCGTAGTCCTTGTTTTGTCCGGCGAGTTTGGGATAGATTGGCAGAAGAGGCGTTTTGGCATCCGCGCCGTGACATGCAACACAGGTTTTGCTCTTGTAGAGCGCCTCCCCTTCAGACGTTGCCGCGCCAGCCGCACTTGCCGCGCCAGTGCTCGGGCTTGGAGCGGGAGCGGGAGCGGGAGCGGGTGCGGGTGCGGGTGCGGGTTGAGTCACTACGGCCCCATGCTGCTCAAGATAAGTCTTGGCACGCAAGCCAATATCAGCAGTCTTCACTTGATATTGCCACCATTGATTGGCCCATAAAGTCGCATTATACCAATCTCCTTTTGCCACGGCGGCTTCGGCTTTCGCCTTGGCTTGTTTGGCAAAACCCAATTGGTCAGTTGCGTCTTCCACTAAGGCAACCACAGGCGGGAAATCCTTATAATTACGACTGGTAATAAAAGCCACCACTTGGTCAATAACGGCCTGTGTCGCCACATTTTCCTTCACCTGTTTGTCATAGTCGGCCTCGGTGTAAGTCGGTGGAGGTGGTGGTGGAGGTGTTACAGTCGTATCAGTACCATCTTTTGGTTTGACCAAAAGATACCCTTCCATTTCCAAGTGCAACGCGGAGCAGAACTCGGTGCAGTAATACGGATAAACACCCGGCTTATCGGCAATAATGCGGAAACTAACGGTTTTACCCGGCTCTAGTGATAAATTGACGTTGTGGCCGTATAAGGCAAAGCCATGCGTCTCGTCTTCGGCTCGCTCCAAATTGGTCAGATGGACAATCACTTCGTCGCCTTGATTTACCTCAATGATTTCCGGCGTGATATGGGAGCGGATAGTCGTACCAAACACCTTGACTTTGCCGGGCGTTCTCTCAATCCTTTCACTCCCAGCACGAGTCTTATACGGTGAGCGTTTATCGGCGCGGCTGTTCCAACCGGATTTATACCGCACTATCGGCTTGAGCACTTTGGCATTGATAGCGACAGCGTAATGGGGTTCGCCCAACGGTAGCGGCATATCCTTTAACAGTTCCATCTTATCACCGCGGATGTCGATGAGTTGATGGTTTTGGGGATGTAGCGGCCCAACGGGGTTAAAGCGATCAATCGCCAATTTATTCAAGGACACCAAATACTTGCCCTCTGGCTTCACGGTGTCGCCGTGCATCGTCATCAAATGACCAATATTATAATGAATGGAGATTTTATCCAAGACTTTGCCTTGGCAATAATCCCATTTAGCCACCATAGAGTCCACATACAGCGAAGTATAAGCCACACACTTTTTGGCATCATACTGCGTGTGTAATGGCCCCAAGCCAAGTTGCGCCTGCGTGTGCAGCGCATCTTTCATCGCGATAATGGGAATACCATAAGGATCTTTACCCTCAAACTTACCCGCCTTGATGGCTTTTTGAATTTTTTCAAAGCTATAGACGGACGTATGGGTGTCCAACTTGCCAGACACTATCATGTATTTGCCATCGGGACTCACATCCACGCCATGCGGACTTTTCGGCTCAGGGACGAGATACATAATCCCCTCTTTGACGGCCGTGTCAATAGTGATGACATCGTGGCCGTTAATTTTGGTGGCTTTGCCGGCCTTCACGAGTTCCGCAGCCTTGCGCCAATTGACGACATGCAGAAAGTCGGTATCTTTAGCCGAGCAACCGGCCTCAAATGGCGGTTTCCCCTGCATAATCCCGCCCACGTAGCGTTCTGAGCAGAACGAGTTAGTAAAAGACCATCCCGTTGAGGGGCCTTTACCGAAATCAGACAAGTCCTGACTATAGGGCGGTGCCATCACCGTGAACGACTTATCGGGATTGATGCGGCCTTTTTTCCGATCAAAACGCCAATAAGTCATGCCACCCCGATAACGCTCATTGAATTGCTCAAGGGGCACATACTCATTTTCAAACGGTGCCGGATATTGCGCCGCCTCAATGACGTACTCAGTATTTTCGGTGACAAACGCGCCGCCGTGTGACGACTTAAACACCGGATTGACGACAATCTGCTTAGTTTCAAAATCATGCAGATCAATCACCGCAATCCGGGGATTGGCTTTATCGTTGATAAACAAATACTTACCGTCATATTCTCCGTTGGTTTCGGAGAGAGCCGGATGGTGAGTATCGCCGTAGGTAATATCCTTACCTTGGATACGCCCTTGTTTGAGTACCGCCTTGGACTCCTCATCAAAGCCGTAACCCTGCCACGGTTCTGGGGTAAAAACGCCAATGTATTTGAGGATACGCATTGACGGGATGCCATAAACGATGATATGGCCGCTTTGTCCACCAGAACTGAAGACAATATACTCGTCTCGTTTACCCGTCGGCACATAAGTTTTAACGGCCGCCAACAGATCTTTCTCGGTCAACCCCCGACTTTTCATCACATCTTCTAAGGTCTTCGCCGCCCAAACATTGGCCGTTAAAGCCAATCCTGACGCGGACACAAGCGCCATTTTTTTCCAAAAGGATAGTTTCATTAGTTCTCCATCACTGACTGGTTAATCAAAAATGTCCTCGTTTTTTCCTCGATTTCCCCTCGTTCCTTTGCTCCGCAAAAATGCCATTATATACATACTCAGCACCGTTACAAACCCTCGTTTTTGGTAATTGGTAATTGGTAATTGGTAATTGGTAATTGGCAATGTTTGTAGTAGTCGCTTTAGCGACTATTACCGCTCGTTATGTTTTAGACGCAATCGTTTTTCCGCAACGGAAAAACTTTTCAGACTGAAAAGTTTCGCTTAAGAAACTTTTGCGTAGAGGCCTGAAAGCCTATTCACATTTGCGATAAAATCGAAAGGCTTTACGTTGTCATAGTCGCTAAAGCGACTACTACAAACTAAAAATCAAAGGGATGGTATCTGTACCCTCGCACGTTTTCCACGCTCGTGCGTTTTCCACGGATACCATCCTTTTAAATTATGCCCGTGCTAAGTATACCAAGCTCAAGGGCAAATTTTTCTTTTAAAGATTGAAAAGGCCGGAAATGCGCGCCCCTGACTGCCATAGGCACATGCCTTACCGCACATCAAACTAAAGGAAGTTAACGTCTCCTGATTATCCTTAAACTCGGAGGCCAAGTTCTCTACTAGGCTCAAAGTCAGATCAGCACAGACCTCAACCTTCTTCCCTTTTCCTTGTTTGTAACACTCTTGAAAAATGTCGTATAAAGCAGTACACGTCCCCTTTTCCTCATTTTCCCTGTTTCCCGTCGCTCCTAGCACATCTCTTCTTCTTTGCTTCTCCTTCTCAAACGCGAATTGTTCCTGCTTTAACTTCAGTTCCTCCTCTTTCAATTTGACTTTCCGTTCTTCTAACTCGAAGTTTTTCTGTTCAGGGCTGACTACACAACCCACTAGAAGGCCAAGCACCAAGATCGCTATTGATTTACCTCGGTTTTTCATTGAGTTTCCCCTTTAGATTAAGTAGTTACCACGCGCCTACGCGACGCGAATAATGCGAATATCGAACTTATAAAATCACTTTAACTGAATATTTTTTCATAACTCATTGATTTGACATAATTCAATTAAACCCTATCGTCGCATTTAGAGCCTATCCGAAAAGCATAGCTCTACAGGTAAGGTATTACCCGCAAGTCTAAAGACTATTTTTACGGTGTTGTTTTTTGACGGGAGCCCCGTAGGTCTTTTCTAAAGGGGTTTTCGGATAGGCTCTTGGGGGTGTCTTTATATATAATTGTGACGAGAACGAAGAGAACGAAGTAAACGAATTATTAATGAATTCAACTTAGTTTGCAATTGCAACTAGGAGTCCAAACTCGTTTTTAGTTTGGCAGTCGTCCAAACTTTAGTTGCCCACCATCGTCGCTACATGTATGGATTTATTCTTAACTTAATGGCATTGAATGGGGCCGGGGCGAGGGTGAAATATCGACATAAGCTCTTGGGTTGAAAACCGTGACGCTTTGCACAATGCGAAAAACAATCACGTATCCTTCTAAACTATATACACTCCTTTTATCAAAAATAAAGTTATTTACACTTGATATTTATCAAAACATGCGACTAAATTCATAGTTCAGGTGAATTATGATTTACTTTCCATTCTGTTTCGCGCCGCAAACTATATCGTGATCTGAGATAGTAGCCAAAAACTATACCAACTATTAGCACCGTCAACAATGTCAACGGATTATCAAACTTGCCCAATGTCTGCGGAAAACTCATACCGAATAGGGCGGCCAACGCCATGATAGGCAAAGCTGGCAAGCAAATTAAGGCGATGACTAAGTTGTGCAATATCTTGGCCGTGCTGCGCTTGCTCTTCAGCACGTTGTGCCATCGTGAAATCTAGGGCGTACTTCGCCTCAGCATTTAATAAGTCCACAGTCCGTTCCTGTTGGTAGGCCTGATCTCGAAGACTTCTTGGAAATTTTCACGCGCTTGCTGGAGGGTATGTTGCATATTTCTAATGGTTCGCAGTGTCGGTGCGGTTGCGCGTAATATTTTGAAAAAATCCTCGGCCCACTGTGCCGACGCTAATTGTTTTTCCAATTGCGCTACCACCGAATCGTATTTATTTAAATGCCGTTGCAACGCCTTCAAACCCTCTCCCGCAGAATCGGCCGCTTTCCACACGCCTTCAGGAGCACGCCAGAAAAATTTAGCCTTGCGGTCGCTTGCGCCATTATCCGTTGACGGCCCGCCTGTTCCCCCAAACGCGCTCTGAAATGTTGAGGCACATCCCACTCTTTTGGCAATATTTCTTTGTACTGCATACGTCATTCCTCTTTGATTACCTCCATTGGTTATCGTTATACTGCACACAATTTGCGGTTTTTTATCGCCGTAACACGGCCCTCAACCCCCTCTATTGATGCGAATTAAGGGTTGAATTAATTATTATGAAATCAAGGATTTATAAAAACTTCTGATTGAGAAGTTATACAAGTAATTAACAAATCCGATTTTTCAAAAAAATCGGATTTCTTCGCAAGCTTATGTTAATATCTCTTACGTCAAAGCGCGTCAAAGCGCGTTTTCCAGTTCAGTTGAACTTATAAGATTCAACTTAACCCTCAATCCCCTCTATTGATGTCACTCACCTCGATAAAGGGGCCGGGGGTGTGTCCATTGCCCTTCTGTGCGGGGTCTTAGCTTTACCCACAAGTGTCCAAAATTAATCATTAATCATTAATCATTAATCATTAATCATTAAGGAACGTAGGTGTGCCTCTCAAATTCCATCGTTTCTAAATCAATGGTAACGTAGATTAGCGGCGAAAGTTGACCCGGTTGGATGCAAACACTATTCCCAAGTTTGGCATACCACTTGCCACTGAATTCGGGAGACTCATGAATGTGACCATGAAGGCAAAGTTTAGGTTGTTGATTTTTAACAAAATCGTAGATAGCTTTCGAGCCAACTTCAGGGCCATGTCCACATTTATCCAGACCTAATTTATAGGGAGGCATGTGAATAACATAGATGCTTTGCGCTACATTCTTTGGGCGTACCAATCGGTTTAATTCTTCTTCGATGGTTGGTAATGTCTTTGCGTAAGAAAACCAATCTATTATCTCTTTCCATCCTGTTGGTGTCGAGAGTAAACCTGTTCCATATTGTTCTTGAAAGATGTAATCTACTGTATCCATCCTACATCTATCTTTAAGGCGGAAAGGATAGTCAACTACCCAGTTCATTCCTATAAATTCAAAATGACCGATTTCAATTTGACGCTGTGCCAAATTAACGACAAAATCGTATTTGCTACACGTTTGTTCAAACACCTCATCGAAAATTCTCAGATCATCATTGCCTAAACAACAAAGATAGTCGATTTCTGCGCGCTGAAATTTTTCAAAATGTTTATCAAGATAACTCGTGATGAAATCGCCTTGAGAAAACAAATCTCCGGCTTTGGGTAGCATATCTCCGCCGTTGATGACAACATGAGCTTTGAAATCTTGTGCGATTTCAAATAAACGGTCATATTTCCACTTGTCACCATGTAAGTCAGTTACAAACAAAACCTTCATGCAAAACTCCGGTTTATAGCAGTCGCTTTAGCGACTGTTACCGCTCGTTATTTTTTAGCCACTTATAAAACTCGATGATCAAGTTTTTGATGGTTAGTGCTTGGGGATAAATCCCCAAGCTAAAAGCTCAAGTCTGCTAAAGCAGACTAACCCCCCCTGCGCGCCGGGCGAGTGCCCTTTAGGGCACTTGAGCTTTGAGCCATGAGCCCCCGCTACTGGCATTCGTTCCAAACTTGATCATCGAGTAAAATGATTCATTTACAAACGAACTGGTTCATTTTTCATTTTTCATTCGTTTACCCACTTATAAAATAAGTCATTTACAAACGAACTTTTTCAGTTTTCAGTTTTCAGTTTTCAGTTTTCATTCGTATTCTTGGTATTTCTACTAGCTCTGGATGGCCTACTGGATCAATGCCTTGTTCAATCAATCTGGCGGCTGCTTGAACCGCAAAACAGTTATCACTGGAGTGGATACTCTTGTATAAACCGAGAAGGAACGTCGGTTCTATCACTCGCCACCCATCGATTTCTCGGTACGGAACTTCAGAACTTACAAAAAAGTCTATTGTCACTTTGACTGAAGTCGGGGATATTTTGAGCTTGACTGAGGTTTTGTCATCGAACTCGACACGTTTTTCATAACGCCTAAAGTCCTCCTGACTTGGCAACTTGTCATATTTTGTCCATACCTTCTCAAAGCTTCTACTCTTGAGAATGCTGACGACGGTAGCCACCTCATCAGGGCGCACGAAGAGATCAATATCCTTATGATCATGAGCATGTTTATACTCAACATGGCCCTCTGGAGACATAAAATGCCAAGCCCAACCGCCAGAGACAATAACAAAAGGTTTTATGGCTTCTAATTCTTCTAAACAGGCATCTATTCTTGATTGAGGCCATTCTTCACCATATCGGTTCTTGTTATGTGGATCGCTCATAATAAATACTTTGGAGGTCTTTATGTCACCATTCCTCCAGAAGTTACGCCTGATAGATGAGCCATTTCACGGTTCCAAGTGGTTAAATCATCTAGGCAAAACTGGTTCAAATGACTGTGCCCACAAGCCCGCGCCATGACTTGCATCAATTCGACGGAAGCCTGGAAGAAATTGTTAAGTCGTTTCGCTGCATGATCTATCTGGAGCCGTTTCCGTAAGGCTTCTTTTTGTGTCGCAATACCTACCGGACAGTTGTTAGTGTGACAAGCACGCATGCCTAAACAGCCTATCGCCTGTAAAGCCGAATTGGAAACCGCAATGGCATCAGCACCCAGTGCCAAGGCTTTAATAAAGTCGGCCGGCACACGCAATCCACCGGTTATAATTAAGGTTATATCTTGTCGGCCTTGATTATCAAGATAACGACGCGCTCGCGCTAGGGCTGGGATAGTGGGTACCGAGATATTGTCACGAAAGAGCATAGGCGCGGCACCAGTCCCGCCACCGCGTCCATCCAAAATGATGTAATCGACACCTATCTGCAATGCGGCGTCAATATCCCTTTCAATATGTTGTGCCGACAGTTTTACGCCAATGGGAATGCCACCCGTTGCTTCTCTGACTTGTTCGGCAAATTGGCGGTAATTGTCCAGATGTTCCCAATCGGGAAAACGGGCAGGAGAAATCGCCGCTTCGCCTTCTTTTAGCCCTCGGACTTCAGCAATTTTGCCCATGACTTTATGCCCTGGCAGGTGACCACCAGTGCCTGTTTTAGCCGCTTGACCACATTTGAAGTGAAAAGCTTGAACTTTTTGCAGTTTGTCCATTGAAAAACCAAAACGCGCTGAGGCTAATTCATACAGATAACGACGACAAGCGGCTTGTTCTTCCTGCAACATACCGCCTTCTCCTGAACAAATGCCAGTACCTGCCATCTCGGCACCGGTAGCCAGCGCAACCTTGGCTTCAAGGGAAAGCGCACCAAAACTCATATCAGAAACCAACAGTGGCTTATCCAAGAACAGCGGCTTTTTCGCATTGACACCAATGACAACTTCGGTTTTCACTACCGCATCATCAAGGAGGGGGACACGATGTAATTGTGCGGTTAGAATTTGTAAGTCTTCCCATTTAGGCAGTTCTTGTCGGGAAACGCCCATAGCTGCCATTTTACCGTGATGACCCATTTTAGATAAGCCATATTCAGCCAAGTGTTGTATGTATTGCGTATAAGGCTCATCAGGGATAGGATGTGTATCGGCATATTCGCCTTGATAAGCGTCACGGTTAAAGGGCTGTGGATTATCCCGCTCCCAAGCCGCAATTTCATCTTCGTCAACCCAAACACCATCGTCTTTAATCCACGCCTGAAATTTAGGCAGTTTTTCTTCGTGATTATAAGCACTCACGCCGGTTTTATACTGATAATCCCAGTAATGGACACCACAGATCAGATTACTTCCTTGGACGAATCCATCAGCCAGTCGTACCCCGCGATGCAAACAACGACCATAAAGGACAGAAACGTTGTCACTCTCTTCCCAACGGATGAGCACTAAATCGACATTAGCCACGAGTGCTGGAAAGGGCTTTAGGGGTTCCAATTCGTTCCATTCAGCGATTCTAATTTTGTTCATGCTTTTAATGAATCCTTTTTGAGGTTGATATAACGGCTAGGAAACAAACTAAAGTTTGGACTCCTGCCAAACTAAAGTTTGTCGATTCCTGCCAAACTTCTGCCAACTAAAGTTTGGACTCTTGCAAACAACGTGGCGCTATTCACTATTGGCTTTTTTTAAATTCTATAGAGGCTCTTATGAAAAGTAATGTTTAGCCCACGTAGTTAAGCCCGTTGTTACGCTACCGAATAGATCACCAATAATTATCGGTGCATCCTTTATTATGGACGTAACAAAAGATTCTACTATAGGAGATTTAACGGTACCCCCGGTGACATAAACTGCCTCTGGGGATACACCAGCTTGCTTGATGACTTCATTCAGGAGTGAGCCAATTTTGTCCAGTTCCATTTCGATGGCATCACTCAGTTCTTTTCTGGTTATTGGTAGAACCAATTCAGGTTCTATGTATCTCAATGGCAATTCAATGAGTTCTCGTTCAGATAGAAGTATTTTCGCCAGTTCTGCACTTCTATTGAGACGATAAGTATATTTTCCTTCATGTAGTACCTTCAACCTCCCTACTTTCTCAGGCTCTGTGGCTTTTTTGAGTATTTGTTGAATTTGCTGCCACGTTTTTTCTGAGGCAAAGCGAGCTTGTGCATTGACATCGTTTATGGAGACCGCATCCCAGAAAATAGCATAAGGAATAGGTAAACCCGAAGAAAGCAGGCTGTCCTTTCCAAAGTAGGGCATGAGACTTTGCATATTTAATTTGATGTCTAAGTCAATCCCGCCAAAACGATCGCCAGCCGTTCCTAAAAGATCATCATAACGCGATTTATTTTCCGAATAAGAAGGGCCCACTTTTATCATTGAACAATCGGTTGTACCGCCTCCGACATCTAAAACTAAAAGAGTTTGGTCATAGAAAAGTGTTCGTTCATAATCCAAAGCGGCGGCAACCGGTTCAAACAAAAATTCTACCTGTTTAAACCCGGCTATAATTGCAGCTTGCTCCAATATCCGTAGTGCCTGTTTGTTTCCCACTTCCCCACGAGTGCCATGAAAATTGATGGGGCGCCCAATAACAACTTGGCTAATTTCCTGGTTTTGTAGAGATTCTGCGGTTTCCTTAATATTGGCGAGCATTCTCGCCACAATTTCAGAAAAAATATTAAGTTGAGACGATTTCAATTGGGAGCCAAGAAACACTTTCGGAGATTTGACAAAATGACCCATTAACGGATCGGTTAGGTGTTTTTGTACCGCTTTTTCGCCAAAATAAATTTCAGTGGTGTTCAATAAACTCTCACTAATTTCTTGGTTATTGAAGTCTCTTCTCGCCTTTTCCGCTGCTTCTCTTTTCAAGACCGCTCTTTCTCTATTTGCAAATTCAGCATCTGAAAAGAATTTTAATTTTTCGCCGGTACCTTCATGTTTCTTCCGGGTTTGCTCGCGCTTTGCATTAGCCACCCTTTTGCGAAGTTCATTTTCATCAATCTCTTTTGCAAGAATCTCCTGTTTTGGTGTATATAGCGTTGACAGGATGTATGGACTCGCGTCTTCTAACGGTAACAGTTGAGGTTTACCGTCTTGCCATACTCCTATGGAACATGTAGATGTTCCGTAATCTAAGCCTGCGTACATATTGAATTCCTTCATCCAATTAAATTTAAAACGACGTTTTGGAGACACGCCGCTTTCATCCACCTGACGCACTTGGCGTATCCAGACGCTCTACCTTCTCCTACGCTCGCTTGTAGTTCCTTTACAAGGATTGTATATAATAAGGGATTTTATTCTAAGCCTCAAATCACCTGAGTCAACTTGTTATCAATACAGCAATGACAACCCAATAGCTAATTAATGGAGATTTTATTTCATCGCCAAAGAATTCGTTCATTGCGATAAATTAGCAAAGAAATCTATATACAATCTGTTTGGGCGCACGAAAAAACGTGATCATTGAGTCATCATTTTTTTTATAATCATGCTGTTCCATACTAAAACCAACTATTTACGTGATTTATACTTTAAATATCAGTGAGTTATAGAGTTATTAATTCTATCAACTCGTTCTTTATAATGACGTTATTATCAATCAGTTAAAAACAAACAAGCTTTACTGGCTCATTTCACTCTATGGCCTACAATTTTCAGGCTATTAACGTATTAATGTTAAGGGTTTAAGCTTTACTGGCTCATTTCACTCTATGGCCTACAATTTTCAGGCTATTAACGTATTAATGTTAAGGGTTTAATAGTAAAACAATTAATTATTTTCAAACAATTGATCAACTTTGTTCATTTTAAATTTTTCAGTATTAATTCGCATTATTGGACTACCAACGTGAGTTCGATTTATTTTTCAATAATATTAATCAATTGGTTGAAAATAATTAGTTGATTAAAAAATATTTTTTGACAATGAAACTCTTAGATTAATACGTTAATAACTATTTAATTGTGGGCCATAGAGTGAAATAAGCCAGTAAAGCTTGTTTGTTTTTAACTGATTGATTTAACCGTCATTATAAATAACTATTTGATATAATTACTATACTTAGCACAGTCATAAATTGCGCTTTTTTTTAATTTAACAGCCATCTGAAAGCGTTCAGGAACCTAAAGGTGACTAACCTCGGAGATTTTTCCAGGGGCAAAAGCGCAAATTGTAACGGTGGACAGTATAATTATATAAGTCACTGATATTTAAAGTCGAACTCACGTTACCAATTTTCTCCTAACAACTCAAAATAAGATTGTGGATGTAAACAAGCTGGACAGGCTTTTGGCGCTTCATCTGCTTCATGTAAATAACCACAATTTCTACAACGCCAAGTGACTTTTCCATTTTTCTTAAACACTCGCCCGGCTTCGAGGTTATCAGCAAGTTCTTTGTAGCGCTTGCCATGTTGTTTTTCAGCAACAGAAATGGCCTCGAATGTTTTAGCGATTTGTTCAAAGCCTTCTTCTCTTGCTACCTGAGCAAAACCTGGATACATTTCCATCCATTCGTGTTCTTCTCCGGCCGCAGCGGCGCGGAGATTTTCCAGGGTGCTGCCTATAGTGCCGGCTGGAAATGAGGCGGTGATTTCTACTTCGCCCCCTTCAAGAAATTTAAAGAACCTTTTAGCATGTTCTTTTTCTTGGTTGGCGGTTTCTTCAAAGATGTCAGCAATTTGAACTAACCCTTCTTTTCTGGCCTTTCCTGCAAAGAACGTGTATCTATTGCGTGCTTGAGATTCTCCAGCAAAAGCAATCAAGAGATTCTTCTCAGTTTGAGTTTTTGTCAGACTTTTTGACATAATTTACCTGCTATCACAGTTGTCTAATTACAATGAGATATTCTAAAAAACGTCAAGTCTACTGCAAACGGTTACGTCGGCAAAAGTTTCGCTTCGCTGTACTTTTGCCGACGTTGGACTTTTTACACACTCCCAGCTCCTTCAATCCGGGGAGTGAAACATAATGAAAACTGAAAACTGAAAACTGAAAAATACTAAGGTGTCTTTCCAAAAATTGAAAAATACTAAGGTGTCTTTCCAAAGCGGTTTTTT
>NBMI01000146.1 GCA_002085445.1 Candidatus Parabeggiatoa sp. nov. 2
GTTGCACTCGCTCTACTCGACAAAACTATTGGAAGTTCGTGCAGAATAAAAGCTATCATTGAAAGTTGAAAGTAGAACGAAAGAGGGCCTTCATCAAATTTGAAGTCATTCAAATGACAACATGGCCCTCAAAAGTTCTTCGACTCTTATCCATATATAATACATGGTTATTGACAGATTTAAAGTCTAAGTACATCAAATGGAAGCAAACCTATGAAATTTGACTTTGATTGTCGAGAAAAGACTCTCTTAATTATTGATGACGAGCCGGCCAATTTAAAAGTGATGGCCGATTATTTAAAAGCAGATGGCTTTGAAATTATGATGGCACGTAATGGCGAGGATGGCCTAAAAAAAGCGCTGCGTGGTTTACCTGATCTGATCTTACTGGATGTGATGATGCCCGGCATAGATGGCTTTGAAACTTGCCGCCGCTTGAAAGCTGAGGAAATCACCAAAGAAATACCGGTGTTGTTTATGACGGCGCTAACCAATATTGAGGACAAAGTTAAAGGTTTTACTGTTGGTGGAGTGGATTACCTGACTAAACCGGTTCAGGAAGAAGAAGTGCTGGCGCGGGTTAGTGTTCACCTAACGCTGCGGCACTTGCAACAGCGGCTTGAAGCCAAAACGGTGGAATTGTCGAAAGCCAAAGAAGCGGCTGAAACCGCCAACCGGGCAAAAAGTGTTTTTCTTGCCAACATGAGCCATGAACTTCGCACCCCACTCAATGCTGTCCTTGGCTTTGCTCAACTGATGGAACGCGATTCGGCCATCACCGAAACCCAACGGGAATGTTCCCCAATATATTAAGACTGATGAGCGCAAGCTGCGCCAAGTGCTGATTAATTTTATCGGCAATGCCATCAAATTTACTGAACAAGGTGGCGTGGTACTGCGCGTTGGAACGGATGATAGTTCATACACTCTCCTGTTTGAAGTTGAAGATACTGGTGTTGGTATTGCTCCAAACGAGATAGACACGCTTTTTGAGGCTTTTGTGCAGACTCAAAGCGGACAACAGGCGCCGGAAGGCACGGGCTTGGGATTAGCCATTAGCCGCAAATTTGTGCAACTCATGGGCGGCGATGTCAATGTCAAAAGTGAGGTGGGTAAAGGTTCTATCTTTAAGTTCACTATTCAGGTTGAGTCGGCGGAGATGGCAAAAATCAAAACTGTGTCAAGTATCCGCCGGGTTATCGGGCTGGCACCGGATCAGCCTGCTTATCGTATCCTGATTGTTGACGATAAATTTGAAAACCGTCTGGTTTTGAACAAGTTACTCCAGTCAGTGGGCTTTGAGGTACTCGAAGCGGTCAATGGACAGGAAGCGGTTGAACTCCATAAACAGTGGCAACCGCACCTGATCTGGATGGATGTTCTTATGCCGGTGCTGGATGGTTTGGAAGCTACCCGGCGTATTAAGGCAAGTGAAAAGGGCCGAACTACGCCAGTGATTGCAATAAGCGCCAGTGCTTTTGAGGAAGAGAGGGCGCTGGTATTGGCGGCCGGCTGTAACGATTTTGTCCGAAAACCTTTTAAGGAAATTGAAATTTTCGATGCCATGAGCAAGCATCTGGGTGTCCGCTACATTTACGGTGAGGCTCAAAGCAAAGCCACGAGCCCAGAAAACCAGATAGGGGAGGTACTGACTCCCGACAACTTGGCTGACATATCGGATGAGTTGCTGGTTGAACTAGAACGGGCTGCCATGACTCTTCAGGTGGATTCGATAAATCAGATTATTGAACAAATCAGGGAGAAAAATGTGGCCGTCGGCGAAGCCTTCAAGGTGCTGGCTAACGAATTTAGGTATGACAAAATTTTGAGCGAAATTAATCATGTAAAATAGGCATATCATTTGCTTGGAGTCCAAAGCTTCAGCTTTGGCAAGTCCATGCTTTTCCAAACCTAAAGGTTTGGGCTCCATGTATTGCCGTTGTTCCAAATAGCAATATTTTTTGAGTTGCTTAATGAGTTTAGGAAAATTGAGACTTCTATTATTAAAAAAGTTAAATTAGAGGAATGGTAGAGGGTTAAAAGAGTTTAACAATTGTCTCAAATACAACATCCCATATTTATTAATGAAATATTGCCATCTCCACATACTTTGAGGGTTGTTAAAGTTAATACCGGTATTCGCTCTTGAACACTTTTGTGAATATTTTATATCATATATTGGGCTAAAGAAAATAGGTTAAATGCATAACAAAAAACGTCATGCTTCATGTTTCCAGGGGCGTTGCCCCTGGCTGTATTAATCTCGCCCCGTTGGGGCTTGCTAGGGGCGTTGCCCCTGGCTGTATTAATCATTAATCATTAATCATTAATCATTAATCATTAATCATTAATCATTAATCATTACATAAGCGTTATATGTTGATGCAAAGGAGAAAAGTCTATTATGGAAAAGACCGTTCTAGAAATTGTTAGTTTTACCGATCCCTATTGCACTTGGTGTTGGGGTTCTGAACCGATCCTGCGAAAAATACAGGAAGTCTATGGGGAACAGGTATCCCTCAGTTTTGTAATGGGTGGACTCGTGGAGGATATACGAAAATTCAGTGATCCAGGTGCTGGTATTGGAGGAAATCAGTGGTATAGGCAAGTGGCTGAGCATTGGGCCGATGCGTCCCGTCGTCACAAGATGCCAGTGGATGAGCAAGTCTATTTTGATATTAAGGATGATGTTTTCTCTACTTATCCGGCCTGTATCGCTTTTGAAGCGGCCAAACTTCAGAGTATAGAGATGGGGAACCGTTATTTACGTCGCCTCCGTGAAGCGGCGGCAGCCGAAAGACTGGCAATCCAGCATTCTGATGTTCAAGTGAAATTAGCCGAGGAAATCGGACTGGATCGTCAGGTTTTTTTGGAGACTCTACAAAATGGAACAGCTGAAAGTGCTTTTAGACAAGACATTCAGGAGTGCCAGCTTCGAGGCGTGCGAGGTTTTCCAAGTTTTCTGTTACGAGGTTTTGGAGAGGAAGTCTTCCTGAGAGGATACGCGCCTTATCAGACTTTTGAACGCTGGCTCCAAGAATTATCGGGGAATCAATTGAATCCAAAAAAGCTTATAGCGGGATATCCACAAGTACTTGATTTCATATCCCGAACTGGAAAAGTAGCGCCAATGGAAGTAGCCTGTGTCTATGATATGGATTTTGAAGAAGCTCAGAAGCTGTTGAAACAAATGGCAAAAAAAGGCCTTGTCTCTGAAAAGAAATTTGGAAATGGGGCTTTCTACTCATTACCCCAAAATACGATACAATGTGATTCGGTTAGTGGAAGTCCAGGGGCGTTGCCCCAATGCCATTAAGAGGGCAACCATAAAGGATTGCCCCTACACGACATGACGGTTTGTAGGGGCAATCCCACGTGCAAAGCCCTTAACTTAATGGCATTGGGGCGTTGCCCTGGCTTTAATAATGCATACCGAAGGGGCTAATAGTCGCTTTAGCGACTAATCTACCTAGAAGGCGACAAGGCGACAAGTCCAAAGCTAAAGCTTTGGACTCCAACAGACAGTGTTCTTAAGACGGTGAAATGTTTTACCGTTTTTTTCGCTTCATTTCTTCTTTTCTGATGGCGTTAAGCGTCTTGATTTCTGCTTCTGTGAGTATCCCAACGTTATTTTTCACTGATTTGTCGGCTTCGTACCAGTGAAACTTTGTGAATATACCCCTTAAGTCAGGATTCTTAAACGAGTAACCATGTAGCGCAAACAAATAATTTCTGTATAGCCAGAGTTGGCGGTTGCTTAAACCAGTCAACTCACAGTCGTCTTCACATAAGCGAAAATCCAGAAATTCTTCAGATTCTTCACACTTGTCACACCACTTGTCAGGTAATCCGTGTTTATAAGAAGGGGGGAAATAAAGAAAACCGAAAGCCAGATCATAATCAGGTTTAAACCGTTCTGTTTGAAAACGCAATGTGCCTTTATTTATTTTCACCATCCGAAAAGACTTCTCAACATTGACATAATAGTCATCAACCAAATACGGGCGAGCTTCAACAATACCGGAACCAATGACCTCCCAAGTAATGGGTTGATTGTTTTTCCAAAACGAATGAGGCACAAAGAAATAAACCTTTTCGCCCATGTTGATGTTCATTTCAAAACGAGAAATTTCAGAATTGGCCCACCTTTTTCCGGTTGTCAGCGTATAACGGTAAACTTGGTCTGTGGCATTTTCGATCCCGCCCCGATATGAATACGAGTGTGTTATGATGTTTGTTCCTTTTTCAAATTTAACCTTGAAATAGTAAACAAACTCATTTATCTGGAATTTTCTGTCGATCAACTTAAAGCCGGTTTTCCCAAAGCTCCGTTGAACTTTATACGACAGACTTTCGCCGTTAACGGTTACGTTGAAATCGGTAATCTCAGGATGTTGTTCAGCTTTTTCAAGGTATTCACGCTCTTTTGTCTCACTGTCCCCGTAAAAGGGAGGCGGTGCAACGAAACCGACGATTTCTTCTTTGATGCCAGCCGGGTTATGAAATTCAAAGTAAACCTCAACTTTCATCATATTACCCTGATATCTGGTGAGGTTTAATATCTCTTTTTTTAACGAGATCGTTGTTTCGAGCAGCGGCATTAAGGTTCCGCCCTCAGAATAAAATACGCCATCGTTTGAGTGAGATAACTCACAACCCAATAGCAAAGTGCCGGCAAGTAAGAATTTAATCTTACTGCTCATAAAAAATACCTCCTTATTGTAAGTGGTTGAAACCGTTCGATTAGAGACAGGTTCAGTTGAATGTCAATTGACTTTTAAAAAAGTTGTGGATAAAAGTGAACGATTGGACTTAAAAATTTTACATCACTATTATAGAACTTGAGCCGTTGTTGTCAATACTTTTATGTCAATGTGGTTTGGTAAAAAACGAATGGGTAATTATTGAGGAAGATTTAATGATGATTTATTAATTGCATAAACGCCCGAATAAAACACTCATTGGGTACCGTTCATAATGGTGTCCATAATGGGAAATGGCAAGGATTATTTTGTGGGCTTTGTTACCCACCATCAGACGAAACCAAGAAAATCGTGAGTGGTGGGATCGCTGAGCGGGAACGTTCTTGGAAAAAACTTGGTGCAGCAATGCGATCCCAGCCTACCTCAATGCTAAGCCCCAGGTGAAACCACTAATCTTTACCCACAAGTCGGTATGTTATTGAAAATAATTAAATTTTAACCGTTAAGTGTGAGTGGTTAATGAATGACTCACTTTTCAGTTAAGTGATTGTTTTAATAGAATAATAATTAGCTTATGTCATGTACCGCTTTTCGGTGAGGGCAACCATAAAGGATTGCCCCTACGCGACATGACGGTTTGTAGGGGCAATCCCACGTGCAAAGCCCTTAACTTAATGGCATTGGAGGGAAGCCTGGGGCATCGCCCCAGGTGGGAGCCTTATTCTTTCTTTGCTTTCTCGGATAAGTCGCCAGACTTATGACGCTGTTCTTGCAGACGCTGTTCTTGCATCTGGCGGATATCTTGCAGAGTTCTCCCTATCACGATAATTTGACCGGTCATTATCTGCATCTGTTCGCTCATGGTTACCATAGAGTGTGCCATTTGCTCCATGTAGCGTTGCGTTTCGCCCATCTCTCCCCGCATACTTTCCATAGTACCTACCATCGCATATACCAAAAAAAACAAATAAAGGACTACGAATCCCGTAAAGGTGGCTGCCGTGAATTTGAAAAAAATCCTGGTTTTTGGACCCAAAATACGCTTTTGGGCTTCATGGCCTTGCTGAATTTTCTCCATTGTGGTATTTAAATCACTTAAGGTGTGATTCAATTTATCCAACGTGTTGGCGAGTGCCACTTGGCTATCAGCATTGATGGCATTTTCAGTCATATTACTTTCCTTTCGTCGACTGTGATCAGTCTTGGTTGGTCATTTTAGACTTTACGCGGCTAAAAACAGGACTAAAAATACACCTCTAAATCCCTTTGTTCGGGGACTTGCCGCGCTTTGACAGGAGTCCAAACTTTAGTTTGGCAGGAGAGTCGGCCAACTTTAGTTTGGCAGGAGTCCAATCGGTGCTCCAGAAATCAAGTTATACTCAGCACGGGCACAACTTGCGCTTTTGTCATTTCGACCAATGGGAGAAATCTGTGGCCGTTTTCTGATTTCTCCTTTAGTCGAAATGACAGTTTCGTTTAGTTTGTGGCCTAGTTAAGTATAATCAATTCGCCAACCTGGCCCTCAAAAAAACCGCTTAATGTAGACACCTTAGTTCCTTAGTTTTTTAAGGTAAGCTATTAACAAATGTTTGCCAAATCAATTTGAAACCCGGGCATGAAAAAGAAACCTTACCTTTAAAGCTCAAAGTTTGTAGGATAAGTGGCACACACCCAAAAAAAGTGATACTTGACTGGCTCATATTTAACACCTTAGCTGGAAATCGTGGTGAGACTGACTGGTGCTATAGATATTCAGATAATTATTTAGTCCCCTTTAGGGGACTTAAGCTTTCATCTGTTTTGAAATTATTTATCTGAAAAACTATATCTATCTTTGGAGGGATAGTATCAGTTAACGACCAGTACCTTATGGGGCAGTATTTTTTAATAAACCTTATAGGAGACTAATGATGCGAAAAATACCGTTGTTTCTAACCTTAGCGTCGTTTGCGCTGGTGGTGCAATCCCACGCAACTTATGCAGAAACCTGTTCGGCACAGTGTGTCAGCGAACTTCAAGAGAGAGTGGCTTCGCTGGAGAAGAGATTAGCGGCACTTGAGGCTTGGGTTCATAACCGCTACATTGACAATGGCGATGGCACAGTCACTGATAATCGTACCGGGCTGGTTTGGCTGAAAAACGCGAATTGTTTTGGCAAACAGGATTGGCAAACTGCCATGCAAAGCGCGGCCAAACTCGCTGACGGACAATGCGGCCTCAACGAGGGTTCAAGACGGGGGGTTTGGCGTTTACCTACCCTAGAAGAATTGGAAGCGATGATTGGCACAAAATACTATATGCCGATGCTCTCCAATGCGGCAGGTACTGGTCATTGGACGGAGGGTGATGCGTTCTCGAACGTGCAGTCGGACTCCTATTGGACATCTTCTACCGAGGAAGGCCTGTTCGGCAGTTCCTTTCTAAGCGCCTCATGGAGCCTGAACCTCGAGCAAAGCAGCCGCGCCTTCGGCAGCAAGGAGATACCCGCGTATGTGTGGCCCGTGCGCCGCAAAGTCGATGGCAATGAACCTGTTTGGAGAGCGACTGACTCCAAATAAACTTTTTCACAGATATCATCCCTCAAAGGTATGCTATGATTTTTATACCTATTTACGCTATTTCGGTGGAAAAGTGGGCGGTACTATTTTTCAACTCATTGCGGCTTAGCAGCCCACCCGACGAACGATTTGTGTGCATAGAGTCGCTCAAAGGGATGGTATCCATGAACAGTTATCAGTTATCAGTGATCAGTGATCAGTCGTCCAAACTTGAGTTTGGCAGAAGTCAGTTTGGCTGGCATCCAAAGTTTTTGTTAATGTGCTTTGATCAAAAAATCAAGGTTTTGTCGAACTGGCGGTTTTTTTTGGGAGCCATGTTGTGAAATTTGATTTTATTGATGGCCCTTGATTGAAACTTAAGTAGGACAAGTAGGACACACCTGGGGTGGTGAAATTAACAATTAATGATTAATGATTAATGATTAATGATTAATGATTTTAATGATGTTTTGTCGAACTGGCGGTTTTTTTGGGGGCCATGTTGTGAAAACAATTAATGATTAATGATTAATGATTAATGATTAATGATTTTAATGATGTTTTGTCGAACTGGCGGTTTTTTTGGGGGCCATGTTGTGAAAGGAGAAGTAGGACACCTGGGGTGGTGAAAATAATTAACAATTAATGATTAATGATTAATGATTAATGATTAATGATTAATGAGTTTAATGAGACAAAAAGTCTCAAACTGTAAGCGCGACAGAGGGCCATAACTTAAATTGAAAACCTATTTTATGGCCCTCAAAATCGAGCGTCCAAATAACCCTAAAAAAATAGGTCAATAACAGGGGCCCGCGTATCACGTATCGCACAAACCCGCGGCGGCTGCCAAACTAAAGTTTGGACTCCTGTCGACTGCCAAACTAAAGTTTGGACTCCTGTCAACTGATCCTAATTTTTCATTTTTCATTTTTCACTTTTCATTTACTATGCCGCTGCCGCACCGCTTCATATAAACAAATCCCGGCCGCTACCGACACATTGAGGCTTTCCACTTTGCCCAGCATGGGAATGTGTACTAACACATCACAAGTTTTTTGCGTCAAGCGGCGTAGCCCCGTTCCTTCAGAACCCAACACGAGTGCTAACGAGCCAGTTAAACGGGTTTCAAAAAGACTGGTTTGACTTTCACAATCAGTGCCGACTAGCCACACGCCTTGCTCTTGTAGCCAGCGCAAAGTTCTGGCGAGATTGGTGACTTGGATTATGGGCACGTTGTCGGCCGCGCCACTGGCAACGGCACGGACTATCGCGGCCGTCCGCAAACAGGCGCCTAAATTATGTGGATCTTGCACCTCGTCAAGCACCAATAAAAAGGGTGGATCAGTCAACGA
Source organism: Candidatus Parabeggiatoa sp. nov. 2 (assembly GCA_002085445.1). Taxonomy (GTDB): domain Bacteria; phylum Pseudomonadota; class Gammaproteobacteria; order Beggiatoales; family Beggiatoaceae; genus Parabeggiatoa. Next base: position 8,596 of record NBMI01000146.1, read on the forward strand.
GGCGAGTATATCTTCTAGCGACGTTTGAGTTTTGGTAGGGCGGGCTTTGTAGCGAATGACAATGCCTTGATGATGCCCATTTTCAGTTAATTTTTCCAATGTTTTTTTCGGGACTGGTTGAATGGCAATTCCCTGCTGTTTGGCTTGTTTCAGCAGGGCATTTAATTTAGCAGAAGAAAGTCCTTCTTTAGGCCATAAGCTTGTTCGTATTTGTTTTTTTTCAATATAATACTCGCCTTTTCAATGAGTTATAAGATTAAATCGTGTTCATCCGGAAAGAGTTTAGTTTACCTCACTGTCCGAAATGACACGAAAATTGAGTTTCCGGATGGGCACTAAGTCTTTTTGGAACCCGATAAAAACCTCGGAGGTTTGACAAACCTCTGAGGTTTATGAATAGTTATTTATGAGAGTTCATTAAATTCGGTGAGGTTTATCGTTATAAAAAACAGATTCTCTTTCCTGTTGAAATTGTTCAGTCCACATTTGAAGTCTTTTTTTAATGTCAATGCTCTCATCTTCTTGAGTCGCTATTTTGTTAGCGAAAAAGTTAAGTAAACGGTATGGCTTGGCGTGATTATGCACCGCCCAAGCAACTTGAGACCGTTCATCAATAGACAGCGGAAAATGACGAAACTTCAACTCAAACAGGATTTCCTCATAAGTGAGTTTGGGTAATCTTTTCTTTTCTAAGTCTAACCATGAACGACGATACGGTTTTTCATTGATAAACACCATTGAATGTTCATGCGGTTGACTCGTGACACAGAGTAAAGACAGCTTGGCTTGATTTCTGATGTTATTTAACTCATTGAAAAACGCGAGATTGAATTGGTTGTCAATCTGTAAATTGTCCAGCAAGTCATCAAAATGATGCAGCACGATGATAATACGCTCATCATTTTTTTCGCCAAGTTTGGTAATTAAGTGCCCCAAGTCAGTTGGTTCTTCGCCTTTTTTTTCAAGCGGTTGCCAGAGTGCCTGAATAAAGCCGTCATAACTTTCCTTGTAGCGCTTCATGTCTACAAGAATAACCTTGGTATCTCTTAAGTTGCTCTTTTCCATGTCTTCTAACAACCGCCTTCTACCTTGCCCATCTTGGGCAATGAGATTAATGGAAGTTCCTTCTTCCAGCGTTTTGATAAGGTTATTGGTAAAAATGGGGCGTAAATAGTTTGAGTAAGCGTCAGTCATCTTATTTTCCTATTCAACGTCCAAGATAAATCTTGGATTCCTTTTTCCTATTCAACGTCCAAGATAAATCTTGGACTCCTTTTTCCTATTCAACGTCCAAGATAAATCTTGGACGGATATTTTCTGTTTTATAGGGAGTGGCTTGAGCCATTCCCTCATGAGCCGTCAATTTAAGATTGACAGAGTAAGTAATAGGTGCTGCTAAGCGTGAGGCTGATCTAAATCTTGTTGCCGTTCCTGCGACAAGTTAAATCCACAGTAGATAGTCACCAGCATACCTTGTATGCCCATAATCGCAAATGTGAGTAGTTGCAATACGATTGAATAGGCGACAGCAAGGCTTTCGTCAACACCGTATAATCCTAAAGCCCATATACAAGCAACTTGATAAATGCCAATATAGCCGGGGGCGGATGGCAAAGAGATACTTAACAATATAAAAACGCCGACTGTCAAGCCGGCTTCAAAGGGCAAATCCCAGCCAAAAGCACCCATAATTTGCCACATCCAAAAGTAATCCAGCATAAAAACAAGGGCAGTGAGTAGCAGAACAATGACTAAATTGCGAGTTTGGCGAAAGGCTTGGACACCTTCTAGGGCATGTAATAACAATTCTTGCAACCGCAGTTGCCATTTGCCTTGTGCCACCCAACGTTGCACACGGGCATGTAAATAGTCAGCAAAAATCATTAATAGGGCTAATACCAAAGTGGCAAAGATAAATACGCCGATAATGCCCATGCCAATGTTGTGGTCAATTCTATGACCATGTATCCAAAGCACTAGCAGCGTAAAAATACCAATGATAATCATATCAAGCATTCTGTCAATCACGGCACTGCTGATGGCGCGTCCTAATACTAGCGGTGCAAAGTGATGAATAGCGACTATTTTTAGCACTTCGCCCGCTCGCGCCGGATAAATCATATTCCCCAAATAGCCAATATTGGCGGCTTGCCAAAAGTGTTTGAATTTTGCCAACGGCATACGCGCTACCAAAGTCCAACGCAGTGAGCGTAAGGCGATAATAAGCATTATGATGCCCCCTCCCAGCAAGATTTGTGGTAAGCGAATGCCGGAAAGGGCGGTAAAAAAGTCTTGCCAATTCAAACGTGAAAGCACGATAACCAGCAGCACGACACTGAGCAAAGTGCCAAAAATAATAAAAAAGTGTTTTGATTTCATCGAGTTATTAAATTCCCGTTTTCTTGACTCCAGGTAGTTACACTGGCTTTAATAATACATACCGAAGGGGCTAATAAAGTTAACAAGTTAGCCCCTTTGGTGCGAGATTAATACAAAAAGGGGCAACGCCCTTGGCTTTGGACTCTGAATGACAAAAGTGCAAATTGCTGAGTCTCGTTAAAATAATTTATTAAGTACACCTTGTCCAGACTTGAAATGAGCTATACTGAAAGTACAACGGATTTGGGGAACGTTCCGTATAGCAGCTTGTGATTCGTAAGCAAATTGAATGGAGTACGCCAATGTCGGCAATTGAGACATACATTTTGTAATGTAATCTGTGACAAATTATTTGAATTCAACATGCCAGTGATGCTGGAAATATGAGACTTAAATAGGGATACAGGATTATTTTAACATTTTTGGTGTAGGAGCAATACGACAAACCAACCTTTTAGGCTAAAGTTTTTGTTTATATAAATGTGAACCGAAGCCCAAAGCTAGGGGCGTTGCCCTTGGCTATTGAGGTTAAAGAAATCCAAAGAAATCCGATTTTTTGGAAAAATAGGATTTCTCAATTCTCAATTAGCCCCTTCGGTATGTATTATTAAAGCCAAGGGCGACGCCCCTGGGATTGAAAGTTCAGGAGATTATTTATGACGAAATCGTTTGGGCTTAGGCTATGCACATTGTTATTGTGTGTGTTTTCTGGGCCGAGTTATTCATTGCAACTCTTTGATGGACAAAGTTTTTTATATGATATAGGCCCTGATGGCGCACTGATGCGGGGCACACGGGAGGCTTATGCCGGCATGTATCATTTGCGGGTGAAAGGGGCCAATTATGTTGGCAACATTCTCCATTTGTCTCCTGATGGGCGGGAAGTGCGCCGTGAAGTCTTTGCTGAGCCGGGGAGCGGCTTAGAAGTGAGGCGAAATTTGTATGTGTCTAAAACACAAAATTTTGCTCGCTTTTCTGAAATCTTGCATAATCCGACGGATGCGCCCATCACGGTGGAGGTGGAAGTGTATGGCAAATTGGGGGCCGGTAGTCGCACTGTCGCGGTGGCCGATCAGGGCAATTTTTTAATGACGGATGATGTCATTGATGACGAGTCTGGCACAATGCCCGTGTTGCTGCATTATCATTCCCAAGTCAATAGTCCTGTCACTGCCACGCACACCTTGCGCGGTAATCAACTCAGTTGGGTTTATTCCAATGTCACGGTTCCGGCGCAGTCACAGGTGCGCTTGATTTATTTTGTGGCACAAACGACGGATGTTGCGGTAGCGCATCAGGTTGCAACATTGGTGTTTAGCAATCCTAGCGCCTTATATGAAGACATGGGGCAAACTGCTCGCGGGCAGTTGCTTAATTTTAAAGCGCCTAACCCCATTCCCCGTGACGATGATGAAGGCGATTTTAGCAATGCGCCGTTTTTGAATTTGGGCGAATTGCGGATGGGTGCGTTAGAGGAAGACGATGCTTGGTCACATCGACGAATGGCAACGCCAGCCGAGGCTTATGCCTTGAATTTGGCCGCTGACGAAACGGTGACTATTCGGATGTCGGCTCCTTTTAATGCGTATTTATATCTGTTTCAGGATGTCAAAGGAGAGACGTTAGTCACGGCTAACGATGACAGCGGGGTGAATACGACTCATGCTGAAATTGTTTTTACGGCCACGGAGAGTGGAACGTATTATATTGAAGCAACGGCCCACAATCGCAATGAGCGCGGACAATATGCGCTCGAAATTCTCGCCGGGGCCCTCAATCGGCCACCTAATGCCTATCCTTTTGAATTTAAACAAGAAAATTTAACCGCCCCGGCTGCCTTCACGTTGACCGATTTTAGCACTGATGCCGACGGTGAAATTGAAGAACGTTGCTGGCAATTTGGCGATGGTACGCCCATCAGTTGCGATGCCAGTGAAACAATAACGCACACTTACCAACAAGCTGGCCGTTACAGCGTTGGCTTAACGGTGCGCGATAATGACGGTGCTTATGCCTATCACAATGAATCAATCTCAATTGGTTCAACACCGACTGGCATCGTGCTGCGCGTCTCAAATACGGTTCCCGGTGAATTGGCTTCCTCGGATACTCGCTCACAAACGCGCACCAACGCGTTTGCAGATCGTTATCGAATTACCTCAGTCACCGTCGGACAAGAATTGGTCATCGACATGATTTCCGACGAGTTTGATAGTTATCTATATTTATATGACGCATTTAATCGGCTTTTACATCAAGACGATAATAGCGGTGGCAGCAGTAGTCATGCCCGTTTGCGTTATACGCCGATGCACAGCGGCGAATTATTGGTAGAAGCGACTTCTTTTCAAGATCACAGCTTGGGCCGATATACGCTCACTTTGGAATTAGCCAATAACAATACCGCCATCAAAGTGCCGATTGAAGTTTCGCCTTCTTTGGACAACCCGTTACAATATCTGTTTATGGGCCGTTTGCCAGACAGTTTCGAGGCCACTTTTTTACGGTGGCATTTTGGCGATAATAGCAAAGAAGTGGGAACGGATGAAGCGGTTGTTTCACACACTTATTCGGAAAGTGGACAGTTTACGGTGACAGTCACCGCTACCAACGCTGATAATCAGCAAGCCACCGGTCACCTCACTTTTACTGTTAACAATCATAAGGTTGCACCTCTAGCCCGGTTTAGGGCCTCTCCGTTGTTTGGAGAAAAACCATTGCGCGTGTTTTTTGAAAACGAATCTACCCCAAGTGGGCTAGGCGATCCGCAAGACACGCAACTGAGCTACTTGTGGCAATTTGGCGACGGCGAAGTGTCTACAGACACTAACCCAGCCCACACCTTTAGCCAAGGCGGCACTTACCATGTCACATTACAAGCCTATTCTAGTCTCACACGACAACGTGCCTCATATAGTCTGCCAATCACGGTGATTGATCGCAACAGTGCTGAAGTGCCAATGATAGGGAAAGTCCGCGAACTGCCACAAGTCCTGATGGCTGGTTTTGATCCAATCTTAGTGGACTTATTGGATACCGATGTCAAAATCTTTGCTATCGTGAGGCCGGGAAAAGCGCCGCTTTCTACCGTGCGCTTTATCGCCAATGGCAGCGATTTTGGGTTAGTGATGCAACATGTGGCAACGTATGCTAACGGCGATCAACGCTATGAAACGGTATTTACCTATCCTCAAGGACTTTTTCCGGTGAGTACCTTGAGCAATCTGTTCGGCGAGCAAACGGGGCAATACCGAATTCAAGCGATAGATCAAGTGGGCCAATTTCACGCCTTTCCCAACTTAGAGATAGGCAACAATCCACCACTTTTTTTTACAACGAAATCGCTGAACATTGAACCGCTACATCAAGCTGGCATTCGCCGCCGCCAACCGCAAGTACTTGCCGCGGGTTTTGATCCTATTTTAGTCCACAAGAGCCATACCACGCCGTCTTTGACGGCTGGCAGTGATGCGGAATTTATGGTAAAAGCCATTGTTAGAGAAGGACTTTTTCCCATTCAACGCATCACCATCGAACAAAATCAGGGTGGACTGAATTTGCCCATGCGTTTACAAGAAACGCTACCCAATGGCGATCAATTATACGCGGTTAACTATACATACCCGGCAGACAGCTTAGAAATGGGCACCTTGGGCAACTTGTTTGGCGTAGCACCGGGACAATTTACCGTGAGAGTGGTTGATAGAGCGTTACAAAGCCACCGATTCCCCGAAGTTAAAATAGGTAACTTTCCGCAACAGTAGTAGACAGGAGTCCAAACTTTAGTTTGGCAGCGGAGTCCAAACTTTAGTTTGGCAGTACTAGAGTACTTAAAGAGTTTGGTAGTGCCAAGTTAAAACTGTCCTCCTGTTACTCGTCAATATTGTCATGTCTCACCCAGCGAGAAATAGTTTTCATTCGTGGCACTCGCAAAATATCGAACAAGCTTGTTTGTAGTAGGAGCAAAAGCGACTTAATCTGGTTTGTAGTAGGAGCAAAAGCGACTTAATCTGGTTTGTAGTAGGAGCAAAAGCGACTTAATCTCATTAAGACGATTACAAGCCTACTACAAACACATTCGTTTATCCCCGTCATTGGTTCTACTTGTGTTAGACTAGTAAATAATAACTGTGATAATAAAAGGAACAAAACAATGGTTTATGACAACATGATTCAACAATTACACGACAAATCTACACGAGGAAAGCCACTTTCCTTAAAAGAGCAATCTTTATTAGAACAATGGTATGCATTTCAAGATACGGCCGAAAACAATACCTTAGTCAATTCTTATGATGAAAATAGACTGAACACTTTACAAACTCAAGTGGATAATGCATTGAGTCAGTTGATGACAGTCACAAAACGAGTCCAAGAATTGACAGCCGAAAATAAGGTATTAAAACGTGAAATCATTGAATTACGTCGCCAACTGATTCAACAATCGACTCTGAGTCTCGCAAAATGACAATCATAGCTAATATTCGAGAACAAGTCCGACAACGTGCACTGATCAGGAGTCCAAACTTTAGTTTGGCAGCGGAGTCCAAACTTTAGTTTGGCAGGAGTCCAAACTATCGAAACCTCCAAGGTTTCTGATACATTGGATGTCTGTTTTTATAAAAACCAAGCCCTATCAATTCCACAACCTGGCCCACTTTATCGAAACTTCCAAGGTTTCTAATACATTGGATGTCTGTTTTTATAAAAACCAAGCCCTATCAATTCCACAACCTGGCCCACTTTATCGAAACCTCCAAGGTTTCTGATACATTGGAGGTCTGTTTTTATAAAAAACCAAGCCCTATCAATTCCACAACCTGGCCCACTTTATCGAAACCTCCAAGGTTTCTAATACATTGGATGTCTGTTTTTATAAAAACCAAGCCCTATCAATTCCACAACCTGGCCCACTTTATCGAAACTTCCAAGGTTTCTAATACATTGGAGGTCTGTTTTTACTCGATGATCACGTTTTTAGTTTGACAATAATAACTACAAGGATTGTATCTAATAAGGGATTTTAGAAACGAGCCTCAAATCACATCAGTCAACTTTTTCTTTGAATAAGCATTTGCTGATTGATTGAATAGCCTCAAATCACATCAGTCAACTTTTTCTTTGAATAAGCATTTGCTGATTGATTGAATAGAGCTTTCTTCGGAACGATTTTATTTCATGCCAGAAATCGAATTTGTTCATTCTCTTTCATTAGCGAAGAAATCCTTTTTTATATACAATCCGTGTAAAAAAACGACGAGGCTTAGTATGATATAAAATACCGAGACTATCGAAAGTGCTATCGATTCGGATGCTGAACAAATTTTCCGTTGGCATTGCTGAAACAGATGTTTTGCTCGTTCTAAGACGCAACGGTAAGCCTCAAATTGTGTTGAACGCCTCACATATGACAGTCAAGGCGTTGGCGATTCAATTGAATGAAATAATTAAGGAGTTTGAACAGCAAACCAACTCGACTATTTTGACTTTTGATAAAATCAGACAATCAATAGGCAAAACTGATGACTCCTATCGACTGCCAACCTGTCAACTGACTTGCTTGCGGTTTTGAAATTATTCTATTATTATTAAAATCTATAGCAGAATTGACCATGCCTCGCGGCATTCCTAATTACGCCCTTTCGGGAATCATTAGGTTCATCTTTACCTTGAAAGTTTATAGAGTTTGTTGGCATTGGATGAGTCAACACCAAAACCACTGATAACTGATAACTGATAACTGATAAGCTATACGATGTCTAATTTCTTCTGGGCACCGCCATTTATGTGTGGTAAATTTGTGGCTAAACCATAAATTTGCTAAACTCTTTTTCTTGTTTGAAAGAATAATCTGTTGGCATTAGATGAATCAACACTGAGGCAATTGATAACTGATAACCTCTAGCCCCTTCGATGCGGGGAGCGCGGCAAGTCCCCGAACAAAGGAGATTTTGCAACTATGTTTTTAGTATAACTAATCACTGATAACTGATCACTGTTCACTGATCACTAATCACTGATAACTGATCACTGAACACTGATAACTGATCACTGAACACTGACAACGGATAACGGATACTATGTATAATTTTGCTGCTCTTCTTATGGGTGCTGCCATTGGCAGTGTGACGAGTTTATGGTTTCGCCAGAAATTTGCTGACACAATCGAGATGGCTAAAAAGCAGGGCACCATGTTTTTAACACTGTTCTCCATGTTGGGGATATTAGCAAAAGCAGATGGTGCTGTGACTAAGGCAGAAGTAGACATCGTAGATGATTACATGAAAAATGGGCTTGGGCTGGATCCTGATAACAGACAATTAGCGCATGCTATTTTTCAGGGCGCTAAAAATTCAAATGTGCCATTTGAAAAACATGCCCAGAAATTTTACTCTGCCCTTGAAGAAATCAAACAAGAAGAACTTCTAGGCGTGATTGAATTACTCCTACGAGTAGCCAGTGCCGGTGGTAAGTACTCCGCCAAAAAAGACAAAATGATTTTGTCTGTCGTCAGGATATTTCGTATAGACAGCGACATATACGATGAAATGAAGACACATCATTTTCCAAATTTCATAGATACTGAGAAGCATTATGCTATCTTGAAATGCGAGCCAACCGATTCCATAGCCAAAATCAAAGCAAGATATCGAAGACTGGCTGCGGATTATCATCCGGATAAAATTCAGTCAAAACAGTTGCCAGAGGAATTTATGAAATTTGCCAATCAAAAATTCCAACAAATTCAAGCTGCCTACGAAACGATAAAAAAAGAACGCGGTTTCTAAGAAAAACCTCCGATTCAGTCGTCCAAACTAACGTTTGGCAGTCGTCCGTTTGACAGTCGTCCAAACTAACGTTTGGCAGGAGGCGATAAATCGCCTACTACAAACGGCAAGGCCTCGTCAAAGTCTTTGTTAAGTTATTGGGGCCAGTTAAGAAATCCGATTTTTTAAAAATATCATGATTAACGATGATCAATTTAAGTTACGAGTACCGGAAAAGTTTCAGGCACGGAGTTTTGGTGAAGTGGACAATGATATTAAGGAAAAGGCCCGTTTGTAGTAGGCGATTTTCAAAACATTTCAATAAGCAGGCAGGAGTACAAGGCTTGCCTTGTACCACCCAGTTATTCTAACGGCCGGTTTTCCTCATTAATCGTGCCAGAAATCACCAACGATTTATCTCCACTCCCACCGGGGGCCTTGTTTTGGACCGATGAAGTGATAGTGATGGTAATGGTTGCCGAAGTTGCCGGCGGATATTCTAGACGTATCTGTTCATTTCCCTCTTTATCGGTTTCAGTGGTACGGGAAGGCGGATTACTCGATAAGGTAAACTGAATAGAGGAATTGCCTCGCCCACTACTATCGCCAAAGGTTAAATCTGTTGTTCCTCCCAATAGGCCATTATTGCTTGTGACTTGAAAGCGTGTGCCCGCCACCAAGGCATTGCCATAAATATCACCTATATTCTCAATAGTAAAAGTTTGACTGCCACCATTGGGAATCTTAAAAGAGGTAGGCGTTATTTGAATCAGCGCGGTACCAGCCGAAAATAATATCCGTCCACTGCGCCAAATGGTGGTATTTTTAAATTCACCCCCGGGGCCGTCAAATTGGTTATTGCCATTGTCAAACTGTCTATTGCCATTGACATCAATATATAATTCTCCTTCGTCAAAAGCGTTGTTGTCGTTGCCGTCGATATACGGTTCACTCAAATCCTTAAAAGTTTCGCCAGCATCAAAAAGTCCATTGCCATTTTTATCGACAAAACTTTCACTGCCTGTCGTAAAAGCAACGATAGTGACTAGCCCCGGATTACCGCATAACATTTCGGGGGTGGGATTGTTGACTTCAGCGTAATCGTCGCTACATTTATACCCCCGATTGCGAAGAGTAGGAACGCCGCCCAAATTGGGCGTGGTTGGGGCGGCCGATTGCAAAATCGCTGTCGCTTGCCCAAATTCAGTGGTGGTGGTAAACGCGCCACCACCGATACTTTGGCCGATGGTGCCACCTTCAGTGATAAAGCTGACAGAGGTGCCTTCTGGCACAATATTCCCAAAACGGTCACCGACATAAGCGGTAATTTGGTTCTGTAGTCCAAATGTCACGCCGCCGGCAATATTGTGAAATTCTACCGCTAAAGAAAGATGATCAGCATCAGGAACACTGCCGACAATGGTGACTCGTGCGACGGTGCTGATGGTGTTATTGACGGTGGCAATCACGTCGATATTGCCCGCGACGGCGCCGCTTTTTAGCGTGACACGGACAGAACCATCCAAGGTTGTGCCAATGGCGGTTTTTCCGCTTTTGCCTTCTGTAGAAAGGGTTTCGCCGCCACCTAAGGTGGTTTCGCCAAGGGCAAAATTCACCTCTGTGCCGTCGGCAACGAGGTTGCCCAAACTGTCTTTGACGATAAATTCAATGGTGGCAGTTTGAGTAACGCCGCTGCCAATAATGCCTATCACTTGAGGCTCTATTTTGCTGACTTCAATCGTGCCGGCGTTGCCCGGTTGCACAGTGAGGGTTATGCTGTCGGTAGCGGCACCCGCAGTGGCGGTGATGAAGGCTATGCCAGCTTGCGTGGTGGCACTAAAGGTAGCGGTGGCAGTGCCATTGGTGGTGAGCTCCGATTCGGTTATCGAACCGGCGCCCTCTACGGTAAAGTTGACACGAGTGCCATCTTCGACGAGATTACTTTGGGCATCTTTGACAACTGCCGTAATCGTGGCTTCGCCATTGAGTGATAATGGCTCTGTGCTAGTCGTGCTGAGTGTAAGCTGGCTAGGTTCGCTGGGGCTAAAGGTGAGCGTGGCTTGAACCGTTGGCGTTAGGGTATCGACTTGGGCTTCAATCGTGGCACGGCCAAGGATGTTGCTAGTAACGTTGACGATTGCTTGGCCTTTTTCATTGGTGCTAATACGAAAGTTATCTAATAAAGCTTGTCCGTTTATCACGCGAAAATCGACCGGTATTGCTGAAATACCGCCTCTTTGGGCATCGCTGACAGTGGCGGTTAGCGTGATGGGCGTGGTACCATTGGCAAAGCCATTGGCATCTGTGGGCGAGAGGCTGATATTGGCACCAAAGTATAACGGGATTTCTTGCACAGCGGTGTCGGCCCTAACAGTCACCATGACATTTTCGCCCGTCGTGTCTGACACGGTGGCTTTGACTTCACCTTCGGAGTTGCTGATGCCGGTGACTTTAATTTCACCTGGAGCGTTGCTGGTGTTGAGCGATACTCGTGCGCTACTGTCTCGGCCATCTGTTCTGGCGACAGAAAAAGCGACCGTCTGTCCTTGGATAGGAAAACCATTTTTATCGGTAATACGTGCGGTGAGAGTTGCCGATTGGTTAACGTTTAAAACAGAGGCCGTGCTGTTGACTTCAAGCTGGCGATTTTCGCCAAAGGCTGCTAGAAAGTTAACGGTAGCTTGATCGGTCAGTGTGCCGCTGCTGACATTCACTTCGGCCGTGCCGCCATTTTGTTCTATATCGGTAATGGTGACTTCGGCTATGCCGTCGGCACCGGTGGTGGCGGTGTTGGGTGTCAATGTTTCGTTATTGTCGCCAACAAAGTTAAATTTGACTTGTTGCTCAGCAATCGGTGCCTGATTGCCATCTTTTAATAAAGCGGTTAGGGTGGCCGTTTCGGCGGCATTGGTTGATTTGGGCAACAAGTTCAAAGTCGCGCCAAAATGGAGCTGTAACGTTTGAGTAATAGGCCCACTGGTTACCGTAATAACCGTATTTTTGTTATTGGTGACAGTAAAACGGGCTTGCCCATTGGTGTTGGTGGTTTTTGGGACATTGTGCAATACCGCGCCCCCAGAAGCCACGGCGTTGAAGGGGGTATGAGGTAACAAAATATCCTGTTGAAGTAAGTTATCAAGCACCGGGCCGCTCAGAGTGACGCTGTCAAAAAATTGGCTGAATTTATCAAGCACTTCTTCCAATTCCACTTTTCGGAGTATGGTGATTGTTATGGTGCTGGTGTCATTCGCGGGTAAAACCGCACTGGATGCTCTTAAAACGATTTCTCCAACGGGGGCTGCAAAAGTCACGCTGGCGGAATCCGCCTGCGCACCGCCCGCCTTTGCTGTTACGATAAAAGTTTCAGCGACTGTGCTGGTAACGGTGGTGCTGAAACGACCATTTTTTCCGGTGGTGCCGCTCAGTGCTTCAAAAAGGGCGAAGTCAGAGGTGCTGACTAAGTTAACTTGTACATCAGATAGCGGGGCGTTTTGAGCATTACGGACTATCACAGTGAGGATGATTTGATCACGTCCATTGGCGGGTTGGGAGTTGTTAGTGACAATTAAAGAGACGGTAGAGACTCTAGGATCAACGGTACTGTCCACAAAGGCGACTGTGACGGGTTGTGCTTGCACACCACCAGCGGTGGCGGTGACTTCAACGCTTTCGGCAACACTGTTGGTGACGGTGGTGGTGAAACGGCCATTTTCGCCAGTGGTACCGCTCAGCGCGTCAAAAAAAGCGGTATCAGAGCGACTAACTAAATTAATGGCTACATCTGAAACGGGGGCATTATTAGCATTACGGGCTATAACTGTGAGAGTGATAGCGGCCTCACCATCGGCGCGTTGGAAGTTGTTACTGACTAGCAGTTTGACTTCAGAGACTCTTGGATCAATCGTACTATCTATAAATGTGACTGTCACTGGTTCAGTTTGTACGCCGCCCGCGGTGGCCGTGACTTCAAAGCTTTCGGCAACACTGTTGGTGACGGTGGTGGTGAAGCGACCTTGTTCTGTGGTTGTGCCACTCAGCGCGTCAAAAAAAGCGGTATCAGAGCGACTAACTAAATTAATGGCGACCTCTGAAACGGGGGCATTATTAGCACCACGGGCTATCACGGTAAGAGTGATAGCGGCCTCACCATCGGCGCGTTGGAAGTTGTTACTGACTAGCAGTTTGACTTCAGAGACTCTCGGATCAATTGTACTATCTATAAATGTGACTGTCACCGGTTGCGTTTGTACGCCGCCCGCGGTGGCCGTGACTTCAAAGCTTTCGGCAACACTGTTGGTGACGGTGGTTGTGAAGCGACCTTGTTCTGTGGTTGTGCCACTCAGCGCTTTAATAAAGGCCGTATCTGAGGTGCTGAGTAAGCTGACTGGCACGTTTGCAAGCGGTGCGTTTGCGGCATCACGGGCTACCACGGTGAGCGTGATTTCGTCACGTCCATTGGCGGGTTGTAAGTTGTCACTGACACTCAAATTGGCCTTAGATATCCTTGGATCAACAAGCATTTCTCCAAATATAACGGTGGCTTGTGTTGTCAGTGTGCCACTACTCGCCTGAACGATGGCCGTACCACCCTCTTTGGCTAAATCCGTGATAGTCACTGTAGCTGTCCCATTTTCATGGGTAATAGCGGTGATAGGTGTTAAGGTTTTGTTATTGTTGCCTACAAAGCTAAATTGAATCTCTTGATCCGCTATGGGTGCCTGGTTGCTATCTTTGATTAAGGCTATCAGATTGGCTTCATCAAGCGCATTGATTGAGTCGGGTATTAAGCTTAAAGTGGCACCAAAATAAAGCTTGAGGGTTTGGGTGATAGTGCCGCTGGTGACGGTAACCGTCACCGTTTCGGCGAAGTTGTCAGTAACGGTAAACGTGGCTTGGCCGTTGCTATCGGTGATTGTTGGTACCTGGCCCAGTATCGCCGCGCCTGAAAGCTTCACGTTAAATGGCGCATTGGGTAGCGGTTCTCCACTCAATTCTTTGTGTATCTTCACGGTGACTGTGGTGCTGTCACTAACAGACAATAGTTGTTCTGAGGCACTTAACTCAATCTGATCGACGGGGGCAACAAAAGTGACACTGACGGGTTCTCCTCGTCGGCCGCCAGCAGTCGCGGTGACTTCAAAGGTTTCAGCCACGCTGCTGACAACGCCAGTGGTAAAACGACCATTTTCCTCGGTGACACCACTTGGCGTAAGAAACACTGCAAAATCGGAGGAACTAGCTAAGCTGACTTCCACGCCGGTAAGCGGTGCATTGGTTCTATCACGGGCGATGACAGTGAGGATAATTGCCGATTGAACATTGGCGCGTTGGAAGTTGTCAGTCACAAGCAAAGTCACTTTGGCAACTCTGTCATCGGTTATTTCAGTCATCACATCACTGTCTGAATCACCACTGCCACCGCCACCGCCAAGACATCCGGTGAGCAAGACTGACAGACAAATCAGTGTGAGTCGATGAGTTAAAGTACGAGGTAGCATGTTTTTTTATCTCCTTAATGTTCCAGGGGCGTTGCCCCTGGCTTTAATAATACTTACCGAAGGGGCTAATATAATTATTTATTCTTCTAGGGGCGTTTTCTATAGATGTTCAGAAAAATAATTTCAAAAAAGCCAATAGTGAATAAATAGACGTCCAAGATAAATCTTGGACTCCGGGCGATTTAGACGTCCAAGATAAATCTTGGACTCCGGGCGAAATCTAGGGCTATTCACTTTGAAAATAATTATCTGAAAATCTATAGCCAGGGGCAACGCCCCTGGCTTTGGGCGAGATTAATTATTTTTAGGTTACTTGACAGAAACTTGTGCTGGCAGTTGTACGGTGAAAGTGGTGCCTTCGCCCTGGGTGCTGCAAACGGAAATTTTGCCGCCCATCGCCTTGCAAAAATGTTCACTGATGGCTAAGCCTAAACCGGTGCCACCAAATTCACGGGTACTGGAATTGTCGGCTTGGGTAAAGGCTTCAAAAACCATGTTCAATTTTTCTAAAGGAATGCCCATGCCGGTATCAGCTATTTTAAAAAATAGCCAATCTGATAATTCTTCTTTGCCTTCCTTTTCCAAAGGAGGGGATTGAGTTTCGCTCGTTTTCAAACGGGGAAGCTCCATTTCGTGCTTTTCCAAGTGTGTGTGTTCCGTTTCTCCCTTTGGCAAAGGCTGCTGTTCCGTTTTCCCTTCCCCCCCGTCTACAGGACTCAATTCAGTCGGGGGGATTTTTTGGCGGCGGCGGGTAATGGTAAAAGTAATCGTGCCTTGGTTGGTGAATTTGACCGCGTTATTTAATATGTTGAACAGAACTTGTCTGACTTTGTGATAGTCCGCATACAGCGTTCCTAATTGGTTACCAGATTCGACTTTAAGGCGGTTGCCTTTGATTTTCACTATCGGTTGGATAGTCGTCACAACTTCTTTTATTAAATCGGTGACAGCAAATTCAGTCAGATTGAGTTCTAATTTGTCGGCTTCTATCTTGGAGATGTCTAAAATATTGCTGATAATGTCTAACAATTGCCTACCCGCCATTTGAACCTTATCTAGGTCCGGTATGAGTTCTTCACAGCCTGAATCTAAGGCTTCTTCTTGAATCATATCGCTATAACCCAGAATGGCATTTAACGGGGTGCGTAATTCATGGCTCATCTTTGCCAAGAAAGTGGCCTTGGCACGGTTGGCAGCTTCGGCCATTTTGCGGGCATGTTCGGCAATGGATAACATGTACGAGGTTTGTCGATTGGCCTCTTTAAGTTCTAGGTACAGTTGTAAATTCTCCAGTGCGGTGGCACACTGGTTTGCCATGATGTGAATGATGTCTTGATCGGCCTTTGAGAGGTGCTGGGCACTCTCTAGGTAAACAAAACCCACGGGGTTTTTATGTACCTCAAGTGGAATCATGAGCGCACCGGGCGGCAATTGTTCGTTGGACTGTTTTCCCAGTATGTTGTCTAAACATGTTTTTGTGATCGCCTCTACTTCTGGGTTTTCGTCCACTTTAGCAAAGCGACCGGTGCCTGATTGAACCGCTATTTTGTTATTGTTAGCGGTTATCACGAGGCCGTTGTTGACGGTGGATATAAGGCTGTTTTCGCCCAGATTGCATAGGCCGATGATTTGGGTAAGTACCCCGTTGAAAAATTGGTTGATGGATTGGGGATGGTACAATTCTGGCGCGGCATCGAGAATTTTTCTCAGTCCCTTTCGGTTGGCATCGAGAATACTCAGATCGCGGTAGGATTTTAACGCGGCACGCATGGAGGTATAGAGTTTCTGTGCCGTCAATTCTGTCTTGTCCTTGTAGTCGTCAATATCGTAGCGTTCAATGACTTCTTTTTCGGGGGCCATCCCCGGTTGGCCGGTGCGGATAATAAGCCTGATAAGGGAATATTTGAGTTCATTGCGAATGAAATCGACCAGGCGCAGTCCGGCATCATCGGTTTCCATGACGACATCAATTAAGGCTACCGCCATATTCGGCTCAGCGGCCAAAATTTCCCGCGCCTCAATACCTGACACGGCCTGAAATATCTGTAAAGTTTTGCCAGCAAATTTAAACTTTTGAAGGCTCAAACTGGTCATGGAGTGGACATCGGGTTCGTCATCGACAATGAGTACTTTCCAAGGGGGAAGTTTGAGCTTTGGTTTTTTTATATCAGCGCCGCCGCTCTCTTTTTATTGGTAATTGGTGATTGATAATTTGACGGTGTTTGTAGTAGGCGATTCATCGCCTTTCCGTTTGTAGTGTTTGTAGTAGGCGATTCATCGCCTTTCCGTTTGTAGTGTTTGTAGTAGGCGATTATCACTGACGCAAATTATGGGCCATATCGCATAATGACTCAAGCAATTTCAACTCATGGCCCTATTGATACCTCTTTTAATCTGGCCGTCAATTGTGGGCCTTGTTGCATAATGGCTCAAGCAATTTCAACTCATGGCCCTGTCAATTGTGGGCCTTGTTGCATAATGACTCAAGCAATTTCAACTCATGGCCTTATTGAGACCTCTTTTAATTGTAGTTAGTTGACGGCGTTTTCCCGGCGTTCTTGACATTCAACTCCTTCGGGGTTGGGGCCCCTATTAATGATTAATGATTAATTGTTAATTCCCCCTTCGGGTTGGCGCTATTTATTATTTATTTTTTCATCAGCTATCAAGGCAATTGGATAATCAATCTGAAACACAACTCCTTTGCCAAGGGTACTTTCGGCAGTGATTGTACCTTGCAATTGGGTTGTAATAATATTGTAGCAAATATACATCCCCAATCCACTACCGCCATGAGCGCGGTGGGTGGTAAAAAACGGCTCAAAAATTTTGCCCAAGTTTTCTTGGGCAATACCTTTGCCGGTATCGGAGTATTCTATGTGCAAATGATCTCCATCAAGTTGCACGTTGAGGTTGATGCTACCAGCATTTTGCCCTTCATCAAAACCGTGTATCAGGCTGTTCATTAGCAAATTGGTGAGGATTTGTTCCAATGCGCCTGGCAGACTCACTACTTTTAACTCATTGGGGCAATCCACTTGAATTTCAATGTGAGTATTTTTGAAGCGATTATGCAAGGTAGTAATCGTATCGTTAATCACTTCATGGACCTGAAATGATCTCACTTCATCAGAAGTTTGATCAACCGCTGTGCGTTTAAAGCTACTGACCAAATGAGCAGCGCGTTTTATATTGGATAAAGTGAGATTGGCCCCTTCATCAATATTTTTGATGGCGGAAAGCAATTCATCCTCCTCCACTTCTTCTTGTTCCATTAAGTGATTGATTTTTTGAGCTTCTAGTTGCAATAGGGAGGCACTGCCTACAACAACACCCAGCGGCGTATTCAGTTCATGGGCAAAACCCGCCACCAAGCGTCCAAGGGAGGCCATTTTTTCGCTTTGCACCAGCTCTTGACGGGTTTGTTTTAAATCCGCTACATTTTTTGTCAGTTCTTGATGAGTTTGGGTCAATTCTTCTATTTTGACATTCAAACTTTTCGTCAAATTTCGAATGCTGAGATGGGTGGTGAGACGTGCTAAGACTTCTTCGTGTTGTATGGGCTTGGTGACGTAGTCTACGCCGCCCATTTCAAAGCCTTTCACTTTATCTTCGGTATTATCCAAAGCGGTCATAAAAATCACAGGAATCTCTTTGGTTGTGTCATCCGCTTTTAACCGAAGGCAGGTTTCAAAACCGTCTATGCCTGGCATCATGACATCTAATAAGATAATGTCAGGCTTAGCAAACTGGGCCCGTTTGTGCCCCATTTCGCCATTTTTAGCTGTAATGATTTTCAAACCAGATTCTTCCAGATAATCAACCACGACCCCTAAATTGGTTGGATTGTCGTCAATAATGAGGACAATATAACCCTTGAAACTCGTAGCGATAGTTGGGGTTGCTGTAACGGCCATCATTCATTTCCCTCCATCAAGGATTCAATCAAAGCCAATATTTTTTCGTCATCAAAGGTTTGCGCTAATTCTTGCAGTTTGCGGCTAAAGGGCCGGTATTTTTCATCTAACGCTTCCAGTTGCCGGGCCTGTTCCCGAATGTCTCGCATACTGCCTAGCATCGCTAACTCATATAAGGCTTCTAATTCCGCTAGGGGTGGCGGCACAAGGGGCGCTGATTCTGGAACATAAGTGTCATGCGGTTGAGCAACCGTTTCATAAACCCATTCCAATTTAAGGCGATTGACCAGTATGTTAAATAACTTGTCTTCTTCTACCGGCTTTGGCAGAAAGACATCGCACCCAATGACCCGGCTTTTTTCTTGATCCGCCTCAAAGACACTCGCGGAGGTTGCAATAATCAGTGTCTCCTGAAATTCGGGCATTTGCCGTAGCCTTTGTACCGCTTCAAAGCCATATCGCTTCTTGACCATCGCCGGCCTCAAGCATCTCAAACCCGAGCCACTCAAGCATGTTAACGAGGATAACTCGATTTTCAGGTTTATCATCCACCACCAGAATCTTGCGCCGTTCTCCTTTATAACCGCTGATGCTTTGTGTGCTTTCTGACCCGTCTTGCGTTTTGATCTCAACCAGCGGCAATGCGATCTCGAACCCAAAAGTACTGCCTTTTCCGACTTCGCTTTCAACGTTTATTTCGCCGCCCATGATTTCGACCAATTGCCGGCTAATGGCTAAACCTAAGCCCGTCCCTTCTACCCGCCGCTGGGTGTCGCCTACCTGTTCAAAAGGTAAGAATATCTTGTTCAATTGCGTCGGTGTCATGCCAACACCACTATCTTCAACTTCAAAGCGAAAAATCCCTTCTTCGGACTGAACGCCCTCGTTTTGTAACGGGCTGGCGGTGATTTCTAATGCGGGGGATATTTTCCTGATTCTAAGCGTCACTCGGCCTTTATCGGTGAATTTGACCGCATTACCCAACAGGTTGATTAAGACTTGCCGCAACCGTTTTTCATCCGCTTTGATGCCCGGCGGTAAATCACCTACTGCTTCATAAGTGAAATAAACATCTTTCTGTTCGGCTCGCATACGGATAATGCCGGTAATGCCCTCTATAAAGCTGTGAAAATGAATCGCGCTGGGGTAAAGTTCTAACTTGCGGGCCTCAATTTTGGAGAGATCAAGAATATCGTTGATCAGAGTCAATAGATGGTTACCGCTTTGGTAGATGGTATTTAAACCACTCAGTTGGGTGGTATCAAGGTTTCGTCCTCGTTTAAGAATTTGGGCATAGCCCAAGATGCCATTGAGGGGAGTCCGCAATTCATGGCTCATATTGGACAGAAACTCGCTCTTCGCTTGGCTCGCGACGTTGGCCGCTTCCTCAGCGCTTTTCCGCACCACCACTTCTTCTTCCAGTTCATCGGTACGTTGTGCCAGTTCATGGGTACGTTTTGCGACTTTGTTTTCTAAATTGTTGTATAACAAAGCGTTTTCAATCGAAATCGCGAGTTGCGAGGATAACATATTCAACACCTGCAACCTCTGCGCTGTGAAAGCCCCTTCGGTCAAGCGATTTTCTAAATATAAGATGCCAGTCAGTTT
Source organism: Candidatus Parabeggiatoa sp. nov. 2 (assembly GCA_002085445.1). Lineage (GTDB taxonomy): Bacteria > Pseudomonadota > Gammaproteobacteria > Beggiatoales > Beggiatoaceae > Parabeggiatoa. The sequence goes on from NBMI01000146.1 coordinate 28,765, forward strand.
GCCCTGATTTACCAGCGGCAAGCATAACACGGATTTGGGACGCTGTTTGACAATGTAGGTATCTTGGGTAAAACGCCCATCTTGAGTCGCATCGGCCAAAACCACCTCTTCTTGAGTACGCGCTACATAATGAATAATGTTTTCAGAAACCAGAGAACTCTCTTCAACCGCTAGAGATTGCAACACGGTGATATCCTGCTTATTAATAGAGCCTTCGGCTTGGATAAACCATTCATCCTCTTGAGGCAGTAGCAAACAGCCTCGATCGGCCCCAGCATTTTCAATCACAATCTGCATCAACTTCTCTAACAGCTTGCTTAAGACAATCTCCCCAGACAGCGTTTGAGAGGCTTTTATGACACTCTCTAAATCTAACAGTGTGGAAAGATTTTTCTGAATATAACTCGAACCACTCATAACCGTTGCCATCGGGGTAAATGTCGCCGTTGTTGGCATCATTTGGGAGAGTTTCTGGGCTAAAAATTGAGGATATCGTTCTTCTAAATCCTTCACCTTAGCGATAGCTCCCCATTGTTGATAGCAATAGTGCGCTTCACGCAGGTAGGTTTGGGCGAACGTTTCCATGCCGCGCCCCAAATAAAATTCTGCGGCTAATTCGTAAGCGAGTGCTTCTTCATGGAGATATTCATTTTTCTTTGCACCAGCAATCGCTTTTTCGTACAATTCAGCAGCTTGCCAGTTTTGCCCTAAAACACGCGCTTTTTCGGCTTCTACCAAATCGTACTTATGCTGAAAGTTATTATGACCTTGCTCACTCCAAAGTCGCAATTTTTCTTCATAAGTTTCAAGCGTTTTATTGCCTTCCTGTTCTCCGCTGGCATTCTCGGAGGTGATTTTCAATAGTGCGAGCGCACCATAAAAAGGCGGCTGGGTGACTGGCAATAAACCGCCAATAGCGGCCTCATACTGTTCGGCTTCCTTAGCAAAAGCGGCGCTCTCATGGAAACGAGCATTGAAATAGGATAACATTGCTTTGGCTGCATAGACTGCAAAGAGATTGAGATTATTTTTAGTCTTCTGCATTTCTGGAATCATTTTGCTTTCGTCCATGAAATCGCCTTGAAGTCGCGTAGCACTCTCGCCTTGACTCATCAGACATTGAGTAGCCTGTGCCCATATACTGCCATAAGTCAGGGAGAATGAGAATCGGGTGCTGGCAACCCAGTCGAGATAAGGCCGTTGCTTTTCTTGAGTACTGGCAAGGGGTTCTCCAACCAAAAGAAGATTGGTAACGTAATTGACGGCAACGTAAGTGCCGTATTCGATGTCACCGGTTTCTTTGCCGACTTGGACGACGTGTGGAAATTCGTTGATGGAAAGTCGCTCATGCTCACACCAGTGGCGGATAAATGAATTGAATTGATGGAGAACCGTTGTTTCAACTTCACAAGGCTTGAATTTTTCCATGACTTCTATCGCCAGACGACCAAAGCGATAGCCGAGTCCGATATCGGTCCGGCTCCAGCAAAGAGCGCAACCATACCAGACATAGCCGAATGGGGCTTTGCTACAGTTGCCATGTTTGGCACTGAGATTCACCATCGTATAGATAAGCGGCATCAAGAGCGGGGACTGAGTAACTAAGGCGCAAGAAATAATACTCACTAGAATGGACATGGCGGCCAATCTATCGGGGTTCGTCATTTCTGGAAGATCGCGCCTATGTTCGATGTCGATGATTTCAGGAGGATTTTCCACTAACGGAATAGTGAGAATTTTCAAGGCTTCCAAACCCGTTGTCAGGGTTTTTTCCATTCGGTTTTGAAGCGTGAAATTATAGCACATTAAGGAATATATCCTTGCTTTGTCGAGAGTGCTTTGCGCTTGAGGCAGAGCAACATTGCAGAGTTCCTCAGCTTTTTGATAAGAAGCGGTTAAATAGGAGGATTCGATGAGTCCGCAAGTCAGGTGAAGTGCTAAGGAGTAATGTTCTTCCCACCCTTTTTCTGGTAGCAGAGAAAGCCCAGTTTGGAAGTACAGTACGGCAGCGGAGCCAGCCATAGCAGAAATGGCTTTGTCACCGGCGATCAGATTTAAGCCAGCGACTTCTATTTTCTCGTGGTCATCTTTAAGAAATTCAGTAGCAATATTAAAGTGGTCGGTTATTTCAAAAATCCTCTTTTGGAGAATATCCTTGGTAATCTCCTGAAAGAGCAATCGTCCGATTTGTAAATGCGTTTCCCTTTTTTTGTCATCTTCGATGAGGGAGTAGGCTGCTTGCTGGACGCGATCATGTTGGAATTGAAAATGCGTGTTATCCTCACCTTTTCCCAAGTTTTCCCGTTGTTTATAATTTTCATCCAGCGGTTCAAGCAAGCCTTCTTTTATAGCTTGCCACAGATGAGCTAAGGTGTCAGCTTGGGTGTATTGAGAGATGATGGACAAGGTTTGCAAATCGAACCGATTACCAATACAAGCGGCTAATTTCAAAGTTTCTTGTGTTTCGGCAGACAAATCGTTTATCTTGTCCGCCATTAATTCCACTACATTGTCAGTCAGACCAAGGGTGGAAATTTTGGAAACCTCCCATTGCCATTTTTGTTCCTTGAGCTCAAATACCAATAATTCTTTTTGATACAAGGACTTCAGAAATTCGTGGGTAAAAAAGGCATTGCCTTGAGTCTTTTCATAGACTAAGTGAGTCAACGTTTGGGCAGAAGCCGGTTCAGACATTAAAGCCTCTGCAATCAAGGTGTGAACATCATCAACCGACAAATTTTGTAACTGAACGGTGTTGACGGTGGTAGCGGATTTTTGCAAGTCTTCCAACATCATCAGCAAGGGATGGGTGGCATCGACTTCATTGTCTCGATAGGCACCGATGATTAAAAAATACTGACTATCCGTATCAGTCATCAAGGTTTTTAACAAATTCAAAGAGGCCAAATCGGCCCATTGCAAGTCGTCTATAAACAACACGAGCGGATGTTCTTTTTGGCAGATAGCATGAAAAAA
>NBMI01000393.1:0-337 GCA_002085445.1 Candidatus Parabeggiatoa sp. nov. 2
CCGCGCACTTGAAGAGTTAGTGAAGTGGACAAACTTGAACAAACTGCCAGCGAGATAAAGAAAGACTTCGATCCAATCCATTATTATATACAATCCTTGTAGTTGATGAATGGTACCAAATTAGTTCTTGCTAGAAATGTCTGGAAAGAAGATAATACCGCGCACTTGAAGCTTTGTTCGCTTTTTGATAGGAGGATGGATTTTAATTCGTTTAGGAGCAATATAGGCGTTCCAGAACGACGTTTGGCGTTCCAGAACGACGTTTCGTTGTACTTAATTCGTTTATCCGCGTAATTCGTTTTTTTTTGAAGTCTGGCCCTCTATTTTTGTCGCGCCA
>NBMI01000393.1:384-6230 GCA_002085445.1 Candidatus Parabeggiatoa sp. nov. 2
TCTGGCCCTCTATTTTTGTCGCGCCAAAAAGACACTTTTTGTATGCCATTAAAGGCACTCGACTCACAGTGAATTCAACGGATACTATCCCTTCAAGGAACAGTTCAAGCACCAATCTCTTTTAAATTAGTGTGGTTATTTTGGACAGTCTGGTTTGGGGGCCATAAAGTCATTTGAAGGTTTTCAAATCGAAGTCTGGCCCTCTATTTTTGTCGCGCCAAAAAGACACTTTTTGTATGCCATTAAAGGCACTCGACTCACAATGGATTCAACAGATACTATCCCTTCAAGGAACAGTAGAAGTTCAAGCACCAATCTCTTTTAAATTAGTGTGGTTATTTTGGACAGTCTGTTTTGGGGGCCATAAAGTCATTTGAAGGTTTTCAAATTGAAGTCTGGCCCTCTATTTTTGTCGCGCCAAAAAGACACTTTTTGTGTGCCATTAAAGGCACTCGACTCGACAACTGAAAATTTCCAATAGGCATTTTTCAAGTGGCTCTAGCATTTTCTAAGGCCACTTAAGCGTCCAAAATCAACTCGTGACGGTGATGCGTTTTCATTTATTCACAGCGAACCTTTGGCGCGTCGGAAAAAAAAATCATATCGGACTTTAATGAATGGTACCAAATTATATCTTGCTAGAAATGTCTGGAAAGAGGATAATCCCGCGCACTTGAAGAGTTAGTGAAGTGGACAAACTTGAACAAACTGCCAACGAGATAAAGAAAGACTTCGATCCAATCCCTTATTATATACAATCCTTGTAGTTGATGAATGGTACCAAATTCTATCTTGCTAGAAATGTCTGGAAAGAAGATAATACCGCGCACTTGAAGCTTTGTTCGCTTTTTGATAGGAGGATTATCATTCGGTGGATTTTAATTCGTTTAGGAGCAATATAGGCGTTCCAGAACGACGTTTCACTATTTGAAAATCTCCAATTTCAAAAGTATTGATTCCTTAGAATTAAAAAATCTGAAATATTTTTCCGTGTTTGCCGGCGCTAATGGTAGCGGTAAAAGCAATTTTTTTGACGCGCTTGATTTCGTCAGTCGTTTTATTCGCAATGGGATAACAGATGCCCTTCGATGGCATGGCGGATTTGATAATATTCATTCGGTTAAACGACACCCAAATGAGGCGCAGCGATTTGAGTTTGAGATTAAATACACTTTGCCGAGCGAAACGACAGACAAAAATGAGTGGTATCGTTTAGGACTACATAATCTTTCTGACAAACCAGAGATTGAGGAAAGCATATCACAGGATGATAACTTATTGCTTGAACGACAAAAAGGCAAAATACCTTGCCTAACAAAAGGCGAAACTAGGACACCCATAGAAGGATTTTCGACCAATTATTCAGGTTTTCATTTATTCTCAAATCTGTTTTTGTACCAATGGTTAAGCAATCTCCACCTCTATCGCATTGAACCAAAAGGCGCATCGGCCCCGGCTCAATCCGATCAAGACTCTTCGCTATTAAAATCTACTGGTCACAATCTGCCTCATGTACTTAGGCGTTTGGAACAGAATAAGCATTTGCGGGAAACCATATTAGAATGGATGGAAACAATGGTTCCGGGTATTGAGCAAATCAAAACGTCGCTTCAACTGGGAGGCACCGCCATTTTATTCAAAGAGCATGGTACAGATAAACAATTTCCAGCACAGATGATGTCTGATGGAACAATTTACGCACTCAGCCTATTGGTAGCAGTCTTAGATATGCCCAGTGACTCTGGCTTGACTTTGATTGAAGAACCAGAACGAGGTTTGCACCCCCAAGTCATTTTTGAATTTATCGACTTGATGCGAACACAAGCCTCTAATGCTAATCCCTTATGGATGACTACCCACAGTGAATCGGTTGTGCGCCGATTACAACTTGATGAACTGTGGCTAGTCGATAAAAAAGAAGGCCGAACCCAAATGAAAGCCGCAGCCAGTGGTCACTTACAACAACAAGACTTGGCCCCTTTGGGTGTAGATGAAGCTTGGCTGTCTGATTTGCTTGGAGGAGGCTTACCGTGGTAAGGATTGGCTTTGTCGTAGAAGGTGTTTAAGATAAAAAACTAATCGAAAGTACCACTTTTAAAGATTGGGCAAACCAAGAATGTGGTTTACAAATTTGTGATTATGTAGCGAATGCCGGTGGCAATGGGAATATGTGTACCCAAAAAATCGGCATATACATACAAAAGCTGATTATACAAGCACAGCCAGATAAAGTTGTTGTGTTGGCTGATCTTGATCCTGAACGTTGTGCCCCTTGTATTACCGAGCGCAAGAAAATTATTGGCGAACAAAATATTGATTTGGTGATAATTGCCCGTAAAGCAATAGAATCATGGTTTTTAGCTGATACACAGGCCATGATAAAATGGCTGGACAAAGCCGATTTTTATGAAGATAAACCTGAAGAAACATCGAGCATGCCTTGGGACTATCTCAAGGAATTAGGCATTAAATACAAAGGTCGTGGTACCGGTAATAAAGTTCAATGTGCCCGCATGTTTATCAATCAACATGGTTTTGATGTGAAACGGGCCGCTAAACATCCGGCTTGTCCCAGTGCCCGTTATTTTGTGGCTAAAATGTGTGCATTGGGGCAGACGTGATTTTTAAATGGGATATTGACAAGAATAAAAATGAGTTTAATCTTAGCAAAATGTTCAGGTAATATTATAAGTAGCCATCACTTGGTTGGGCAATCGTTCCGCCACTTCGATGAATTATTTACAAACCCTCAGTGATAAAAATGAAAACACCCGCCTTAAAAAAATTGCAACAAATCATTGCACATTGTATTGCTTATGGTGCTATGAAGGATGGAAAGATCACTAAAACTAAACTGGCTAAGCTGGTTTATCTAATCGATTTTGCCAAGTTTTATAAATTTCTAGTGCATAAGACTGGATTTGAATATAAAAAATTGCCGTATGGGCCTGTCACGGTCGAATTTTTTTCAGTATTGGAATACATGGTTGCTCATGGACTTATTTTAGAAGAACAAAAGGGAATTGCTAGACTTTTTTCGTTAATAGAAGAACCTGAAGGTACGCTGCTGAGTACACAAGAAATAGAATTAATCAGGGAAGTTGCTCAGAAATGGTGTCAGCACAATACAGAAAGTATAGTTGATTTCACGCATGAACAATTACCATGGCGGATTTCACGAGATAATGAAGTGATTCCTTACGAACTGATTACCCAAGAAGAGCCTGAGCAGGTTTATTAAGGACATTGATTTTCAACTGAAATTTTCATACTTTTATGAAAAAAAATTAAAACGGAGGAAAAAGTGTTGAAAATAACAGAAACCGCCATTATCGAATCTCTTAAGCGAATTTATAGGTTAAAAGATACGGATCAGGAGTCCAAACGTTAGTTTGGCAAGACTCCAAACTTTAGGGCAGGAGTCCAAACTTTAGTTTGGCAGTGCCAGAGAGTGTTCGAGTACCAATTTAAACCCTAGTGATGTACAGGAAAGCGGAAATCAATTCCCGTACCACCACCAGCCAACAGCTAAAGCAGTTATCTCGCGTAGCGAATTACTGCGTTTGTTTGAAAGCTAAAGTACGTATCAGGGCACTGCCAGAGGCTCAGTAGGCTTTAGCCTACTTTTGCTTTTAGACAACGGCTTTAGCCGTTGGCGTTGGGGTGGTATGGAAACTTCCGCCTTAGTGTACTAGGCAACATTGTTGCCCACCCTACCGACTCAATTTAAAAATCTGAACAAACACAAAGTAATGACCAATGATAGGTACTATACGTTATCTTAAAATCGCTAATTATCGCAGTATTGACGTGCTAGAACTGCGTGATATTAAACCGTTTTCTGTCTTTGCCGGGCCAAATGGTGCCGGAAAGACTAATTTTTTTAATGCCTTGGATTTTGTTAATTTGGTTATTCGATATGGAGCAAACGAAGCGATAAAAAAACAGGGTGGCTTTAACAATATTCATTGTTTGAGACGGAATTCTGAAGCAGCGCGTGTTTTTGAATTTAAATCTCTCTTTGAATTTGAAACCGAAACGCTCACCTACCACTTTAAAATTTGCCAGTTAGATACTTCTCCCACCTTGGAAGAATACCTTCTTGAAGGTAGCAGTGGAAAAAAATGGACGGTGAATGATTTTTTTAAAGATAACGAAGAAGGTAATCAAGCTAAAGAAGAGTTTATTCGTCGTGGACAATCATTTTTACCCATTTTTCCCGTTGGCTTTTCAAGGATTCCATTTTTCAACCATTTTCGGTTATATAAGATTGATCCGAACGAAGCAAAATCGCCGGTTAAAAACTATGAAGACTCTGAATTGAGTTACAATGGGCGCAATTTAGCGGCCGTGCTAACTCGTTTAGAAAAAGACGAATCAATACGTGAAACCATCTTAGAATGGATGGAATTAATTGTCCCCGGTTTAGAAAAGGTACAGACCCAAAGTGAAAGATTAACTGGCAGCACTGTATTAGCTTTCCAAGAAGAAGGCCTAAAAGAAGCTTTCCCAGCGCATTTAATTTCTGATGGCACAATTTATCTATTAAGTGTATTGGTTGCCATACTTGATCGCCCTTCCGTTGGAATAACCCTAATTGAAGAACCAGAACGTGGCTTACATCCCCAAGCGATTATGGAGTTAGTTGACGGTTTTCGTGAACAAGCCACTTATGAACGTCCGATTTGGGTGACAACTCATAATGAGGCTTTAGTAAGATGTTTAAAAAATTATGAGCTATGGTTAGTTGACAAAAAACAAGGCCAGACGAAAATGAAACAGGTACAAATAGCTGATAAGTTAGTATCTACTTTAGATCAGGCTTGGTTAACTAATGCTTTGGGTGGGGGATTGCCATGGTAAGAATTGGATTTGTGGTTGAAGGTTATTGTGAAAAACTCTTATTAGAATCCAGAAACTTTCGTAACTGGGCAATACAACATAACATTCAAATTTGTGATCCAATAATTAATGCTCGTGGTGGTGGCAATTTATGCCCCAAAAAGATTGATGCTTCTATTACAGAGTGTCGCATTCTAGCCAGCCCCGAAAAAATTATGGTACTCACCGATTTGGAATGCGATCCTTGCGTTACCATAACTAAAGCTCGTATAGGTAATGGAGATATTGACCAGATTAGAGTTGCAAAAAAAGCGTTAGAAGCATGGTTTATGGCTGACACGGAAGCTATGCGTCGTTGGCTCAAAAATGATGATTTTCAAGGAGAACATAATCCCGAAAAAACTAAAATAAATTGCCAAGAATCATCAGAAAGAAGGACGTGGTCCAGGAACAAGAAAAACACGCTTTGCCAAAACAATGATAAATCAATTTAGTTTTTCAATAGAACGCGCTGCTAATCACCCCAATTGCCCCAGCGCAAAATACTTTTTATAAAAATTACAGAAACTTACAGAAACTTTCGTTCAAATGAAAGCGGCAGCCAGTGGTCGTTTACAACAATGATGCCTTTGTTATCGTTCCAACGCTCCCGCGTTGGAACGGCGCCGGACGGCGTTTGCTACACCGTCCAAAACGTTTTTTTAAGCGAGTATCGGAGGTTAATGCATAGTACCCAAAAAATTAACAAAACTTAACAAAAATTCACAAATCAAGCTTGATCTTTTTGGTTTAAACCTTATAACGATGCTTGTTTAATTGAATATTTTTTGTTCTGGAATTATGTTACCAGCAGATTCGCCAAGCAAAATTTTTGGTTTGCACCCAAATACTTTAAGGTACTATGCAGACAATGGAACAGTGCGACAAGTTGCTAACCAACTGGTTTAATAAAGGAAAGTTAGCGTACCCCAAAAAGGAAATGGGGTATAACTGTTTTGAGTGGT
>NBMI01000147.1 GCA_002085445.1 Candidatus Parabeggiatoa sp. nov. 2
CCATAAAAGCCTCCGCTTGTTTTCAGAAAAACCTCTCCACTTTGGATTTTTCTGAACAATTACAAGTATAACGAATTTGGAAAAAAATTTCATGGCAAATCATTTTGCCACCCCCTTCGCTAATAAAATTTCAAGTCCCCGAACAATTTCGGGGTGTGTTTATATTTCAGTCTTTTTCAATACGTTGCTGCTATTTTCACCGTAAACGAATAGAAGGCTCTTTTACGCAAACATATAAAGAACAATATGCGGAACGTACCTCAAATCCGTGAAAATTACATCAAACCCAGCTTATAAAAGAACAAAGCATCGCACCGCCTTTTGATGCGGCCAAAACTTCTGTCCTATTTTATTCAATCAGTTACAGCATGAACGTCATTTGCGATTATGCAATCACTATTTTTTGTTCCCCTTTAACAAAACTAATTTTTACCCACAAGTCGGTATGTTATTGAAAATGAGTCAATGTGAGTGGTTAATGAATGACTCACTTTTTAGTTAAGTGATTGTTTTAATATAATAATTAATGATTAATTATTAATGATTAATTTTGGACACTTGTGGGTAAAGGTAAGTTTTACAAAAGGGAGTTAGGGAGATTTAATTTGTTGAAATTTGACCTTCACTATCACGCCAATATTTTTCGATTAAGCCCCGATAAAATCAGAACCAGAATGGAACAACATAAGCAGTCAATACAGAAATCTGAAATCGATTTCATTGCCTCTACCGAACACGCTTACAAAGATCCACTGACTGCATACCTCTATTTAAAGGAAGCTGTGAATGATTTAGAAACCGCCGTCATTCCTGGAATAGAAGCCTTAACCAAGGAAGGCATAGATATTATTTTTCTATACACCGACGAAGAAAGTCTTCGACTGGCTGGACTTATGATTGTCCCTCATCCGCGTACCCCCGGACACACTGGGGCCGCTAATAAGCTTTCTGAAAAAGACTATCAAACACTCTTATCACAGGCCGACTATGTTGAAATTCATAATGGTGCCTCAGTGTTATTGCGCCAGCTTTTTCAGAAAAAATACTTACGACCTCTCGTTCCCAGTGTACTGCGAAAAAAAGTCGAAGACACTTTTGAATTACCGGAAAAATATCGAGGTGTCAATCTCGGCTGGGCCGTCAGCTCAGATGCACACTATCCAAAGGATCAAGTGTACGTTGGTGGTACCCATTTCGATATAACTGCCCCAGAAACTTACTTTGAATTTCTGAAAAGACGAATTCGATTTGAACCGCACCAAGTGAGCTCCAGTCCGAGTATGATACCTACACTTCTCAAAAATGGGCTATGTGTTTTTTTAGAAGCACTGCTAAAAAAACACTACAAACTCTTTCTTCAGTCGTCCAAACTTTAGTTTGGCAGTCGTCCAAACTAACGTTTGGCAGGAGTCATTTTGTACTTTTGTTATTTTGATGGATACGAAATTGTTTTCTACCCTATTAACTTGACAGCATGGCCCTCAAAAGAGTCTTCTATGCTCCGCAAATTTTGTACTTTTGTGATTTTGATGGATACGAAATCTTCTTCTACCCAAATCGATTTATTTATCTAAAAAATTGTAGGACAGAAAAGTTTAGTTTGTGGCCTTGTTAAGTATAACTAATGGCCGTCCAAGTTCAAACGGTAAAATCTTGCCGCAAAAGTTGGAGCGATGCAAAAAACGGGAGCAAAGATTGGACTCCAGCCAAACTCAAGTTTGGACGACTGTCCTGCCAAACTCAAGTTTGGACTCCGGCCCAGATCAGTGTGGCATATTTCCCAATGGACCCAATTTCCGTACCGCCAACAATTTCTTTTTGAGCTTGATTCTATTTTCGCGTCGTTCCCGCCATAAACGACCCACTTGCAAGCGCCATAACAAATTGACGAACAAATAGCCAGTCAAAGCACTGAGAGTACTCAGTACAAAACAACCCAATAACAGCGGTTGCCATGAATGCCACAACATCTGGAACAACCCGTCTTGGGATAAACTGAATTCCGTTTCTAGTGCAGGTTGCCCCAGTAAAACGGTACCCAACTTATAGCCAAAATAATATATTGGCAGCATGGTGAGAGGATTAGTTATCCATACCAAGCTAACTGATAAAGGTAAATTGACGCGAAAATAAATCGCTACCGTTGCGGCTAATAACATTTGCATAGGTGTAGGTACAAAGGCTATAAACAAACCGACTGCCATGCCTCCAGCCAATGAGCGTCTATTCAAATGCCACAAATTTGGATCATGGAGAAGTGTCCCCAAAAACTGAAGTTTTGGATGAGACTTGATTTGAGAAACCGGCGGTAATGAGCGTTTAAAAAAAGTTTTCATATGAGGCTCTAATAAGCAAAAATACAAGAGATATTATTGGAAGTAAGTAACTGATTGATAAATAATTTCATAAAACATTTCCATAAAATTTTGCATTGCAGAAACAACAATAGATAATGTTATTTAACGTCTATTTTTTTATTCTATTTTCTAAACATAACTTTTTTGACGGCATAAAACCTTCGATATTTAATCGGTTTTCGATCTACTGATAATGTCTAATTATCTGTTGTGCCCCCGTCGTGATGAGAAACTCCGTTTCTTCAAGAAACGGGGTTTGTATTTACTATAGATGCGAATTAAGGGTTGAAAAATTCATTGAAACCTGGGGCGATCAGAAGGCTTTAATAACACTTACCGAAGGGGCTAAAGCCCCTTTGGTACAATATCGATATAAAAATGAAAAATGTACCGGAAAAAAAGTGAGTGGTACTGTAACCACTTGTTTTTACTTGGTGTCTGACTGAAATGCTCTACCAGAAATCTTGCTTGTTACAAACTTTTGTCTTGTGGTAAGAGATATCCTAAATGATTTGGGGCGCATTCGGTATTTTTCGGGTAACGTCATTTTCAAAAGCCAATCCAATAACGGAAAGCGATGTATTTTATAAGGGATTTCTAAAAAAGATTGTTGACGAGAACGTTTTGAAGTGCGACTCAAATTAAATGAAAAATTTAACCACTCAAAGTGGCATTATATCCCTTATAATAAATCCTTTATAAGATATCCTAAATGATTTGGGGCGCATTCGGTATTTTTCGGGTAACGTCATTTTCAAAAGCCAATCCAATAACGGAAAGCTAGACTTTATGGGATTACTATAGACATTCTAAATGAATTGTCAATTTTACCCCACGAATTTAAACGCTTTATAGCCGATTTAGTTTTACGAATCATTTAGGAACACTATACAAGTTATAGTGGTGACAAAAACCTAATTAATTCACCTACAAGTGAATAAATAATCCCTAAAAGATGCGTTTAGGAACGCTCGCTTTTCTTCTTGGCATACTCTTTTGCCAAACTTTGAGTCCTCTACCTAATGTACGCTGGATTGTCCTGCTATATCCCTTAATTATCTTGGCCTTTCTATTGCCACGCTTACGCTTACTGTTCCTGTTTGCGCTGGGATTACTGTGGACTGTGTGGCGTGCGGATATGATATTAGCACAAAAATTACCCAATGATCTTGAAGGGCGAGATATAAAAATGACTGGTACGGTCATTAATTTGCCTGAGCGACAGCAAAACGAGCAAAGATTCTGTCGCTGGCGGTTTTATTTTGCGCCCACGCCATTCAAAGACTGGCCTAATCCCGGACACCTACGCTTATATTGGTATGGCGAACCCCCACAACCGTTACGCCCCGGACAACAATGGCAATTAACGGTACGCTTAAAACGGCCTCACGGGATGATCAATCCGGGTGTGTTTGATTATGAAGCTTGGTTGTTTCAACGCCGCATATTGGCAACCGGTTATGTGCGCCCAAAAGGCGAGCAACGTTTATTAAGCGAGCCTTCGCCCTTTAATATAGATAACCTGCGTTATCGGTTAGCAAAAGCGATAAAGAATGAATTACGCGATTTGCCAAATACGACAAGTACCGGCATTCTCATCGGGTTAGCCGTGGGCGAGAGACAATGGATTACGCCTGAACAAAAAGAGGTTTTGCAAGAAACGGGGACAGCCCATTTGATAGCGATTTCTGGCCTACATATTGGTTTCGTCGCGTGGCTGGTTTTTTTGCTAGGGCGAATGCTATGGAGCTATGCCGGTAGAGCGGTATTATGGTTGCCAGCGCCCCGCTTTGCGGCCTTATTCAGCTTGTCGGCCGCTTTTGGTTACGCGCTACTGGCCGGCTTTTCTCTGCCCACGCAACGCGCCTTCATTATGGTAGCGGTGGCCGTGTCTGGGATAGTGTTTGCTCGCAAGGTGGCCGTGTTGTATATTTTAGCATTGGCTTTGCTGCTGGTGTTGTTATGGGATCCATTGGCCGTCATGTCAGCGGGATTTTGGTTATCGTTTGGGGCCGTCGCTGTGATTGCGTATTTCTTGAGCCGACGTGAGCCGGGACTTTCTCGTTTGGCTAAGTGGGGGCGAGGCGCTTGGAGAACGCAATGGGTGGTAACATTGGGTTTATTTCCCATTATCTTGGCTGTCTTTGGCTATATACCTTTGACTTCGCCACTGGCTAATGCCATTGCGATTCCTTGGGTGAGTTTTGCGGTTGTGCCACTGACTTTATTGGGCACAGCGGTGATTTCACACTGGCCTGAATTAGGCAGTTACTTATTGCAGATTGCCGCTTACACGCTTGATGCCCTTTGGGTTTTTCTGGATTATCTCGCCAATGTTAAATGGGGCGTGTGGCAACTCCCCATTCCGCCGCTGTGGGCAGTTATCGCAGCAATGGTGGGCGTGGCTATTTTACTCTTACCGCGTGGCTTTCCAGCACGAAGGTTAGGCCTTATATGGCTATTGCCCCTTTTTTTCACACCGCCTGCTCACCCCAATCGTGGCGAAGTTTGGTTTACCTTATTAGATGTTGGACAAGGCCTCGCGGCCGTGGTACGCACCCAAAACTATGTGCTAGTGTATGACACGGGGCCAAAAATTTGTAGTGGTTTTAACACCGGCGATGCAGTAGTCGTGCCATTTTTGCTCGCTAAGGGAATACAACGGATTGATAAACTTGTGATTAGTCATGATAATAATGATCATAGCGGCGGCGCACAAAGCGTGTTGGCAAATTTAGCGGTGGATGAAGTGCTAACCAGTGCCACTCAAAAAATCCAGAAAACGCTCACCCAAATGCCCAAAACCCCAAAATTGGCCGACACCAAAGTGCTATCGTGCCAAACCGGGCAACATTGGCGATGGGATGGCGTTGATTTTCAAATATTACATCCTCCTGCCAATGTTGTTGCTAATAAGAAAAATAATCGTAGTTGCGTGTTAAAAGTCAGTACCGAAAAAAGTGCTATTCTGTTACCGGGCGATATTGAAAAAAGGGTAGAATTTCGCCTAGCGCAAGGCTATCCAACTAATTTAAAAGCCGATATTCTCATCGCGCCGCATCATGGTAGCGGTACATCATCAACAGAAAGTTTTCTTGAGGCGGTGCAACCGACAATCGGGTTATTTTCAGCCGGCTATCGTAATCGCTACAGACATCCAAAAAAAGAAATAGTGCAACGTTATCACCGCCGTGAGATTAAAACATGGAATACGACACAAACGGGCGCGATTAGTTTTCGCTTATCGGCCGACGGAATTTCTGCGCCCAGCTTGGCTCGTGAAGAAATGCGGCGTTATTGGCATGATTATACTAATGAAAAATGAAAAATGAATGTTTGTAGTAATCAAGTTTGTAGTAGTCGCTTTAGCGACTTAATCAGTAGAAACAACACGTACTTATGTTTTTTAGATTGATATTCGCATTTAATGTAGTTATGTTCTGATTTGGGGGCCATAAAACGTTTTGAATGTTTTTAAATTAAATCATGGCCCATAATTCAAATTCTTCAACACAGAGACACGGAGTTACACAGAGTTTCACAGAGAAATTCTTAACTTCATAACTCTGTGAGACTCTGTGGTACTCTGTGAACTTGAAAATTTTTTATATAACAAGGTGTCCAATATTCTCCATGAAAAAGGTTCAATATCGCCCGATATGGCATTACGAATATCACGCGCTTTTGATACCAGTCCCGAATTATGGATGCGCTTGCAAGAAAGTTACAACTTTGGTATGCCACCCATCATTCATATGAATGGCGGCAGGTACAGAAAATTCGTTTATCCCCGTAATTCGTTGTACTTAATATTCAAAATTGCATAGATGACGGCATTCTTCAACTTCAGGGGGTTCTGCCGCTGAGAGTCTTGGACTATTTTTTTGCACTATCACCACGAAAGTTTTTAACTTCTATCCAGAGAATTTCATGCCTATCAGTTGCTAAAAAGTCTACCGCCTTCATGCCTTGACACTGTTGAACTTTATAAAAACCGCTGCGATCATCATATTTGCAAACGATCCATTGTTCTGAAAATTCAAAACGTAATGTTTTACTATGACTGCCTTCTTGTAAAATCATAATAGTTCCTAAATCTATAGAATAATGTTCTAAATATAGAAATTTATTCCTAGACATGGAACTAACAGTGGGCTACTTGAATGAGTCGCAGAAGTTAGATAGGCCATCACACCTTCCGATGTGATTCCAGTCGGTCGCTCTGTGGTCTAGTATTAAGGGTAGCGGAAACGTGAAAGTGTGCTAAACGTAAAAAACCTATTTAACAACCACAAGGAGTACCTCACTCTCACTAACAGGAGGTCCTAAAGATATTATGTTAGTCTATGTCATTAATAAAAATGGTAATCCATTAATGCCTTGCAAACCAGCAAAAGCGAGGAAACTTTTGCGCGCTGGAAAAGCCAAAATCGTTAATCGTTGTCCCTTCACCATTCAATTGCAATGGGACTGTGAAGAAAATGTGCAACCCGTTACGTTGGGGATTGATAAAGGAAGTCATTACACCGGTTTGTGCAGTGTGGGTTTTGGTCAAATTTTACTTTCTGGCATTATTAATCATCGCACCGATATTAAAGACAAAATGACCGCACGACGTGGTAATCGCTGTCAAAGACGTTATCGTAAATGGTATCGTCCCAAACGATTTTTAAATCGTGCAACTAGTAAGCACAGCGGACGATTACAGCCTTCTATTAAAGCTAATGCAGAAGAGGTAATAAGGGTTGTGCGTCAAATTCCTTTGCCCCTCAGTCAAATTGTGATTGAAGATGTGCAAGTTGATATTGCTCGTCTCAACAATCCTGATTTGCTTGGGATTGAGTATCAACGATCTAATCGTTTAGATGAAAATCTTCGGATAGCCACATTGATGCGAGATAAATATCAATGTATCTCTTGCGGAAAAAAAAAGGTTCAACTTCAAGCACATCACATAGTGCCTCAAAATCAAGGCGGTAAGGATACGATTAAAAACTTAATAACGCTTTGTCAATCCTGTCATAATAAAGTACATCAAGGCCAAATCACTCTTCATGCTGATGGCATAAGTGGTTTTAAAGACCAGATAGCCCAAAGAACCATGCAAGGAAAATCTTTTATTTACCAAATTTTAGAAAACTTTGCCCCGGTTTTCAAAGTGTTTGGTTACCAAACCGCTTCGTTTAGAAAATATTTAAGCTTACCTAAAGAACATGATGTTGATGCTCTTTGTGTGGCAACCTTAGATAAAGGAACAAAAGTGCCTCTCTTTGTGTGGCAACCTTAGATAAAGGAACAAAAGTGCCTTATCATCGTGACAATTTTTACACGATTAAATTCAGACCTCGACAAACCAGAAGATGTTATTATGATCTCCCGCAAAAAGGTAAAGGACGTGTGCCTTATCAAGTTTATGATCTCCCGCAAAAAGGTAAAGGACGTGTGCCTTATCAAGTCAACGCCGAATTAGACGGATTCCGTAAGGGGGATGTGGTGCGTGTCAAAGGAAAATGGATCAAGCAAATTAATTCGATTTATAGCAATGGAAGATTGGCTTTTGCGCGTATCAAAGGTGAACCTAACAGTGCTAAGCCTTTAGATTGCCAGTTATTGCGTCGAGGTCTGACCATTATTTGGACACACTCATAATCACCATTATTTTTCTATATTTTTCTATAAATTGAATAAAGTTTTATAATACTTCTCGTGTTGGAAAAAATAACGAAGTTTGCTTCGGAAAATGTCTGGGCAAATTATCAACTTTGACGTGATTATTTTGTAAGACAAATGAAAACAAAAGGTTATCTATCTCATCCGTGATGTTAATGGTGATTTGGGCTGGTTGAGGATTCAGAGGATGACGACAAAGATGGTTAAGGTTATCTGGTTTGAAAACGCCCTCTAATTTATCTTCCAATTGGATTTGTAATTGTTCGGCATTATCCCGAGTCACTTGAGACAATGAGCGCATCACACTATATCCAAGCTTGAGTAAATGACTTTTTCCCGTTGCATTATCCCCAATGACAATATTAAATCCGGGTGTAGTTTGTAATAGGCGCTTTAGCGCCTAAGTTTGTAGTAGTCGCTTTAGCGACTTAAATTTTATGCTATTTTATGCTCGTTTCTAAAATCCCTTATTATATACAATCCTTGTCGTTTTAAATTCGTTTATCCCCGTAATTCGTTGTACTTAATATCCCTTATCATATACAATCCTTGTCGTTTTAAATTCGTTTATCCCCGATTATATACAATCCTTGTCGTTTTAAATTCGTTTATCCCCGTAATTCGTTGTACTTAATAATAAACGCCCCGATCGATCTCATAGAAAAGCCCCAACGGGGCGACATAGTAAAGAATTTGGCTTAGTCGCCGCTCAGCAGCTTTTTCAATTACAAGACTTACACTATGGTTTCTGGGAAAAAGGAGAAATTCCATCAATTACTCAGTTTGAGGAAGCACAGAATAAACATACTCAGTTTTTATTTCAACATATTGAACACGCCCTCAAAAATGAAAAAAATCCCAAGATACTCGACATTGGTTGCGGGCTTGGAATAACGACGAATAAGCTTCTCGAATTAGGCTACCGAGTCGATGGGTTGGTACCATCCGCTTGGATGGCGCAACAGGCTAGAAAAAACACCCAACAATACCAAGATGAGACAAGAGGCGATATTTATGAATGTACCCTCGAAAATTTCCCAATTTCAGACTTGACAGAAAAGTACTCGCTGGCATTTTTTAGCGAAAGCTTTCAATATGTTAACATGCAAAACGCGTTTGACGTGTTGAATTTTATTTTATCGAAAACGGCAACAGTCATCATTTTTGATTTTTTTAGAAAAGATGAAGTTGCGGGAAAATCCCCATTGGGAGGAGGGCTGTCAATCGGTGAATTTTACGAGAGAGTTAACAAGAGTGGCTACCTCATACAAACTGACTTAGATGTCACAGAAAATTTAAACCCTAACTTAAGGCTTGTCAATGACATCTTAGTCAACAGGATCATTCCTTTCAGCAAAACTCTGGATGCGTTTCTATCAACTCGGCATAAATTCTTGTATGGCTTATTCAAATTTATGTTTAGGCGCAAATTAAAGAAGACAGGTTACAAATATTCCCAACGCCGCAATGAAGAAAACTTCCAGAAATTCAAAACCTATCGACTGTTTGTTCTAACAAGAACCTAAACTCACCCCGTTGGGGCTCTGCCAGGGGCGGTGCCCCTGGCTATATTAATATCGCCCCGTTGGGGCTAATCATTAATCATTAATCATTAATCATTAATCATTAATCATTAATCATTAATACGCACAAGTATTCTAAAATCATCACTATAAAAATAGTTACCCCCCGTAAATTTTCTAACAAACGCCTTATTAATCTTAGTTAAATGACTCAATATTCTCTATAATCACTAAAAGTCATCATTATAACAATAATAAGGCGAAAATAGGCCGTTAACGGCCCTCTGAAAAGCCGCCTATTTTGGTATTAACCCTGACTAAAATAGGGTTTTATATTATAACGACTAATAGCTAAAATAATAATCTACGCCCTATTGTTAAACAAAATGTTATTTAACGCTTATAAAACAGTCACTTAGATTTTTAACGCACACACAAAAAATTTCAACCTGTCGGTCTCCTATGAAACCGATACCACCCCAAAAATGATCTAAATATTATCGTGACTATTGCCTATTAATGATTACCGCCTCATATTCTAACTACTCATCACCTTTAATAGACGGATAGGAAGCGAAACAATGCCTTTTATAAAAAACACTTTACCCTCCAAAATAGCGTGCCAAACACCGAAGAATAAAGTAGCCGCCTTGATGACAATTCATTTTCACAAAAAAACTCACAACGCCCCGATCCAATTACCCCCTTTAATAACCTCAAACATGCCGGCGAGACGACAAATGCCCCATCCGTTTTAGCAATAGATTTCTGGTGACTTTGTTGTTACTATATGCAGCTTTATTTTATCTGGAGTTTCCGCAGTTGGAGTCCAAAGCTTCAGCTTTGGACGAGTATCCATCCAAACACCATAAACATTTTGTTCTGGCACTTAATTAAAGCAAAAGGAATAAACCAAAATGTCTGATACCCTTCTCGTACTCATCGGAGTACTTGTATTAGCCGCCATCATAGTGATGGTTCTCTACAACAGTCTCATCGGCAAGAAAAACCAAGTAGAAAACGCCTTTGGCGGCATGGATGCCATGCTCAAAAAGCGTTACGATCTAATACCCAACTTGGTTAGCACAGTGCAACAGTATGCCACCCATGAACGAGAATTGTTGGAAAAAGTCACCAGCCTGCGTAGCCAAGCAATCCAAGGCAACTTGTCTAATGACGACAAAGTAGAACTGGATAACCAAATCAGCGGTGCGCTCGGTCAAATCATGGTAGCGGTAGAATCCTACCCTGACTTAAAAGCCAATGAGAACTTCCTCCAACTACAAGCCTCTTTGAACGAGATAGAGGAACAAATCTCAGCCTCTCGCCGCGCCTACAATGCGGCCGTGACGGATTACAACAACGGCGTTGAGATGTTCCCCACCAACATTATGGCGGGCATGATGAACCTCAAGCGTAAAAAAGTGTTTGAGATTACCGAAACTGAGCGCCAAAATCTCAACGTGGGCGAATTGTTTCAGCGATAGGTGATCAACATGGCAACCCAAGAACAATTCCAAGCACTTTACGAAACCCACTTAAAACCAAAATTGGTCGTATTTGAAGAACAACGTAAAGGCATTGTCAAAAAGTTCGTACCCGTTCTAATTGGCTACTTCGTGCTGATGATACTACTCGTTCTGCTACTTGTTAAAGCATACGAAGAGAGTTATTGGCCGATAGTGTCAATCATCAGCATGATAGTCCTCAGTGGCGGGATTTTAATTTATTATTCTAAGTTGGTTTCACCCTACACAAAAAACTTCAAAACAGACGTTGTTGGCAGCATTGTCACATTTATTGATGAAAATCTGGCCTACAACCCTGAAAAAACAATCACCCTTGCCGAATTTAGAGCCAGCCAGTTTGAAGAATACTGGCCCTCAGTTGACAGCTGGGCCGGGGAAGATTATGTCGAAGGGCTGTTGGGCAAAACAGCGGTGAAATTTTCCGAAGTCCATGCACAGTATAAAACGACAACCGTTAACAGCAAGGGTCACACAAGAACCACCTACCATAACATTTTTAAAGGCCTCTTCTTCATATTCGACTTTAACAAAGATTTTGACGGATTCACGATCGTTTTACCCGATTATGCAGAACGACATTTAGGCCAATTTGGCAAAATGTTACAATCTTGGAAAGCCAATCTAACTCACGGAGAATTAGTCAAATTGGCAGATCCCGAATTTGAACGCGAATTTGTTGTTTACAGCGATAATCAAATCACAGCCCGCTATGTTCTATCCACTAGCCTGATGCGCCGCCTTCTGACATTTCGTCGTCAATTAAACAAACAAGTGTACTTATCCTTTGTCAATGGCAAATTGTACATGGGAATACCCGTCGATAAAGACTTATTCGAGCCGACTGTTTTCAAAACGCTGTTAGATTTCAACCTCATCCGCGAGTTTTTTGAATATATGCAACTTGGCAAAGACATTGTTGACGACTTAAATCTCAACACCCGTATCTGGAGTAAACAATGATTGCCACATTCCCACCCCGTTTGTAGTAGGCGCTTTAGCGCCTTGCGTTTGTAGTAGGCGCTTTAGCGCCTCACGCGCAGTTGTCCAAATTTTAGTTTGTGCGATACGTGATACCGTTTGTAGTAGGCGCTTTAGCGCCTTGCGTTTGTAGTAGGCGCTTTAGCGCCTCACGCGCAGTTGTTCAAACTTTAGTTTGTGCGATACGTGATACGCGGGCCTGTTATTAACCTATATTTTTAGGGCTATTGGCCGACTATCTATTTTGGGGGCCATAAAACAGTTTTCAAATTAACTTATGGCCCTCTGTCGCGCTTCATTAGTTATACTTTTTGTAGGTGTTTTGTTGCTTAACTTAATGGCAGTGAGTCCTAACCAATACCCTTTAAAGTATGGATATCGATGATCAAGTTTTTAGCCTGACAATAATAACTACAAGAATTGTATACTTATGAAGGAATTTTAGAAACGAACATCAAATCACGTCAGTCAACTAATTAGCGAAAAAATCCGTTATTAAATACAATCCTTGTAGTTATAGAAATCAATTAGCGAACAAATCCTTTATTATATATATACAATCCTTGTAATTATAGGAATTAATTAGCGAACAAATCCTTTCTTATATACAATCCTTGTAAATTTATACGGTTATTGGCGCTGATTTGAGGGCCATAAAACCGTTTTTAATATTCATTCTTAATTCGCATGGGGGATTTGCTTTGAAAAGCTTAGGAGAGATTTCAAGGAAGATTTTATTCTTCTACCTCAACATTTCGCCCAAACAAGGTAGCCCCACAATTAGGACAAACAGGAATATAATCAGGCTGATGAAAATGCAAAGCCTTTCCACAACTATCACAATACAAAGTGCCTATTCCAGTAATTTCGCCGCTATTCCATTGAGTCGCCTGACGAGCCGACTCGGCGAGATTATCTAACTCCTGTTGGGTATGATCCACCATCAGACTAAACATCTCCAACAAACGCTCTTCGATTAACGCCAAATCGAAACGAATCCAATCCGCTAACGCTTGCTCAGTGGTAACAATAAACTCAGCGGCATCCTGCAAATCCCGCCGCAAATAGTCACCAAGATGTTCCGCCTCCTCGCGGCTAAGCTCATCAAGCTCAACCGCTTTTTCTTTAGCATCCTCAATATGCTGATGCAAAGATTTTTCAGTGGCATGCCCTAACGTTTCCTTCACCCGTGCCATCATTTTTTGATAAGCCGGGACTAAATTATCTTTTTTATCGTCATAACTCATATTGCTACCCTTTGGTGGAGTCCAACGCTTGCTGCTTTGGCAAGACTATATTAGGTGAAAAAACAATGTTTTTAAAACAATTACAAACACTTGCAACCTTCTGCACCGATGTCATGCGCTGCGATCAATATCGTTTACAAAAACGCATTAGCGGCCTCAAATCAAAACTCAAAAACGGTCAAAAAATTCAAGACAGCGTTTTTGATCAATTAGCCGCCGACATCGAAAAATCCCTAAAACAGCGCCAACGCCGCACCGCCAATTTACCCGCGCCACAGTTTCCAGACGAATTACCCGTCAGTCAGCGGCGCGACGATATTGCGGCGGCGATAGCCGCCCATCAAGTCGTCATTGTCGCTGGCGAAACAGGCTCCGGCAAAACCACGCAATTGCCCAAAATCTGTTTATCGCTAGGGCGCGGTGTTGTCGGCATGATTGGTTGCACTCAACCGCGCCGGATTGCCGCTCGCACCATTGC
The DNA here is from genome assembly GCA_002085445.1 of Candidatus Parabeggiatoa sp. nov. 2. Taxonomy (GTDB): domain Bacteria; phylum Pseudomonadota; class Gammaproteobacteria; order Beggiatoales; family Beggiatoaceae; genus Parabeggiatoa. Next base: position 13,783 of record NBMI01000147.1, read on the forward strand.
CATGCGCGTTGCCACCGAACTTGACAGTCCGCTTGGGCACGCTGTCGGTTACAAAGTGCGCTTTAGTGATCGTTTGAGTCCTGATACTTATATTAAGTTTATGACGGACGGCATATTATTAGCCGAAACGCAGGGCGACCGTTTTTTAGAAGCTTACGACACCCTAATTATTGACGAAGCGCATGAGCGCAGTTTAAACGTTGACTTTTTATTAGGCTATCTAAAACAATTCTTGCCCAAACGGCCCGATTTAAAACTCATTATCACCTCCGCCACCATCGACACGCAGCGATTCTCGGCCCATTTTGATAATGCACCCATTGTTGAAGTGTCGGGGCGCACCCATCAGGTTGAAGTGCGTTATCGGCCCCTCTCAGGAAATAAAGAAGAAGATCGCCATCATATAGAGGGCATTTTAGACGCGGTGGATGAAATTAGCCACTATGATCATCAAGCCGATATTTTGATTTTCTTGGCTGGCGAGCGCGACATCCGCGACACCGCCGAAGCTTTACGCAAACATCGTCTCCTCAACACCGATATTTTGCCCTTATATGCTCGCCTGTCGGCGGCCGAACAAAATCGCATTTTTGCGCCCGCTAATCAGCGGCGCATCGTGTTAGCAACCAATGTCGCGGAGACATCGCTAACCGTGCCACGCATTAAAGCCGTGATTGATCCAGGCTTGGCGCGTATTAGTCGCTACAGCATTCGCAATAAAGTCCAACGTCTACCCATCGAAACCATTTCGCGTTCCAGCGCCGAACAACGCAAAGGGCGTTGTGGACGAATTGCACCCGGACTCTGTATTCGCTTGTATTCTGAAGAAGATTATAGTCAGCGCCCCGAATTTACCGATCCTGAAATTTTACGCACTTCGCTCGCCTCAGTCATTTTGCAAATGTTGGCATTACGCTTAGGCGATGTCAACGACTTTCCGTTTGTCGATCCGCCTACTGAAAAAATGATCAATGACGGCTTTACCTTGCTAACCGAATTAGGAGCGGTGAATGACGAGCGACAATTGACGCAGATTGGCTGGCAACTTTCAAAATGGCCGATTGATCCCCGAATTGGACGGATGATTTTAGCAGCTAAACCAGAAAATTGTTTACATGAAGTGCTAATTATTGCCAGTGCATTAAGCATACAAGATCCGCGTGAGCGCCCAATGGATGCCCAACAAGCCGCCGATACGGCCCAAAAACGCTTTGTTGAGCCGCTGTCAGATTTCCTAAGTTACTTAAAACTATGGGAATTTTTCCAAGACAACGCCAAACACCTCTCAAAAAACAAACTGCAGCATATCTGTCGGGAACACTTTATATCCTATCTCAGAATGCGAGAATGGCGGGATATCCACCAACAACTACATACTTTGGTTAAAGAAGCCCGTTGGCAAATTAACCAAGTAGAAGCCAGTTACGATGAAATTCACCGCGCCCTGATCACAGGCTTATTAGGCAATATCGGCTTCAAAACCGAAGACGACAAAAAACCAAATGACAAAAAAACCAGTTCTTCCAAAAAAAGTTTCCCAAAAGAAGAGTATTTAGGGGCACGCAATATCAAACTCTACCTGTTTCCCGGCTCCGGCTTATTCAAAAAACAGCCCAAATGGATAATGGCAGCAGAATTAGTAGAAACCACGCGCCTCTATGCCCGCTGTGCCGCCAAAATCAATCCCGGTTGGATAGAACAATTAGCGGGGGAATTATGTCAGCACCATTATTTTGAACCGCACTGGGAAAAACGCCGGGCGCAAGTGGGCGCTTATGAAAAGGTAACGCTGTATGGCTTAACCATTGTAGCAAAACGTCAAATCAATTACGGCCCGATTGACCCTAAACTCTCTAGGGAAATATTTATTCGCAACGCGTTAGTTGAAGGCGAATATGCCAGCAAAGCGGCCTTTTTCCAACATAACCGCGAATTATTCAATGAAATTGAGCGCCTCGAACACAAATCACGTCGCCAAGACATTTTGGTAGACGAAGAACAAATTTATGCTTTTTATGAAGCGCGAATTCCAGAAGAGATTTATAGCGGCAAAGCCTTTGAAAAATGGCTCAAACAAGCGGAGCGTGACAATCCCAAATTACTGTTTTTAAGCCGCGAAGACTTAATGAAACACGGCGGCGAAACAATTACTCCCCACGCCTTTCCAGACAACCTGTTTATCAATGGCATCGCATTACCGCTCAGTTACCATTTTGAGCCTGGGCATGAGCATGACGGCGTGACGGTAGACATTCCTCTCGCGTTATTAAATCAACTAACACCGCAACCTTTTGAATGGTTAGTGCCCGCTTTATTAGAAGAAAAAATCATCGCCTTATTGCGAAGTCTGCCCAAAGCTTTGCGTAAATCCTTTGTACCGGTGCCAGATGTGGCAAGAACTGCCTTAGAAACGCTCAAAAACCCAGTAGTGACTTTTCGGGAAGAAGGTAGTTTTCTGGAATACCCCAAAGAATCCCTGTTGGATGCCTTAACCACCTTTTGTCATCGTCATATTGGCAAACCGCTGCCGGCGGATGTCTGGGCTGTGGAAACGCTGCCAGCGCATTTATTAATGAATTTTCGGTTAATAGGGGAAGATTTTGCTAAAGTTGCTAAAGGGGAGGAAACCCTTGAAAAAGGGGGGATTATCCTGAGCCGCGACTTAAGCGCCTTACAACAAAAATGGGGTTCTCATGCCAGCACCACCTCTCAGCAAAAAATTTCAGAAAAAAGTGGTTTAGAACGTGACAAGATAACCGTTTGGGATTTTGGTGAGTTGCCCACCCAAGTTTCGCTTAACATCAACGGAATGACAGTACAAGGTTTCCCTACCCTTGTTGATCAAGAAACGCATGTTGCGCTACGCGTGTTGGATAACTTCACCACCGCCCAACAACAATTCCGCGGCGGCTTACGGCGCTTATTTCTGTTAAACTTACCCACCAAAAAATTGCTCAAGCAAATGCCTATCAATCACAAATTATGCTTACAATACATGAAGATAGGCCACTGTGAACAATTAAAAGAAAACATGTTGACGACAATAGTCGATTCCATCTTCTTAACTGAACCTTTGCCCACCAAGCAAATCGAATTTGAGCAACGGTTATCAACCGGCAAACAACGCTTAATGCCGGCAGCCCACGAATACGCGTTGCTCCTTGCCAGCGTGTTAGAAGAATACAACACCCTAACCCAACAACTCCACAAACTCTCGAACCGTAGCAGCGCGCTACCGTCGATTAAACAACACCTGAAACATTTAGTCTATAAAGGCTTTGTCAAAGAGATTTCCTTAGAACAACTCAAACACCTGCCCCGCTATTTAAAAGCGGTGCAATTGCGCCTAGCAAGACTTGATCAGGATCCACAAAAAGATGCCAAAAAAGCCGAGCAACTGGCACCCTTGTGGGAAGCCTATTGGCAGCGTCGCGCCGAGAACAACCCACCGAGTACTCAGTTAATGCCATTTCGGTGGATGTTAGAAGAATTGCGCGTCTCATTGTTTGCCCCAGAATTAAAAACCGCTTACCCTGTCTCAGTACAACGGCTGCAAAAGGCTTGGCAGAATTTACAATAGAATATACTGAAAGTACAACGGATTTTGGGAATAAACGGATTTTTCCACAGGTGAAACCTGTGGTGCTGTGGTAATGAAAACCAACCCTGAAGGGGTTGAATATGAATAGCCACAGACGAAACCTGTGGTGCTGTGGTAATGAAAACCAACCCTGAAGGGGTTGAATATGAATAGCCACAGGTGAAACCTGTGGTACTGTGGTAATGAAAACCAACCCTGAAGGGGTTGAATATGAATAGCCACAGGTGAAACCTGTGGAACCAATCGCACCCACCGCAACCCTGAAGGGGTTGAATATGAATAGCTTTAGCGAAACGCCGTAACGAGCGTAGCGAGATAAACCTGTGGTGCTGTGGTAATGAAAACCAACCCTGAAGGGGTTGAAAGGGATTGATTCAAATCAATAAATGACATAAGGGCTTTCCTTTTAGGATTGCCCCTACGGTATCGTTTGTCCTTATAGGGGCAATCCCTTGTGGTTTCCCGCTTTCCCACTTAACGACACATGTGCCTTGAAGTGTAGCTACATGAACAAGGTGTGTTGACGACCGATTCGGTGTGTTGGGGTGTCTCTTCTTCTTCAGATAAATAAAACGGTCTATTGAGCCGCGTTTTTGCTGTATAATATTCTATTGTCGTTCTAGGCAAACCTTGCCTGTTTACTTCTGTGCAAGCTTTGCCGAAAACGAATTTAATTCTGTTCAGGTTGGGCAAATAAGCGCAATCAATCACTTCATCAGAGGCCATTAGTTCAATCATCGTTTTGAGGGATTATAGACACAAGAGAATCAAGAACGTCGATTATGTTAAACTGATTAATAAAAATAGTAGGTTTATCAAAATGTTATGCTACCAGTGTGCCCCCTAAAGGCCCCAAGGGCCTCGGCCCTAGAAAGGGCCCATTAATTAATGGTTAAATGTTACACAAACAATGGTATAATAATTAGCAATACTTGGGTTCACAATTCATAATTCCTCATTTTCAATGGCTTATCTACTTATTAGTCTACCAATCAATTGGAGACTCGCTTTTAACCTCAACAAAACACCACGATCTTAATATTATGCTCAATCTAACCCTTAAAAATGTAGGTATTATTAAACAAGCCAAAATCGCGTTGAATGGCTTGACTGTGATTGCTGGTGAAAATGACACGGGCAAAAGTACGGTGGGTAAACTTATGTTTGTCATTATTAAAGCATTGAGTCGTTTTGAGCAAGACTTAAACGAAGATAAGAAAAAACAGATTCGGGAAACCATAGAATCTATCTATTTTCATCTTAGAGAGAGTGGAACAGGTTTTATCTGTGTAGTGGACTAGACAAATTTGACACAATTACGTCGTGTAGTACAACTAATTACGCGGATAAGCGAATTAAGACTCATTGCTTGATTAAGCGCAATTGGGGGCCATAACTTAATTTGAAACTATTCAAAACATTTTATG
>NBMI01000148.1 GCA_002085445.1 Candidatus Parabeggiatoa sp. nov. 2
CCCCCCCCAAATTCCCCCTAACCCCCCTTTTTCAAAGGCTACTCTATGCACACAAGTCTTGATAATTAATAATTAATAGACTTGTCCGTCAATAAATAAGAAAGCCAGGTAGGTACACTGGCTTTAATAATACGCCCCGATGTTGCTCATAGACTTGTGCGTCAATAAATAAGAAAGCGAATGAAAACATAACAAAACCCTTATTTTCGGACAACTCTAATAATTATTAGCAATTAGCACTAATATGAAAATTGACCCACAAATGACTTTGCTTGTTGTCGAAGACAGCCCTACCTTGGTGGTTGCATACCAAGAATATTTGCGCGATGAGCCTTGCGATGTGACGTATGTGGAAACGGGTGCTGATGCCTTGGCACATATCCAAAAAAAGGTGCCTGATGTCATTTTGCTTGATCTCGGCTTGCCCGATATGAATGGTATGGAAATTCTGAAGTATATTAATGAACATCAACTGCCCTGTTTAGTTGTTGTTGTCACCGCACAAGGCTCTATCGATATCGCTGTCGAAGCTTTGCGAAATTATAAAGCGTTTGATTTTATTGAAAAACCTTTTGATGGTCAAAGACTTCTCATTACTATACGCAATGCCTTGCGCCTTCAACAATTAACTAAGGCTGTCAATAACTACAAAAAAGAAGTTGAGAGCTACAAAAAATTTAAGCGTCCACAATATTATGATCTTGTCGGTGCATCTTCACCAATGCAGGTGGTTTATCAGATTATTGAGAACGCGGCTTCTAGCAAGGCGACTGTTTTTGTTACAGGGGAAAGTGGGACGGGCAAGGAGCTTTGTGCGGAAGCGATACATAAACAGAGTCCACGCCGCAATAAGCCATTCTTCGCTCTCAATTGCGCGGCCATTCCGAAGGATTTGATAGAAAGTGAAATTTTTGGTCATGTCAAGGGGGCCTTCACGGGGGCCGTGAGTGAGCGAGCGGGGGCCGCTTTCCAAGCCCATTTTGGTACCTTGTTTTTGGACGAAATTGGTGAGATGAATTTGGATTTACAAAGTAAGTTACTGCGCTTTGTGCAAACCGGCATTGTTAAAAAAGTCGGGGGCAGCAAGCAGGAAAAAGTCGATGTCCGTTTTATCTGTGCCACAAATCGTGACCCTTTAATAGAGGTACAGGAAGGGCGATTCCGTGAAGATCTTTATTATCGCTTGCATGTAATTCCCATCGTGTTGCCCCCGCTTCGTGAGCGCGGAGATGACATTTTACTGATTGCTAAAAAGTTCCTCACCAAATATGCCAAGGAAGAAAATCGCTCATTTAGGGGTTTTGCGCCGGAGACAGAGACCATCTTACGCCATTATGAGTGGCCGGGTAATGTGCGGGAATTGCAAAACGTTATCCGTAACATTGTTGTGCTTAACGACGGTCAAGAAGTCACAGCGGAGATGTTGCCGGCACCACTCAACAAATTGCACAAAGGTCATTCTCGTTCAAAAAAGGCAAGCTATCAAACGACTCATGCCCAAACCCCAGCCGTTGTTTCCCCCCCTTCTGGTTTGGATACGGCCGCCGCGAGGCGCTCCAAAACAATTTTGCCCCTTTGGCAAATAGAAAAAGAGACGATCCTACATGCCATTGAATTGTGTGATGGCAATGTTCCCAAAGCCGCTGCATTACTAGAAGTCAGTCCCTCAACCATTTATCGTAAGCGCCAGAATTGGGAGTAAAAAATTTTTTTGGTAATTGGTAACTAAGTACCGGAAAAACATTTGAAGCTGCACTGTAACTCATTGTTTTTATTTAATGTATCAGTTAGAGGCCCGTTTATAAATCTTATCAGTTTACGAACTTTTGTCCTGTAGTTGAGAATTGGTAATTGGTAACTGGTAGAGTTTGTTGTCAACAGAAAGCCTTTTACAAATTACCCATTCTCGGAACGAGTTTTTCTTTGAAAAAATTTTGCATCGAACCCATTACCTCATCATTTGCTCTGGCTTATAACGGTGTGAAGTATAACGGGTTATGGCGGATTTAGGGAAGACAACCATTTTAAACTGTTACCATCACAAGATTCACCGCCTTTTCGCTCCCATAAGTCTCCAAACAAAGCCTTACAAATCCACCCCCCAAAATACCCATTGCCAAAGGGAACTTCCAGTCACAAAATCCAGTCACAAAATCCAGTCACAAAATCCAGTCACAAAAAATAACCGCCCTTGCAGTTGACTTTTAAGACAACCTCTACCAATTACCAATTACAAATTACCAATTACCAATTACAAAAGGGGTTGTGACTGTGCTGAGTATAATCAGGGCAGGCATCTTGCGGTGACGCACTTTTGCAGATTGACTGAAAATTCTCAAAATAATTTGCAAATTGCATTGCACTCAGCAAAAATCGTGTTGGTCAGCGGCCCAAGTTTTATATAACTCTTTGAAAATAAAGCTATTTATATTGTTGGCAAAGCTTTTGCTATATATGTCTCAAAACCCAGAATCATTTACATCATATATATATATTTTAGGAGAAAAAAAAATGGAAAGCATCATCATAGACATCCGTTTTATAATATCTGATCCTAGCTGCAATATTTTTGCCAAACGCATTTTAGATATAGTTGTTTCGGCAACGGCTCTCCTCTTATTAAGCCCGCTTTTAGCGATAGTCGCTTTGTTTATTCGTTTAGATTCAAAAGGCCCAATACTTTTTTCTCAAGCTCGTGTCGGTAAACAGGGCAAAGAATTTCTGTTTTGGAAGTTTCGTTCTATGTGTGTTGATGCCGAGGAGCGCAAGGCCGTATTAATGAAAAATAATGAAATGCAAGGTGGGGTCATTTTTAAGATGAAAAATGACCCCCGCATTACCCGTGTAGGCCAATTTATTCGTAAATATTCCATTGATGAACTTCCGCAACTTTGGAATGTATTGATTGGTGATATGTCTTTGGTAGGCCCACGTCCGCCGCTGCCTAAGGAAGTGTTTTTGTATGATATAGCACTTTTGCTTAAAACGGTTCCCGCCGTATTAGGAGCACGAGGATCATGCTAAGGTTTCGACAACGCCGAAACTTTCTGAAATCACCTCTCTTTTCAGGAGTCAGAAGATTCTGGCTCCTGTTTTTTTTCAGTCAATTCCGCCACCCAAATTTTTTCCTACCCTTTACATACCCTCTGCACCGCCCTTATGTAAACTGCCCCGCCCAAAGACTCAATTCCTTTGCCGCACCTCAAACCGCCTTTGCCGCAAAACTTCTCTACGCCCAAATAAGGATCGATCCCACCGTAGCGTTTAACCGCCTAATTTCAAAAGGAGTCCACGCTTTAGCGTGTGACAATGCAATTTGCAGTGCAATATGCAAAAAAAAACCGAGTTCAGCGGCCGAAGAAATGGAAATATTATTAAAAAATAATAAGTTACAGTTTTGGCAAACCATTTGCTTATAAATAGCTAACTCTGACTCATTTCTACTGCAAACGGTTTACGAATCGATATACGGAACGTAACGATAATCGGTGAAAATGACAAAATGAACTTTTTATAAAATTCCTAGCAAAAAAAATTATCTACTTATCATTTTCATTTTTCATTTTTCATTAGTATAAACACCCTCTCCAGAGGGGAGTCAAACCGTGCAAAAGTCCCTTTACGTCAGGGGATTTAGGCGTGTGTTTTTAGTCCAATATTTCCGTGCAAAGTCTAACTCATTTTTTATGAGGAGAAAAAAATTGGAAAGCGTCATCATAGACTTCAGTTTGATAGGTTCTAGGATTGAGAGTATCTGCAATACTCTTGCCAAACGCGTTGTTGATATAGTCTTTTCGGCAACGGCTCTCCTCTTATTAAGCCCGTTTTTAGTGGTAGTGGCTTTGTTTATTCGTTTATATTCAAAAGGCTCGGTACTTTTTTCCCAAGCTCGTGTCGGTAAACAGGGCAAAGAATTTCTGTTTTGGAAGTTTCGCTCTATGTATATTGATGCGGAGGAGCGCAAGGCCGCATTAATGAAAAAGAATGAAATGCAAGGTGGGGTATTGTTTAAGATGAAAAATGACCCCCGTATTACCCGTGTAGGCAAATTTATTCGTAAATATTCCATTGATGAACTTCCGCAACTTTGGAATGTATTGATTGGTGATATGTCTTTGGTAGGCCCACGTCCGCCGCTGCCTAAGGAAGTGGATATGGTACTTTTGCATAAAACAGTTCCCGCCGTGTTGGGGGCACGGGGGGCTTGCTAAGGAATCCAGAATGCTTCTGGGGTGGTGAAAATAATTAATGATTAATGATTAATGATTAATGATTAATGATTAATGATTTAAATGATATTTTTTAAAAATAATTTTACTAAGCGGAATAAAAATGGGATCAAGTTTTATTTTTTAGTCAATTGGCACTACCTTTTTCCCTACCCATTACATACCTTCTGCACCACCCACATTTATTAAGCCCCGCCCAAAGACTCAATTCCTTTGCCGCACCTCAAACCGCCTTTGCCGCAAAACTTCTCTACGCCCAAATAAGGATCGAGCCCACCGTAGCGTTTACTAATGAAAAATGAAAAATGAAAAATGAAAAATGATTAAATCAATGATAAGATTTTATGAAAAGTTCCTACAAGTCATTTTCACCGATTATCGTTACGTTCCGTATAACCGCCTAACTTGACAAATTTTTCCCTACCCATTACATACCCTCTGCACTGCCCACATTTAAACGAATCTGCCCGGCCCAAAGACTCAATTCCTTTGCCGCACCTCAAACCGCCTTTGCCGCAAAACTTCTCTACGCCCAAATAAGGATCGATACCACCGTAGCGTTTACTAATGAAAAATGAAAACTGAAAAATGAAAACTGATTAAATCAAGGATAAGATTTTATGAAAAGTTCCTACAAGTCATTTTCACCGATTATCGTTACGTTCCGTATAATCGCCTAACTTGACAATTTTTTCCCTATCCATTACATACCCTCTGCACCGCCCACATTTAAACGAATCTGCCCCGCCCAAAGACTCAATTCCTTTGCCGCACCTCAAACCGCCTTTGCCGCAAAACTTCTCTACGCCCAAATAAGGATCGATACCACCGTAGCGTTTAACCGCCTAATTTCAAAAGGAGTTCACGCTTTAGCGTGTGATAGAAAATCAAAAAGAGTCCACGCTTTAGCGTGTGATAAAAAGTGATAAAAGTTTCACCTAGCGTATAATTATTATTGTAGGACTTACGCATTGACAAAATTAATTGGTTGAGTATTCAATCAGTTACCTCTAAAAGGCCCTCGCCTTTATTTGCAAAGTTTTTATATAAAATCAATTGGTTAGTTTGCTGAGTGCGTAAATATTCTAATGGAAAAAACTCGTCTACGAGTTTAAACTTACTGTTTGCTAATTTTTTTCGGCCCAAATGACATTAATTCATTGATTTTACGTGTCACTCAAATTGACGGATTTGCTCAAGGCTAAAAAGTTATTTACGGACAAGTCTAATAATTAACAATTAATTATTAGTAAGAGGGGCTGGGGGTGTGAAAATAATTAATAATTAACAGTTAATTATTAATTATTATTTATTTAAATTCTAGTTAATTTATCGTTTTTATTAGTTATTTTCATAATAGGAACAAAAGTGGGATCAAGTTTTAGAACCCGTTGGAACCTCCTTTTCACCACCCCAGGTGTATACTAGACGCCGTCATCGAAGAAGTTTTTTGTCATATCTCACTTCGCTCTAAATTGAGCCATGAAAACAAGATTTCGTATCTGTCGAAATGACAAAAGCGCAATTTGTGTGCAGCAGTATATTCTCACTAAATTAAATATCCAACAAGAGATGTGGAAAAAAATACCATTCTTTGCCAGTATCCTTTAGGTATTAGCCTAGATTTAGGGAGTAGCAAATAAATGTTTTTTGGAATGCCCTTCCCTTATCTTTAGGCGGGGGCGATTTTTTTCCAAGTCTCCAACAACACAATTAGGTACTCACCTTGGAAGAACAACAACACCGTAACACACTCCCGCGAGATTTTGAGTTAAATGAATACAAAATTGAGTCCGTGCTTGGAAAACCGGGAGGTTTTGGTATCACCTATTTGGCGACGGATACTCATTTGCGTCAATCAGTGGCTATCAAAGAATATTTGCCGACTGATTTTGCCATACGTGAAGGTGTAAGCACGGTTTATGTTAGGTCTTATTCTTATGAAGAGTCATTTGAATGGGGCCTGAAATGCTTCATAGAAGAAGCACGAGTCCTCGCTCGGTTTAATCATCCTAGTATAGTAAGGGTATTACGCTTTTTTGAGGCCAATGGTACAGCTTATATGGTAATGGAATATCAAAAAGGCCAGAGCCTGACGGACTACTTAAAACAGCGGCGCATCTTAACAGAAGAGGAGCTGTTAGCGATAGTCAAGCCCTTATTAGAGGGCCTCAAAGAAATACATCAGGCCGGCTTTTTGCATAGAGATATTAAGCCCAATAATATCTATATTCGTGAGGACAATAAGCCGGTTTTACTTGACTTTGGTTCGGCCCGTTACGCGGTAGGGCAAAAAAGTCGCAACGTCACCAGTATCGTGACACCCGGCTATGCGCCCTTGGAACAGTATGACAACGAAATTAGTGATCAAGGCCCGTGGACTGACATCTACGCGCTAGGGGCGGTGATGTATTGTGCTATCCATGGTGAAGCGCCACCTGCTGCCACTCGTCGCGTTATGAAAGATCCAATGATACCCGCCGTCAAGGTAGGAGAGGGTAAATATAACAAAAATTTATTACAAGCCATTGATTGGGCCTTGAAACTCAGTGAGGAAGATAGGCCGCGGACGGTAGAACAATGGCAAGAGAAAATGTTAGCTGGTGGTGATTTTATTGCTTTCTGTCACCATAGGCGTTTTTTGGCATAAAAACTCTGCGCTCCACGTTGAAAAAGAAGCGGCTACAGAACGCGCTCGAAGCGAAGCTGAGGCCGACATTGCCAAAGAGCGAAAGTTGCGCCTAATCACTGAAAAACAACTTGATAAAGAACAGAAACGTCGTCAGAAATCTGAACATGACTTGCGTAAAGTTAGGGCGATCATAGAAAAGATACGACGTTTTGAGCCTTTGGCTGATCAAAAAGGCGGTTCTTATGAAGAGCCCAAATATTATGATGTCACCAATGTGGAAATTGATGACGTTTTAAATGTGCGCGAATTTCCGGGTTACCTCAACAAGAAAGTGGCCGAAATACCACCCACAGAAAAATGTCTTAAATTCTTGGGTAACTATCGGCTTTTTAAATCACAAGTGTGGGCTAAGATACAATATAACGACGTACCCGGATGGGTTAATTCTGCGTACCTCACAGAAAGTACACATTGTAATGGAGAAAAAGATATTGAATAGAATCAGTCCTTGTCTCATTTTGTTGCTGTTTCCAATGGTTGGCGAAGCCGGTAATATAGAGAATATCTTCTTTGATAATTCGACTCTCACCATTCGCCATAGTCATTGTCAATTAAAGCCACCGTTTAAGGAAAGGAGAAGACTTATCCTACCGATGGCCAATTGTGCCAGCCGGGCAGGTAAAATCAACGTTTTCCATCCTACCTTAAAAAGGATTCACTGGGCACAGCATGATCGAAAAACGGTTTGGATTGTCGTTACTTTTTTAACCGAATACCAATTTGAGATAACATCATCTCCCTATCAATACCGGGTATGTATTCCCGTCTGTAATCCACAGAGTCGCCAAGAAGACGGGTTGGTTGAGACTAGGAAATCGAAGAAAATGATGTTTTTGCTCAATGGCATTTTGTTTCAAATTCCTTTAGAAAGAATGCTCTTAGAAGAATTCATTGACCGTTCCATTGGGTTTGTGCCTAAGGATGTTGTTAGAGATGGATTACCACACTTTGGTGCCAAGCGCGATGATTGGAAAGGAAAGAAGAGAAAGCATAAGGGTTATGATATTTATGCTGATAGGATTAACGTGATTGCGGCCGCTGATGGGAAAGTCACAAAAGTGAGAAAGACGGCTAGAGCGGGCTTATATATAAAATTACATCACGGCTCTCGACTCTACACGCTTTATGTCCATCTCAACAGCGCGTCTGTGAAGGAAGGGCAAAAAGTCAAACGGGGTGACATCATAGGAACCATTGACGGGCCGACTGGAAATGCGGTAGAACCTCAATTGCATTTTGAAATAAAGCCCAATAATAGAAGTATTGATCCACTGCCTTTGATTGAACGTTTTTATCAAGGCGACAGTGGGATCATAAACAAGATTAAACGCCACAAAAAAACGCTCTCGAAAACGATACAACAGAGAAATAGGAAAGTCAGGAAATTTCTCAATTCTCGGTAAGTTCCTTGGGTATAGAGCACTTTACCACAGGTTGCACCTTTACCACAGGTTGCACCTGTGGCTATTCGTATTCAACCCCTTCAGGGTTGGGGGCCATTGGTTCGTTTTTTACCTTTACCACAGGTTCCACCTGTGGCTATTCGTATTCAACCCTTCGGGGTTGGTTCGTCTTTACCACAAAACCCACAGGTTCCCACAGGTTTCACCTGTGGCTATTCATATTCAACCCCTTCAGGGTTGGTTCGTCTTTACCTTTTTTCCACAGGTTCCACCTGTGGCTATTCGTATTCAACCCCTTCGGGGTTGGGGCCTTATTAATTATTAATTCCCCTTCGGGGTTGTGGTTGGCTTTTTTCTTTAACGTATTATTACCTTCCTCATTATAAAACATTCATTTATTATATCAATACGATGCTTAAACCTGCTATCCACCTCTGTCTTGTCCATAACACAGCAACCGCCAACGTCACACCAGCCTTGGATCCAAATTTTCGTCCAAACGAAGTCATTCTGCTGTACAGTCCTGATAAAGAATATCGCACCAGTTGCTTTGAATCTGTCTTAAAGCCAACCGGTGTCAAAGTCACTCGCTGGCCGATTCAAGATGCCAGAGATGTTGAACATATTCGTGATCGTGTATTGGAATTAATGATAGAAAGAGAAAATGAGGACATTGCGCTCAATGCCAGCGGCGGCACACGGCCTATGAGTATCGCCGCTTATGAAGTCTTCAAAGAGTTTAACAAGCCCATTTTCTACGTTCACCCAGAAACGGACGACGTTAGCTGGATAAATCGGCGCGAACTTCCCTCTTTTAATGTCGCTGATCGGATCAAACTGCCGGCCTTTTTACACGCGCACGGCGCGGAAGTCAGTCGCCTTGGAGAACGCCGCGGTGTTCCTTCCAATTTGCGCCGCCTAACCCAAGAACTGGTTAACCATGCCGAATCGCTCGCCAAACCATTAGCTGCCATCAACTGGCTCGCTCAACAAGCCGAAAACAATTTAAAATCACCTACCTTGACGGAAAGACAACGTCATTGGCCTCAATTAAATGAATTGATTCAACAGTTTGCGGCCGAAGGCCTGCTAACCGATCAAGATGACAGCCTACACTTTAAAGATGAAGCGTCCCGCTTTTTCGTCAACGGTGGTTGGTTGGAAGACTATACTTATAGTTTGATATATGGTTTGCGCAGAGAAATTCCTGAAATACAAGATGTAGGGCGCAGCGTAGAACTCTGCCGTGATTGTACCGGGAGAGCTGTCAAAAACGAACTGGATGTTGCTTTCCTACACAACAATCACCTCTACATCATTGAATGCAAAACCAAACGTTTTATCGATCCCAAACACACACAAGCGCCACCGTCGGACTTCGACACGCATGCTGCTGACGCACTGTACAAACTGGACACCCTCAAATGGCTACTGGGTGGTGTCCACACTAAAGTCATGTTAGTTAGCTATCACCCCCTATCGCCGTGGGATAGACAACGGGCACAAGACTTAAGGATTAAAACCTGCACCGCGCAACAACTGGTAGGACTAAAAAAAGCACTCCGGCGTTGGATTGGTTAACGGCAAGGATTAAATTAAAGCCACGGATTTTGTCTTACCACAGCTTTTCGGATAAATATTTTGGCTCACTCCAAGCTTGAGACAAAGTCGTACAAACTTTAGTTTTGTACGACTATTTTATGAAAAGCTATAGAAGAACATGTTTTTAGGCCTCAATTTTTATCATACCCTTACCAAACCTCCCGCGCTTAAAACGACCCTTCAGGGATTAATCCATATTTTTCCATAACAGCTAAGTGATAACAGATAACAGATAACAGATAACAGATAACTGATAACTTATATAATTGCCAACACTTGATATCTCACATCATGGCCCTATTGTTGAGTTAATAACATAGTATTTTACTCAACAATTAGAGGTACATGCCATGCAACTTGAAATCAACGGGAAAAGCATAGAGACCGATTCCCAAGGTTATTTAGTTAATCTATCTGACTGGAGCGAAGACTTAGCCAATGTCCTCGCTGGACAAGATGACCTCAAACTCACGGAGACACACTGGGAAATCATCAACATGATCCGGACGTATTACCACGCTCACGGAACCGCCCCTGCCATGCGGGCGCTCACCAAACTCGTCAAAACTGAACTGGGGCCTGAAAAAGGGGACAGCAAATACCTTTACTCCCTGTTCCTTTACGGGCCGGGCAAGCAAGCGGCGCGATACGCGGGATTGCCGAAACCGACGGGCTGTGTTTGAAGTGGCAGGACAAATTTCCTTAGCACAAACTTCCAGGGTTTACCAAACCTTGGAGGTTTTCCTTTTTCTGAACGTTACCCTCACCCCTGCCATCTTCCTCAACGGAGAAGGCATTTTTTTTTGAAAGCTCGGTGTACCAGATATCGTCATAATCATCCGTTCTGTTGACACTGACCAATATCAGTGAATAGGGCAGCACAATAGCAACGGCTATCAAATAAATAATAAACCATGTCATAGCAATATCTCCAATTAATTCTCAGTATTGTTGTAAATTGACGCAAAAATTATTCCTTTAATTAATAATCCTATATATATACTTGGCACAACTAAAAACTGAACTTGATATTTTACTCCTTCGAGCGAGGAATCGACGAGCAAGTGACACCCGGCCGAAAGGCCTGCATAAAAAAAGTGGCACTCATATTGCTATCAATGGGGAACCATGATGATAACGACTCCTACCGAGTTTTAATTATGGTGAGGTGCATTGAGTGCTGGTCACACTCAAACGCACCATTATTTCATCTTGATTAAAGTTAAATCAATCACCCTTCCAAGACTGTCCATAAACCTCACTTTTTATAACCCCTCTCCAAGCACGGCCTTTTTCAAATCCCATTGGGCGATGGAGTCCAAAGCTTCAGTTTTGGGCAAAAGCCCTATTGACATCACGATTCCATGAGCTATTATTTATATAGGACTCATACATTTCAATGAGTGAGGTAACGGACACTGTCCATGAAAAGAATAATATCAGTTTAACTCCATGTTCATCACGGACGATTTTTGGCGACACGCTTTGCCTCGCAAAGCGCAATGCGTTCCCACGCCTACGCTAAGGGAACGAGAAGAAAATGGTGGGCAAGCGGGCTTCAATATAGTCCAAGATTTATCTTGGACATCCAAGAGTATCTTGAAAAGAATTAAGGTTGGATAAAAGAAGCGAATAATGCCACAAACTCGCCTCTCACCGCCGATGAACTTGTCGCCACGCCGATTCAATCGAGGCTGCCAACCATTCTGGTTGAGGGTACATAAGATATGACGATATACCGATGGTTGGAAAACCACATTGGCTACTTAACGCAGTGATAATTTATACTAATGAAAACTTAAAAATGATTAAATCAATCTGAAAAGTTCATTTTTTAATTTTCACATATTTGAAGTCCGTTTCGTATAGTTAATAATTATCAAGGTTTCCAAATCAAGATCGATGTCGTTTTATAAAAGGACTTTAAAGTTAAGTCATTTGAACTGCCTAGTGGTCAAACCTTTATTAAAGCTGAAGTGGTCAATAAGAGGTGAATCATGACAGAGTTGGTAGAATTTAAAGAAATTGAATATCAAGAGGATGAGGTGCGTGAAATGCCATCAAGAAACCATAGTTTTGTGCAAACTCGGATAGCCAGTTTGTTATTCAATGATGAAAGATTCACGCCGTTTGTTGAATTGAGTTTGGATGCGAGTCAGATAGACTTAAGCCAATTTGGTCTCAAGGCTAAAGATGAACTCATACCCGATGTGTGTGTTTACCCAAGTAGTGTGGGCTTTAATGATGATGATGATGATCTGAAAATGCTGGACATGCCTTTGTTAGCGATTGAAATTATTTCACCAAGGCAAGGGATTAGTGACATTATAGCTAAATTTAAGGCCTATTTTGCGCTAGGTGTCAAATCATGCTGGTTGATTACGCCAGCGATCAAAGCGGCAACTATCTATTCACAGCCTAATCGTTTCAAAACGTTTAGTATGGATACGGCTGAGGTTGATACTGAAGTGAATATTGAGATCATAGATAAGGCGATGGATATTCACCTACCCATTCATAAACTTTTTAAAAGGTAAGTGTGAGGTTGGGAAAAATCCTATTTTCCAAAAAATAGGATTTCTCTGAACTGAATGGACAACCGACTGTCCAATCTCTTTTAACCAATTACCAATTACCAATATTGAGCAACACCCCGATACAAAATCGTTGCATCGAATACCAACCTATTTAAAATATAATCAGCGCCCTCATATCGGCTTGACTGGACTCCAAAGCTTCAGCTTTGGACAAAAGCCCTATTGACATCACGATTCCATGAGCTATATTTATTAAGCTGAGCTCGACTTTTCAATAAGTTATATAAATCTTATGTTAATCAAGTTGTTGATTACAATTAATTGATTAAAAAAACATTTTTATTCTATGAGATACCCTTAGCATTAATACGTGAATAACCCTTATTTGTGGGCCATCAACTGGAATTCTCGAACTGAAAAGAAATCCGATTTTGACGTAACGTAAGAAATCCTTTGCAAAAAATCGGATTTCTCCGGATTTAAAAGGATGCCTTTGGCAAAGGTTTTTTTTCCAAAAATGGGAGTCGTCAACGGCCATTTTAAGTGTAACCAAGTATGGGTGTAGCGCAGTAATCTTGTTCCTGTTTATAGGGTGATGGAAAAGGCTTACCGGCTTGTGCAAACATCGCGGCGGCCGTTTCGATGGTGTCGATTGCCAGTTCATAAGCCTCACTGTAACTGTCCGCATATTCAGCAACATCCGGCAATTCTTTGATGGTTGCCTCAAAGACACTTTCGCCATCAATGATGACTTTTCTAATGGTAATATTGTATTCAGTTGGATCAAACATTTTAGCCCCCTTGTTCTTCAGGAGAGTTTGGCAGGAGTCCAAACTTTAGTTTGGCAAGAGTCCAAACTTTAGTTTGGCAGGAGTCCAAACTTTAGTTTGGCAGGAGTCCAAACATTAGTTTGGCAAGAGTCCAAACTTTAGTTTGGCAGTGCCAAGTTAAAACCTGTTACCCATCAATAGAACATTGACAGAGTACTATAGATATTCAGATAATTATTTAGTGCCCTTTAGGGTACTTAAGCTTTCAGACATTGGCTGTTTTGAAATATTTATCTGAAAAACTATAGTCAAGCCTTGGGCGATGGAGTCCAACGCTTGCCGCTTTGGACAAAAGCCCTATTGACATCACGATTCCATGAGCTAAATTTATTAACCTGAGTTCGACTTTTCAATAAGTTATATAAATCTTATGTTAATCAAGTTGTTGATTACAATTAATTGATTAAAAACACATTTTTATTTATGGAGATACCCTTAGCATTAATACGTGAATAACCCTTATTTGTGGGCCATCAACTGGAATGAAACAGTACAGCTTAGGTGTTTTTTTGTTAACTGATTTACTGATGTCATTATAACTAAATAATTGATATCACCACTAATTTTATAACCCATTGAGATTTAAAGTCGAACTCACGTTATTAAAACATATAGGACTCATACATTTCAATTAGTGAGGTGACGGATACTATCCATGAAAGAGATAATATCAGTTTAACCCCATGTTCATCACGGACGATTTTTGGCGACACGCGACGCTTCGCTACGCGCAACGCGTTCCAACGCCGGCGCACGGTAAGAAATCGGATTTCTCTGGATATCTCTGGATATCTCTGGATATCTCTGGATATCTCTGAACTGAATGGACAACCGACTGTCCAATCTCTTTTAACCAATTACCAATTACCAATATTGAGTAACACATCGATACAAAATAGTTGCATCGAATACCAACCTATTTCAAGTCTAATCAGCGCCCTCATATAGGCTTAACTGTGGAGTCCAAAGGTTAACTTCCGTCCAACGCTTGCTGCTTTGGGCGATGATGTTTCATTTCAATTTGGACATGTTCATCACGATTTTTGGCGACACGCGACGCTTCGCTACGCGTAACGCGTTCCCACGCCGGCGCACGGTCAGAAATTTTTAAAAAATTCGGATTTCTCTAACTGAAAATAAATACGATTTTTAAAAAAAATCGGATTTCTCTGGATATGTTCATCACGGACGAGTTTTAGCGACACGCGACGCGTAGCGAAGCGCAATGCGTTCCCACGCCTTGGCTAAGGGAACGATAAGAAAATTTTTATGACACTTTTTGGAGATTAAAAATGCAATTACCGTTAGAAGTCTGTCAACAATTTGGACAGTTTGCTTTTCAAGATAAACAAAAAGGCGTTGAAGCCATTGCGGCTATTCAAGGTTTTATGGAGGAATATCAGGATGGTAGCGTTTCTGGCAATGACTCAGATGCAAGAGCGGGGACGATTGTGCGTGATCCAGCGGGAGTCGTTACCGTAGCGAAAAGCGTCAAACTGTTGCCGAATGTGCAGATTAACCTGAAAGCGTTAATTCAAGATACTTTGTTGCGTTTACAAGAAACGGTTAATTTCAGCACCATTGTGGTTGGTGGGCCTTTAACCACAGATTCGTGGATAATAGACACTGGTGCTGCTTTATATCTTATTAAATTTGCCGTGAATTTGACGACGGTTGAATTGAAACAGGAACAAGCTGGGGTTTTAGTCGCGTTACATCACTTATGTGGTGGTGAGTTGCAGTTGGAAATTCCGTTGTCGGAATTACAGGCAAAAATGCGGGACAACTATCATTTCAGTTTAAGTGAAGATGAACTGGATGATATTTTGGAAGATTTGGTTGATTTGCACTGTGTCAGTCGTCAGCAAGATGTTATTTATTTGACGGAGAAAGTTGTCTTAAAAGATAATTAGAATTGTAGGGTGGGTAACGCGGTTTATCGTTGCCCACCTGCACCTTACATCAAATACGGTGGTGGTGGGCAACCAAAAGACGTTGCCCACCCTACTAGGAACTATAACAAGGTATCCACTATGCCCCAAGAACTCAATTTACATTTCAAAAACTCCCAGCAAGTCACCATTCACTTTGCTCAACATTCCCCAGTGACGGTTGATTTTGCCATTCCACTCACCGCCCAAGATAGGGAGGCGATTCGGCATTATTTAGAAGTCTATGCCGTGCAGTATGTGATGGATATTGATGATCAAGAAGCCGAGCGCGTCTCCGTGCAATTATCGCAATGGGGGCAAAGCTTATTTGATGCGGTATTTAATAGTGCGGTGGCGAAACAATTATTTTCTCAGTTCATCAATACGCCCAGTGATAAATATTTGGTTACCATTACCGCCCAAACCCCGGAAATTTTATCGTTACCGTGGGAGTTATTGCATGATGCCGGGCAGTTTTTATTTGCGTTTGAGCCTTCGATTACTATTTTACGGCGGATTTCACCTAAAACGACTTTTCAGGTTTATGTGAGTCAGTCGCGTTTGCGGATGTTATTTGTTATCAGTCGTCCGCAAGGTACCAGTTTTATTAATCCACGCACCGATGCCCAAGCGGTGTTAAAAGCGATTGCAAATTATCCGGCTATCACGGTGGAATTTTTACAGCCGGCAACGTTGGAAAAGTTATGGCAACGTTTGCACAAACCACGATTATGCAATTAAGTGGTGTATCACGAGGTTTGCGTAAACAGTTGCGTGATTTGGAAATTGCCGCGAATACTGGCTATTTGTTATTTGAACAGGCTGGCAAGTATGGCAAAAACGGCAGAGGTTTGTTTTATGTGCCAACCTCTTGGTTATCCTATTTATTGTCAAAATCCTCGGTACGTTTGATGGTGTTATCGGCTTGTCAATCGGCAATGGTAGCGCATGACGATGAGGAAACTGATGAAGAACCTATCGGGAGTATCGCCGTTGGTTTGGTGGCAAGCGGTGTGCCGTCAGTACTAGCCATGAGTTATTCAGTGATGGTGCGGGCAACTGAATTGCTGTTTGGCGAGTTTTATCGGGAAATCGCTGCCGGTGAAAGTGTCGGGATGGCTTTGGATAAGGCGCGTCAGGCTTTATTGCAAGATAGAAAACGCCGCGATTTGCAACGTGGGCAAGAGCGCGTTGTGATTGAAGTGAGTGATTGGTTTTTACCTACCTTGTATCAGGCGGGTGAAGACACGCCCCTTGTTTTGAGAATGACACTGGAATCCCCGAAACCTCATCCGCAGAATTTAGCGGTATTGCCAGACGCGGGTTTTTGGGGACGGCGTAAAGAGTTGTGGCAAATTGAGAATTGGTTTGGCGATGGGGTACGGCGTGTCGTGGTGAGTGGTTTTAGTGGGCAAGGCAAAACGTTTTTGGCTCAGGAGTTGGGGCGTTGGTTATTGCAAACCAGACGCTTTGATGCGGCGGTGTTTGTGGATTATTCGGGTTATCAAGGGCAGGATGCGGTGCAATGGGCGGTGACAACGTTGGGTTCAGTGGTTGAGCAAAGTTTAGTGGATGTGGCAGCGGCGAATGCGGTGTTGCAGAATCAGCGTATCTTATTGATTTTGGATAATTTAGAAGTGTACGTTACCGATAAAAAAGACATTTTGAAGGAGTTATTAACGGTTGCTCATCAATGGTCATTATTGGGTGAAAGCCGTGTTTTGATAACGACTCGTCCAGTGGAATTAGGGCATGAAGCTTATCAAAAGGATAGTGAAAATTTTCGGCAATTGAAGTTAGAAGGCTTGGATGAAAAGGATGCTTTGGATTATTTTGAACAATTATTGGTATTGTCGGATAATCCGGTGCGTTTACAAACAGATGAGTTGTTGCGTTGGTTTGCTAAAGTGCAGTTTCATCCGTTGTCGATTGGTTTATTGGCACGTTCTTTAGAAACTGGGGATTTAGCGAATTTAGAGGCTCGTTTAAATCAGTTAATGCTTGAATTGCCTGATAATCCGATTGAGGCGACTTTGCAGTTAGTGATTGAGCAGTTGGATGAGGAATCGCGGCGGTTGTTGCCGAGGTTGGGTGTGTTTCAGGGTGGGGCTTTGCTTGTAAATTTAGTTTTAACTACTCGTTCAGAAGAACAATGGAAAAAGTTTCTTCCTGCTTTAGTATCAACTGGCTTAATTCAACCTGAAAAAGTAACGAATAATTTTACATTTTTCAAATTCCACCCTATCTTAGTCCCTATTTTATGGTCACATTTAGATAGTAAACGACAACAAGCCTTATACCAAAGCCATCAGCAACAGTATTATGAATTATCACTTTATTTGTGGGATAAAAATCGCCAAAACCCTATTGAAAGCAGTGCTATTTTCAAATGTGAACTTAATAATTTTTTGTTTGCGGTCAAAGGCGCATTGACAAGAACAACAGATTATGCAGTAGATTTTGCAGATAACGTGAATGAATTTTTAAATTATTTTGGATTACAACGTGACTATAAAGCACTAAATGACCAATTGGCAAGGTTAGCAAGGAAAGTTGGCAGTAGAGAATGGTATTTAACTGAAATCAATTTAGGTAAACAATTGTATAGTGTAGGACGATATGCCAAAGCGGCGACTATTTTTGAAGGAGTTCTAAGTGGTTTGGATTCTACAGTAAGTTATGAACGTTGTATCGCCCTGAGTTATCTTGGACGTTATTTTAGGTTTCAAGGAAAAGCGCAACAAGCTGCCACTTATTATCAACAAGGTTTAGACCTTATCCCGCAATTGGAACAAACTAAGGGAGTACAACGACAAACAGGATTATTATACACTGATTTAGCTGATGTACTGACGGATATGGGACGTTATGTAGAAGCGAAATCGGCTTATGAGCAAAGTTTAGCGATAAAAAATGGTGAGCAAAGAGGTAAAGCGGTTGTATTAGGACAACTTGGCACTTTGGCACTATTACAAGGTGAATTATCTGATGCCCAACAACGGTATCAAGCTGCCTTATGCCTTTTTCAGCAATTAAAAGAACCGATTAGTGAAGCAATTATTTGGCATCAATTGGGCATGGTAGATCAAACAAAAGAACAATGGGAAAATGCCGAACACGCCTATCGTCAAGCCGCTGAGATTCAAGAAACAAAGGGTAGTTTACAAAGTGCAACGCAGACTTGGGGCCAACTAGCTAGTATGATGGAAGGCATGGGCAAATGGAAAGAAGCTGAAACTTGGTATCGAAAAGTAATTGAAGTTGGTCAACAATTGGGAGATATGTTAGGCGTGTCTAAAAGATTGAATAACCTTGCCAACCTCCTGAAAAATCAATCTGACTGTTTAACAGAATCCCAACAACTCGCCGAGCAAGCCTTAGCGATTTCTAAAACTTTAGACCCGGCAACGGCGCAAATTTGGAAAACTTATCATGTTTTGGCACAAATTGCAGACAAAGAAGGAAACGCAGAGAAAGCAAAAAAATATCGCCGTTTAGCCCGTGAAACCTATACTAATTTTCATGGGATGAAATATGATTTGCGACAATATGCGCCTTTGATTTTAGGGATTGTGGCAGTTGTTATTAATGGTAAAGCCTGTAAGGAGAAATTAGAACCCGTTTTAGAAATGCTTAAAATGGTAAATCAAGATACAGTAAACGCCATTATTCAGATTTTAAAAGGCGAAAGAGATGTAGATAAATTGTGTGAACCGTTGGATTATCAAGAAGCACCGATTATTACCGCTATCCTTGAAGGGATTGAACAGCCGGAGAGTTTGAAGTGGTTTGAGAATGTCTGAATCATAATTTTCAGAATAAAATCAAAGTCAAAACAAGTTATGGTTGGTTTGGTTTACATTCTGTAAATTCTGTCAATTCTGATTCAGACAATTAAAGAGAAAAAAGTCAAAACCAGTTATGGTTGGTTTGGTTTTCATTCTGTAAATTCTTAAATTCTGTCAATTCTGATTCAGACAATTAAAGAGAAAAGGATAAATTGTGTGAGCCGTTGACTCATTATGATGCACCGATTATTACCGCTATCCTTGAAGGCATCGCACAGCAGGAGAGTTTAAAGTGGTTTGAAGAATGATAACTACAGGGATTGTATAATCGATACGGATTAGATTTTCGTTATGTCTGACTCTTAATCCTTTTTTATATACAATCCTTGTAGTGACTGGTTTTGATTTTAATCCTTTTTTATATACAATCCTTGTAGTGACTGGTAATGAGTTACAACTATGCGCTATGTTCTAAGTCGTAAACTGACGACTCGTTTACGCATGGCTGCTCTGACTATAGGGCAACCCCGGTATCTAACTAAACATAGAGGAGTAAGCACTTGCTACTAACAGAACCTGAGATTCAACAAGTTATAGAACAAGCTAAAACGACTTTCCCTAACTTTACTGATTGGGAATACAACAACGAGAAAAACGAAAACTACTTTGGATTTTCATTATGGGGGCAATTTGTTCCTAATCCAGAAGACGACATGCCGCGACACTTTTTTATCACATTTGATACAAACCAAGAAAACTGGTACGGATATTTAACGATAGGGCAACCATGCTACTTTTGGTCAAGTGCTGATGTTGGTGATGCCCATTTACTCAATACAGAACCCTGTCAGACTATTGACAATGCAATGGCAGCACTTAAGGCAGAAATAGTGAAGCTGTTTAGTGCTTTTTCTGTCATTTGAGTTAACGATCCGAAGTTTTATGACACTTTTTGGAGATTAAAAATGCAATTACCGTTAGAAGTCTGTCAACAATTTGGACAATTTGCTTATCAAGATGAACAGCAAGGCATTGAAGCCATTGCGACTATTCAATATCTTATTTAGCAATATCAATAAGATAGCGTTTATAGCCCTGAGTCACAGGCAAAAGCGGTGACGATTGAGCGTAATCAATCGGGAGTCGTTACCGTAGCGAAAAGTGTCAAACCCTTGCCGAATATGCAGATTAACCTGAAAGCGTTAATCAAAGATGCCCAAGAACGCTCAAAAGAAGTCACTAATTTCTGAACAACGCCATCACCTACGTTTACGATGGCTTTAATAATCTGCTTGAACTACGCGATTCGGCCGGCAATGTGACCCAAATGCAGTACAACATTCGGGGCCAAAAGACTCGGATGTATGACGCGGACACCGGCCAAACCCGTTATGTCTACAATGCACTCGGAGAACTGGTTTCCCAAACCGATGCCAAAGCCCAAACGGTTTCGATGCAATACGATCGGCTCGGCCGCATGGTTCAGCGACAAGAGCCAGAAGGGATGAGTACTTGGACGTATGACACTCAGCCCAAAGGCATTGGCAAACTGGCCGCCGTGACAGGCCCCAATGGCTATCAAGAAAGCTACCGCTACAACGGCTTGGGTCGGATGGCCGAAACGCACACCCAGTTGAATGGACAAAACTACTTTGTCAGTACTGTTTATGACCAATACGGCCGCGTTGAGAGTCTTACCTATCCGACGAGCTTGGCAGTACAAAACACGTACAATGAACACGGCTATTTGGCCGACGTCCAGCGTGCCAGTGACAACCAACCGCTTTGGCAAGCCAAACGTCTGAATGCGCGAGGCCAACTCGAGCAAGTCGCGTTAGGCAATGGCTTAGTGACTGATAAAGTCTATACGCCAACAACTGGCCGTATTCAGTCCATTCAAACTGGCGGCGGTGTGATTCAGAACTTAGCCTATACCTTTGATAAGCTCGGCAACCTGACTCAACGCACAAATCGCCATTTGGTTGAAACGTTCCAATATGACGGCCTCAACCGCCTAACCCAAACGGCCGTCCAAGGCGTGTACAGCACCACCATCACCTACGATGCGCTGGGTAATATTACCTCCAAATCCGATGTGGGTAGCTACACGTATGGCGAAAACGGTGCTGGGCCTCATGCGGTGACTTCCATCAGTGGACTGAAAAGCAGCCAATACACTTATGATGCGAATGGTAACCGCATCACTAGCAGTGCCACTGGGCAACAGATTGAGTACACCTCATTCAATAAACCGCGCCGTATTAGTCAAGGCAACACCAGCCTTGAATTTGAATATGGCCCCAATTACAGCCGCTACCAGCAGAAAGTCACCAAAGCGGGCCAAACCACCACCACAACCTATATTAGTGGCGGCCTAATGGAGCGCGAAGTAGACCAAAACTGGGTCAAAGACACCCACTATCTGTTTGCCGGTGGCGAAAGCATCGCGGTACACATTCAGAAAAATCATGGCATTGCCGAAGAAACGCGCTACCTGCACAAAGACCACTTAGGCTCTATTGACGCGATCACTGAAAAAGACGGCCAACCGGTAGAAAGCTTCAGCTTTGATGCGTGGGGCCAACGTCGCCATCCCGACAGTTGGAATACCCTAACCGACGCGCAACTGGGTGAACTCATCCTCAACAACACCGGGTTAACCACATCCAGAGGCTTCACAGGGCATGAACACCTAGACGAAGTGCAACTGATCCATACCAATGGACGGCTTTATGATCCAGTGATAGGCCGCTTCCTGAGTGCTGATCCATTTGTACAAGCACCGACGTTTAGCCAAAGCCTGAATCGCTATAGCTATGTGATGAATAATCCGCTATCGCTTGTTGATCCGAGTGGCTTCTTCTTAAAGAAGCTTTGGAATGGGATTAAAAAAGCAGTTAAGGCGGTAGGGAAGTTTGTTAAGAAGTATTGGAAGCCGATTGTGGCTACGGTGGCTGGAATTGCATTAGGTGTAGTGACAGGTGGGCTCGCTTCCGGTTTTGTAGGGGCTGTTTTGTCAGGCACCGGCTTTGGGTTTGGTTCTGCATTTGCTGGGACAATGCTAGGAGGTGGAAGTATTGGAGATGCTCTAAAGGCAGGATTGAAAGGTGCTGTAATTGGCGGAGTTACTGCTGGCCTAACAACCTATGGAGTTAATAGTTTATTCGCAGAAGGTGCAGCAGGTGTTCAACTATTTGGTAAAGCAGCTCGTGTTGCAAAAATAGTTGCCAATGGTGTGGTAACTGGTTTATCAAGTTTGGCCCTGGGTGGAAAGTTTGAGCGTGGTTTTATATGGTCTGTTGCTACCGGCACACTTAATTACCTCTATGGTCGTTTGGTGGGAGAATCTCCTAGACTGTTGGGGATAGGAAAAACAGCGGATCCGACTAAAGGTAAATGGGATTTACCAACAAATGGCTCTCTTAACTTTGGAATACAAGGTGGAGATGGTAAAGTTGGATGGTTGCATGAAGGGCAACCAGTCACCGATTCTATAGCTCGATACGTTCCGTTTATGAATGCTACCTCGGGGATGCACGACTTTATGCAGGTTGCTATGACATTTCGATCTGATCTGCTTCGTAACTTTCTAAACGTACCATACATGCTTCCAGCCGCATTAATCACCGTTGGTGCTTATATGGGCGAAAAGCAATATATTCCACCGCCCAGTAAGTAGCGAGCGAGCGTAGGGTGGGTAGTAGAGCGAAAGCGAAACCCACCACCTACTCAAACCAAAACCCAATCGGGCGGGTGTTTTGATAACTGCCTGCCCGTTCTGTCTGTTTCTCGTTCTGTCTCTATCTAGTACAGCGGATGATCTCGCAGAGCGAAGAACGAGGTTTTGCAGATTAAACGGAGGGTGTCTAGGGCGATTAGAGTCAGTCGCGATAGATGGTTTTATGGGTTGTTTGTGAACAGTGGTTGTTTGGTGTCAAAGAGATAATCAATTC
>NBMI01000149.1 GCA_002085445.1 Candidatus Parabeggiatoa sp. nov. 2
AGTCATTGTTTTTATTGAAAGTAAAAAATCGGGTACCCCACCCTAACACACACAAAATTTGATTAAAAATCAATAGGTTATATCTTAACTTAATGGCATTGAGGCATCCCCAATGCTTAAGGTTTTCGCTCACGCAGAACGGAGATTTCTTTTTCGCTCACGCAGAACGGAGATTTCTACTTAATGGCATTGAGGCATCCCCTCTCTCTTTTAAGGGGACTTACTGAGGTTTGAGTCACATCGATAGAGGGATTGGCGGTGTGTTGGGGTTTTTAGGCTTAGCCTAAAAAATTAAATTGGTTTCGAGCCCAATGCCGCGAATTGGTTTCGAGGCAAAACAATTAAAAAAAAAACGGACTGAAGAGAATTGGTAATTCGTAATGAAGGAGTCATTCTGAATGAACTCATTGATTATTCACAAAAAACACTTATATTAAATAGACTTGTCCCTAAATAAACGTAAACCCTTGAAAACATTAATATGAATAGTTAATGAAATCAACGACTTTGCTTATTAAGGGACAAGTATAATCAATAAGTTACATCATAGTTTGACGAGGCCCGGTTTTTCTTTCCCTATATCATTGAATAGTAGCACTACCCTGCGAAAATTGCCCCGACAGTGTTTTCGCCATCGCAGCCCCCAAGCGTTCAGCGAAGCTTTCAAAATAATTCGGTTTAGGGGTAAAATCCTTGATCTTTTTAACCTTGATGATTCTTTTTAACCTTGATGATTTCGCGAGCAACATAGCTGCTGCTACCCAAGGCATCCACTAAGCCGAGTTCTACCGCTTGTTCGCCAGTCCACACTAGCCCCGAAAAAAGTTGGGGATTTTCTAAAAGGTCTACCTTTCCTTTGGCTTTTAAACTCTTTTCGCGCCCTAGTTTCACCTGTTTGATAAACTGCTCATGGATAGCCTTAAGCACACCTTTAATGTGGTTGACATTTTCTTCTTTCATGGGTGAAAACGGATCTAAAAATCCCTTGTGTTCGCCGGCGGTAAGCAATCGGCGTTCTATCCCCAATTTGTTCATGGCTTCAACAAAGCCAAAGCCGTTCATTAATACGCCAATTGAACCAATGACGCTGGCTTTATCGGCATAAATTTCGTCGGCCGCCGCGGCGATATAGTAGCCGCCAGACGCGCAAATATCCGTTGCTACGGCATACACCCTAATGTCTGGGTGTTTTTCCCGCAAGCGTCTGATTTCGTCATTGATGTAGCCGGCTTGCACAGGACTCCCCCCCGGACTGTTAATGCGGATAATAACCCCCGCCGTCTTTTTGTCTTCAAATGCATTACGCAGGCCAGAAACGATTTTGTCAGCACTCGCCTCAGCTTCGGGCGCAATGACACCTCGCACTTCAATGAGTGCGGTATGTTTATCACTGCTTGCGGTATCAAAATCCTCATCGACGAGGCTCCGATACCAATCCGGCTCTAGGGCAGTTGCATAAACAAGAAACAAATATATAAACAACAAAAGCATAAAAAAAATGCGCCACCGCCGGGTTCGCCGCTGTTCATTGAGGGTAGCAAAGGCGAGACGGTTTAAAATATCGCGTTCCCAGTTATCATCCGATGACATTCCTGACCAAGTTGAGGGCGCGCGGGGCGTTTTCTGTTTGGCCGGTGGTGGCTCTTCGATGTGTGTCTCTGACATAGTATTTCATCCTACAAGGTTTGGTAATTGGTGGTAATTTGTAATTGGTAAATGGTTCCCATTGTTCATGGCCCATTGCCGGTTAATCGTTGCGAAATTTGACTTTTCCTCCCGATTCCCCCGAATACGCCATCGAACTTTAGTGATAGGATGGGTGAAAAAAGCGGACAAAAGCAACATATAGGCATCTAAATAAATTGTAAAATTGTCCCCACGAATTTAAACGCTTTGTTACGATTTTTTCACGAATCATTTAGGATCACTATATACGGAACGTACTTCAAATCGGTGAAAATGACAACAGGCAAACTAAAAATTAAATTCCTAGCCAAATTATCTACTTATCATTGATTTAATCCGTTTTCATTTTTCATTTTTCATTTTTCATTAGTATATACTGCACACCGCCCCTCGTTTTTTTCCCATCATCCTCTCTCCACCGGGGAGAGGGAACGCACCCTCGGACTTCGGTGCGCCTCAGAGGGGTGGTGAAAGAGCTACTATGGTGACGATGTTAGTATATCTATTCGACTATGCTGTCTCCAAGCGATTTAAAACCTGTTGCAAGGCGGCCGGTAAAGGGGCGTATGCGGTGACGCGATAGTTGATATCGTGCAAGTGAATCTCCAATTTTTCTGCATGTAAAAATAAACGCTTGAGCGTGTAATAGCGCATTTGTTGGTTAAATTTGTCATCACCGTATTTGCTATCACCGGCAATCGGATGTCCTTCAGACGCCGCATGCACACGAATTTGATGGGTACGCCCCGTCAAGGGTTGCACACGCAACAAAGTCGTTGTTGCAAATTGTCGTTCAATGCTAAACTGACTAGTGGCTGGTTTGCCGTCGGCACTCACACGCACCAGACGTTCTCCCGATTGTAAAAAATTTTTTTTAAGCGGTGCCTCAACCTTTGTTCTTTGTTTATTCCAACGCCCTTGCACCAAGGCGAAATACTGTTTGTGTATTCCATTTTTGCGTAGCAACTCATGCAAGCGCCGCAACATGCTACGTTTTTTCGCAATCATCAAGCAGCCAGAGGTATCACGATCCAAACGGTGAACGAGTTCCAAGTAAGGAGCATTGGGATACAAGGCACGCAAACCTTCAATCACGCCACCTGACAGGCCGCTACCCCCATGCACGGCCATGCCCGCCGGTTTGTTGAGGATTAACATCCGAGCATCTTCGTACAAAATGGCGTTTGCCAATTCTTTGCGGCGATTCGCGCTCGGCACATTTGGGTTATTTGGTTGGTATTGCACGGGCGGCAGACGCAACACATCGCCCACCGTTAACCGGTAGGTGGGTTTAACACGACCTTTGTTGATACGCACTTCTCCGGTACGCAAAATCCGATAGATATGACTTCTAGGCACACCTTTGAGGTGGGTATGCAAAAAATTATCGTTGCCCTGCCTTTGCCGCCGAAATTTCCAAATAAGTCACTTCGCCAAGGAAAGTAGATGAATTCATAGTAACAATTATAGCAGTTTGAGAGCAAAGTCTAACACTGTTATAGTTGCTCGAAACGAGAGGGTGCGATCAAAAATGTGGCAAGTCTTTGAAAAAGGGGGGCGTGTAGGGTGTTAAATCTGTGACTCAGGAAAGAGATTGTGAACACAATGACTCTCGGTTCGCCCATTTTTATCCGAGAACCTAAAATGATACTCTTAAAAATCACTGATTTATAGATATAAGCAAAGCTTGATTGCCTTCATAAAATGGGCGCATAAAATTTCATTTATTGTTTTTATAGTGATATAAACCAGCGAACTATGGGCAATGAATCACGTTATGATTGATTGTGAAAAGGGGGGAACTTACGTGGATATGCCCAAATGTTTTGCCAAGGTATTTTTACGACAGTGGCTCAATAACAATGATGAAAAATTTCAACCCTTAAAAATTAACAGATACTTGCTAAATAACCCTCGGTGATGACTGTTTTATAACTCACTGAATTTACATAAATCAATTCAAAACTTAATATCGCATTAACGTTACATAAGTCAAGTTCGTCAATTCCAATTTGACACGCCAATAAAAGACTAGACGAATAAAAATTAATCAATTGATTTTGTCATTTATTGTAGCACCACCCTCATAACGAGAAGCTTTCATATCCACTTTTAGAAAAGTCTTTGTACACAGTCCGTTGTGGTGACAATCGAATATCACACCAAGACAAAGAGTCCAGAAAAATGGAGAGTTGATTGTGTACTCATATTGCCTATAATGTGTTCATGGTGAGTATATATAAACCACGACAATTTGCAAAGTTAAAAAGATGTTTGTATTAAGTCACAAAAGGAAGAAAAAGAATCCAACCGTATCGCCCGAACAGTATTTTAGGCAAGCTTGTGGAACGGCTCGATTTGCTTATAACTGGGGATTGGATGAGTGGAAAAAGCAATACGAGGCTGGCAAAAAGCCGACGGTTCTTCAAATTAAGAAAGCTTTCAATGCCATTAAGCCGGTTGAATTTCCTTGGGTGTTTAATGTCACTAAGTGTGCCGCTGAGCAAGCTTTTGGTGATTTAGGTAACGCCTTTAAACGTTTTTTCAAAGGGCAAGGTAGGTATCCAAAGCGTGATTCTTTTTATTTGTCAAATGCTGAAAATCGATCTATTAAGATTCCCAAGCTAGGTTGGGTAAAGTTGACAGAAACGAAGTAACGAGCGAAGCGAGATCATCATTGCGTTTTTCTGGAAAAATCCTTTCCGCAACGGTGTCTCGTGTGGCTAATAAGTGGTTCGTTAGCATTCACGTCCAAATGGAAACAACACCCGTCAAAGTGAGCGAGAACCAAGCTGATGTTGTCGATGTTGATTTAGGCGTGAAAAACTTAGCGACGCTTTATAATGGCGAAACGATAGAAGGCGGGAAACCATTAAAGAAACTCAGTCTAAAACTCGCACGAAACGAAGTAACTTCGCTATGCGACGATAATGCAACGACACTTGGTTAAATGTACCAAGGGTTCAAAACGGTACGCTCGGCAAAAAATGAAGAACCGCATCTTAAGTATCCGTCAAGATGGTCTACATAAGCTGACTCATCGCCTTTGCCAAGGCTTTAAGATAATTTGCCTTAATAGTACGGGAATGATGAAAAATCATAGCGATATGGGTTTCTATGAATTTAAACGGCAACTTGAGTATAAACACGCCCTTTTTGGAAACGGAATTTAGTTAGTTGATCAGTGGTTTCCTTCTTCAAAAACGCGGTTCTTACTGTGGTCACAAAAAAATGTTTCTTCAGTTGTCAGAACGGGTTTACCATTGTGGTGAATGTGGTTTTGAAGTTGATCGTGATTTGAACGCGGCAATAAATATTGAACGAGAAGGCATTCGTCTTCTCGCATAACCGAGTTCACTACCGGGGGCTAACCGGGAAGTCACGCACGGGGACAAGACGGCAATGTTGCTAGAAGCACTTCTGGTAGCAACCAGCTTTCCCGATACGTGAATTGAACCGTGAGCGATTTTTAGGCTCACAAATAAAGTAGCAGTTCCAGAAAACCACACCACACTCGGACAGCAATTTCCAAAGCCTCGATTCGACTACACACTCTGTCACATCGCCGTGCATGGTACACCTTGTGCATACATCGCCCAAGCAAAACAACATATATACTCAGGTAAAATGGCTTCAATGTTTTTAAATAACAAATAGTTACATACTTAGGTTTCACCGCTGATTTGCTCAAAGCCGCATCGATACGCTTGACGAACAGGTGGAAAAGCGAAACACGCTACCCCCAGGCGATGACTCTTTCAAATCAGCCTAAAAATAACCTATTGTTATTGAGAGTGAATTGAGGCGATTGCTATCAGCTAAATCACCTGACTTGTTGTCTGCCATGCCGAACACGGTAAGTACCTGTGCAAATATTTTCTGGTATTTTATTTGAGGATCGATCCCAAGTTTCTTTACGAAACGTCGGTGGATAAATACCCGATTAATTAGGCTCAAGTACTTACAACAGCGCTCCCGATCCTGAAAAGGGGATCAATCCAAGGAGAAACCTAGCCCCTTTCCCCTAGCCCTAGCCCCTTCAATCAATCGGTTGAACGCTACCAATCAAGGATAAGGATTAACTTCAATGAAGAGAATATTAATTAATGCTACCCAACCAGAAGAGTTGCGTGTCGCTATGGTCGATGGTCAAAAATTATATGACTTTGACATCGAAACGGCGGGACGCAAACAAACGAAATCTAACATCTACAAAGGTAAAATCACTCGCTTAGAACCCAGTCTGGAAGCCGCTTTTGTTGATTTTGGTGCCGAAAGGCATGGCTTTTTGCCGCTCAAAGATGTTGTCCGCAGTTATTTTCAAACCTCGCCGGCTACCCCCGATGCGTCCAGTGAATCCAGCGAAGAGGCACCAGTACGCCGCGGCATCAAGGACGTACTCTCGGTCGGACAGGAAGTCATTGTACAGGTAGACAAGGAAGAACGCGGCAATAAAGGTGCCGCCTTGACGACCTTTATCAGTTTAGCGGGGCGATATCTCGTGTTGATGCCTAATAATCCGCGAGCTGGTGGGGTATCACGCCGTATTGAAGGTGAAGATCGTAGTGAAGCACGGGAAGCTTTGAGTGCCCTAGAAATACCCCCGGGCATGGGATTGATATTGCGTACTGCCGGTGTCAATAAAACGGCTGAAGAACTCCAATGGGATTTAGAGTATCTCTTGCAGTTATGGCAAGCCATAGAATCTTCTGCACAACAATCTCCAGCACATTTTCTGATCTATCAGGAAAGTAATGTGATTATTCGCGCCATCCGCGATTATCTGCGCGAAGACATCAGTGAAATCCTAGTTGATGACAAAGAGATTTACGAAGAAGCCTGTGGATTCATGCGGCAGGTAATGCCGCAGCATCTCAATAAGGTCAAACTTTATCAGGACAAAGTGCCGCTGTTTACGCGCTATCAAATCGAAAGTCAAATTGAAACGGCCTTTCAACGCGAAGTCAAATTACCTTCCGGGGGCGCCATCGTACTTGATCATACGGAGGCCTTGCTGTCGATAGACATTAACTCGGCGCGTGCCACCAAGGGCGTTGATATAGAAGAAACCGCGCTCACTACCAATCTTGAAGCGGTTGATGAAATTGCTCGGCAATTACGCTTGCGCGATTTAGGCGGTTTGGTGGTGATAGATTTTATCGACATGCTCAGTCATAAAAATCAGCGTGAAGTTGAAAGTCGCATCAAAGAGGCGCTGAAAGTGGATAGGGCGCGGGTACAAGTCGGACGGATTTCGCGGTTTGGTTTATTAGAAATGTCGCGGCAACGTATACGCCCCTCACTCGGTGAATCCAGTCAGACCGTTTGTCCACGTTGCAGTGGACAAGGCAGCATTCGCAGTGTCGATTCCTTATCGCTGTCCATCCTGCGCTTAATGGAAGAGGAAGCGATGAAGGAAAAAACGGCCAAAATCATCGCACAAGTGCCGGTGGAGGTTGCAACATACCTGCTCAATGAGAAACGACCGGCGATACTAGAAATTGAAGATCGCCAGCAAATCGATATTGTGCTGATACCCAATCCCAACATCCAAACGCCCAAGTATAAAATGCAACGTGTGCGAGAGGATGATAAAAAGGAACTCGCTAGTAACAAAGCGAGTTATCAACTTATCACCTCGCCCCAAGAACCGGCGCTTGAGAATTATAGTACCCCTCCCCAACCGGGGCCTCAAGAAGAACCGGCCGTCAAAGGAGTGGTATATACTCCACCCCCCGTGTTAGCACCAAAACAGGTGAAGCGAGAAGCTGGATTTATAAAACGTTTATGGAGCAAACTGTTTCGTAAAGGCCATTCTCCAAAGACTTCGGCACCAAGACCGCCCACACAGAAGTCTCGGCGGGGCAAATCGGCCACCAAACAAAAACGTTCACGCAGTTCCTCAAAAGCGCCTACACAATCGACAGATACCTCCGACTTGTCAGCGGAAACGTCGAAAAAAACGGACAATGGTAGCCGTTCCAGTACTTATGTACGCCAAAGACGCCGTCGCAAACGTTCTGATGCCAATAGCGCCGAACCCTCTCAAACCACTTGATTCAGTTATCAGTTATCAAGTGCCCAAACCTAATTGGTTTGGTATTTGAGGTTTTTAAATTCCTTTGGATCCCCTTTTTCAATCAAAGGGGGAAATACTCGTTAAATACTCGTTTATACGGAACTTAACGAAAAATCCGTGAAAATGACTTGTAGGAACTGGTCATAAAATTCCTAGCCAAATTATCTACTTATCATTAATTGAGTCATTTTTAATTTTTAATTAGTATATTTGTGGTCAAGCCAGTTTGTTCACTGATAACTTATTACTGTTCACTGACAATGTCTGACCATTAACTTCACGGCTATCGGGTCCCATCAAATAAAGATATAAAGGCATGATCGCCTCTGGCGGCGGGACAGTCATCGGGTCTTTTCCCGGGTAGGCAGCCGTCCGCATGGCCGTCCGCACCGCCCCGGGGTTGATGCTATTGACTCGAATAGTCGTATTGGCTTCGAGTTCATCGGCCAAGACTTGCATCATTCCCTCGATAGCGAATTTTGAAACTGAGTATGCGCCCCAATAAGCCCGTCCTTTGCGCCCTACATCGGCGATCGTAAACACGATGGAGGCATCATGGGCACGTTTCATCAGTCCTAAACACGTCTGAGTGAGTAAAAACGGGGCATTGAGGTTGACCTGCATGACTTGATACCACAGCTTAACATCATAGTGTTCTAGCGGTGTGAGTGTCCCCAAGAGGCCAGCATTGTGTAGCAAACCAGAAAGTTGCCCGAACTCTGTTTCTAAGGTATCGCTAAGGTTTTCATAATCATTGGGACTGGCCGTTTCAAGATTCATTGGATAAATTGCCGGTTGTGAATATCCGGCTTGTTCAATTTCATCGTAGACGGCTTCTAATTTCCTGATGGTGCGCCCCAGTAAAATGACTGTTGCGCCGTGTGCGGCAAAGCTTTTCGCCGCTGCACGACCAATACCATCACCAGCACCCGTAACAAGAATGATACGATCAGTAAGTAATGTAGGAGAGGGACTGTAGTCAAACATCTCAGATTCCTTTGGTAATGGGTAATTGGTTTCGTTTTTTAACAAAAAATTTCGCCGCGGCTAAAGTTTTTATGCTATTAGCCGCGAATGGGTAATTGGTAATGCGACGGTCGGGTTAAATTGAGTCATATATAAATCAATGGGTTAAGTACCGGTTCACTTATGCTTTGGTATTTTGTCACTGCCTAGCCGCAAATCGTTCAATATCAAACGTTGGAAAACTTGTGAACGGGTACTTATTAAATCATCGCCATTGTCAGTGATTTAGTCAGCCAAAGTTCAATTTTCATTTTTCATTCGTAATGATCTAGGACTTACGCATTGAGTGAGTGACTGACAGACAAAAGAAATTTAGTGTGCACAATTCCATGCAAAAGTTTTTTAACATTTTGCTGGGAAAACTTTAGCCTGTCGATGCAAAATATTTTTCTTGAATTGTTTTGCTGATAAAGTTAGTTACTTCTAAAAGGCCAATGCATTTATTTTGAAAGTTTTTAACATAAAATAAATTTGTAAGTTGCATGAGTGCGTAAGTCTTATGGTCATTGGTAATGGGTAATTGTTATCAATACTTCTCGAATCACCAGCGCAACAAACCTTGGTTTTTTCTATCAAAATTCAAAAAACCACAGAATCCTAGTCAAAACGGGTTAAAGAAATCCTATTGATGTGTTACATAGATTTTAGGATAATTATTGAGCCCCCTTTAGGGGACTTTCGCTTTCAGTTGGCTGTTTTGAAATTATTTTTCTGAAAAGATCTCGTTTTTCAGATAAATATTTATTTTGGGAATTAGACTTTGCGCGGTTAAGAATTCGGATTTTAAATGGATTTTATTCCCCTCTTGAGAGGGGTTAGGGGTGGGGTGTGAAATAGAAGTCAATTTATTGGTTTATTTTTCACTCTATTTTTATTCCATTTTGGAGCCAAGATACAAATCCAATCTAGGGTGAAAAAAAAGTGACAAAAATGGCTCATATTTAACACCCCAGGTTTAGGGGTCACTGCCATTAAGTTAAGCAACAAAACACCTACAAAAAGTATAATAATGAAGCGCGACAGAGGGCCATAACTTAATTTGAAAACCTATTTTATGGCCCTCAAAATCGATATTCCAAATAACCCTAAAAAAATAGGTCAATAACAGGGGCTCACGTATCACTACTGGGGCCAAACTAACTCCCGCGGCGGCGGCCAAACGACGACTGCGCGTGAGGCGATAAATCGCCTACTACAAACGGGCCACTTTTGCCTCGGTAAAAATTTTTCTAGTAAAAACTGATTCCGAGGAAACCAATTACCAATTACCAATTTGAGGCGTAAGCACTGTGTTTTGTGCTTTAGGACTTTTTTCTGGATAATCAAGGGTATAGTGCAATCCTCGGCTCTCATGTCGAAGTTGTGCAGAGCGAATGATTAAATCGGCCACTTCAGTGAGGTTGCGTAATTCAACCAAATCATTGCTGACGCGGAAGTTGCTGTAATATTCGTGAATTTCGCTGCGCAATAAATCGACACGACGTTTAGCGCGTTGCAAACGTTTGGTAGTACGCACAATACCCACATAATCCCATAAAAAGCGGCGCAATTCGTCCCAGTTATGTGAGACTACCACTTCTTCGTCAGAATCTGTGACACGGCTTTCATCCCACGCGGGTAGGGGTGGATGTGGGGGAATTTCTGTCAATTGGGCAAGAATATCAAGGCTTGCCGAATGGGCAAACACTAAACATTCCAGCAATGAATTGCTCGCCATACGATTAGCCCCGTGTAGGCCGGTAAATGCGACTTCGCCAGCGGCGTACAGGCCTTCAACATCGGTTTGTCCATGCCGATCCGTTATCACACCACCACAGGTGTAGTGAGCGGCGGGGACAACCGGAATGGGTTGGTTGGTTATGTCATAGCCAAGTTCGAGACAGCGGTGATAAATATTGGGGAAATGCTCTTTGGTAAAACGCGCGGGTTTGTGACTGATGTCGAGAAATACGCAATCGCAGCCTAAACGTTTCATTTCATGGTCAATGGCCCGTGCTACAATATCACTCGCGTGCCAGTTCTTCGCGCGAGGAGAAACGACTCATAAAGGAACTGCCGTCAGCTAACAGCAATTTCCCGCCTTCCCCACGCACGGCTTCGCTGATTAAAAAAGATTTGGCCTCGGGATGATATAAACAAGTAGGATGAAATTGGATAAATTCCATATTGGCTACGCGGCAGCCTGCACGCCATGCCATGGCAATGCCATCGCCCGTTGCCACATCAGGATTACTGGTGTACAAATAGGCTTTACTCGCACCACAGGTGGCTAGGACGACAAAACGGGCGCTTAGAACAGTGACTTTGCCCGTTTTGAGATTTAACACATACGCCCCCAAACAGCGTGACGTGGACAGGCCCAGTTTGGTGCCGGTAATCAAGTCAATCGCAATGTGGTGTTCTAGCAAGCGGATATTGGGATGGGCATTGACTTTGGCCGACAAGGTTGAGACGAGAGCTCGCCCAGTGGCATCTTCGACATGTATTACGCGACGATGGCTATGTCCGCCTTCACGAGTCAGATGATAAGAATTGTGACCTTCTGAATCAGAGACTTGGGTAAAGGGCACCCCTTGTTCAATCAGCCAAGCAATCCGTTCTGGGCCTTGTGATACGGTGAAATTGACAATATCGGGATCACATAATCCAGCGCCGGCATTAAGCGTATCTTCAACATGTGAATCCAGCGAGTCCTCTTCGCTTAGTACCGCAGAAATTCCACCTTGGGCATATTGGGTGTTACAGGATTCAAGGGTGGCTTTTGATAACACGACAACTTTGGCTTGTTTCGCCAATTCCAACGCGGCAGAGAGGCCAGCGGCACCGCTGCCGATAATCAATACATCACAGTCGGCAGGTTGAGTCATCATAAGTTACGTCCTAACTGGGGTGGTGAAAATCAGGTGATTTTTGCCCAAAAACTGATCCCGTTTTTATTCCGCATTGAAAAATTGTTATCTAAAAATCGTTACTTAAATAACCATAAAAAAATTAACAATTAACAATTCACAATTCACAATTTCAGGCAAAATTCGCTCTGCGAAACTTTTGCCTGAAACACAATTTTCACCTGCCCACGTCCTAACCCCCCTAACCTTTCTAATAATTAATAATTAATTGTTACATAAGCTAATTATTAATGAGAGGGGAATGGGGGGAGTCTGCATGAATTATCAAATCAGTTAGGGCATAATACAATATTTGTTGAGGTTTCCAGTTTTCACTGTTCACTGCACACAGATAGATGAAGCGTACTTCGGGGGAGTTAAGAGTTATACGGAACGTACTTTAAAACCGTGAAAAGGAAAAGGCTTAGTTAAGTGATTGAATTATTTATAAAATGAGTTATTGACAAACGATTTTTCATTTTTATTAAACTTCTCACTTAAACTTCTCACTGATAACATTTTTCATTGGTATAAAAGTGATCGTTACGAATGAATGGTGGCTTGCGAAATCAATTTCTGTAGTGAACTCAATTTAATTTGTCAATGCGTAAGTGCTATAGTTGTTCAGAAAAATACTTGGGATAAAGCTCTTCGTTCTGCATACTGCATCGGTTTTTGGCCCCCAAAATATTTAATATGAAAATAGAGCCTCGTGGCGAAGGCTCATCAAAAATGGCTATTCGCAAATTGCGAATAGCGAAGGGTTTATGAGCCTTCGCTGCGTTCCTCAATAGGGTTGTTGCAAATTAAATCGCCATGAGCTATAGCTACTGGCTAAAAGCGATAGGAGGCTCAAGCCGACTCATGAATGAAAAGTACCGATGTTTATTATTTGTGATTAAAATATCATAAGTTATTGTATTACATAATATTATTTTGTTTTAGTGCCCTTTAGGGTACTTGAGCTTTAAGCCATGAGCTTTAGCTCATGGCTTAATTTGCAACAACTCTA
>NBMI01000150.1 GCA_002085445.1 Candidatus Parabeggiatoa sp. nov. 2
ATTAGTTATGTTTAAGGGGTAAGCTCCCCACGTCACATATGTGACTCTATGTATAATATACACTTGATTTTGAAGCTAATCTTATGTTAATTATAAGTCTAGGTTTCACCAGTATAACATTTCATACTGAACCGCTAATACCTGCCTTCTTGAACTTCCCTAAGTTCAAATGCGTATTATATTACAAATAATTATTGTCTGTCAATCTATTTTTCACGCAAAAGTTTCCGCAGCGGAAACTTTTGCGTAAACTTGATTTTTTTTCATTTTGTGGTTTTGGTGTCTAATGCGAACTGTCTTGAAAAGCGTTTTTGGCTTTTTGATATTCGCCTAGGTTTTGATACACCACGCCGATGTTAGTCAAAGCTGCCCCTTCCCCGCGTTTGTCACCGATTGCTTGACGTATTGCCAAAGCCTGCTGAGAATAGTCCAAAGCTTTTGGGTAGTCGCCCAATTTAGTGTACACCACGCCGATGTTACCCAAATATGCCCTTTGCCCGTTTTTGTCACCGAGCGCTTTATCTATTGCCAAAGCCTGCTGATAATAGTCCAAAGCTTTTGAGTAGTCGCCCAAGTTTTGATGAACATTGCCGATGTTAGTCAAATCCGCCCCTTGCCCGCGTCTGTTACCGATTGCTTTCTTTATTTTCAAAGCATGCTGATGATAGTCCAAGGCTTTTGGGTAGTCGCCCAAGTTGTTATACACCACGCCGATTAAAGGCTTCTTTACCTTCTTGATTTAAACGATCTAAGGTAAAAAGAATGCGAGCATCAGGCTTGACTTGACGCGATTCTGTACTCTCAGGTGGTGTTTCATCTTGGAGGATTGGCAAATTAACCAAAATACCGACGAGCAATATGGGGGCAACTATAATAAACACCCATTTGACTAATTCGTTTTCCAATTCCTTCATAGTTTTTAACACAAAGTTCACAGAATACAACAGAGTACCACAGAGTCACACAAAGTCATCAAGCTAACGAAAATCTCTGTGAAACTCTGTGTAGCTCCGTGTCTCTGTGTTGAAGAATAAACCCTTAAATCAATCAACCCTCACCACCTATCAGTTTGTAAGCTTAGGGCCGAAAATGGTGATGATTCCAGCCGGGCGTTTTAAAATGGGCGAGATTCAAGGCGATGGAAACCGTGATGAAAAGCCAGTACATTGGGTATCAGTGGATAAGTTTGCAATGGGTGTGTATGAAGTCACCTTTGCCGAATATGATAAGTTTGCCGAGGCAACGGGTAGAAGCAAACCAAGTGATAGAGGTTGGGGACGTGGCAACCGTCCAGTGATTAATGTGTCTTGGGACGATGCCACCGCATACGCCAAATGGTTAAGCGAACAAACCAACCATCACTATCGCTTGCCCACCGAAGCCGAGTGGGAATACGCCGCTCGTGCTGAAACGACTACCAAGTACTGGTGGGGCAATAACATTGGCTCCAATAAAGCCAATTGTTGGAGGAGTTATTGTGGTGATAGTTTTCAATATACGGCCCCGGTAGGCTCTTTTGCAGCCAATCCATTTGGATTATATGACACAGTAGGGAACATGTGGGAGTGGACTTGTTCTGAATATCAAGGCAAGTACACTGGCAAGGAACAACGTTGCACTAATAGCAGCCTTCGGGCGCTCCGCGGCGGTGCGTGGAACGACTTACCGGGGTTCGTGCGGTCGGCGACCCGTGACTGGATATCGCGTGACGACCGCAGCGACGGCGTGGGGTTCCGTCTCGCCAGGCAATCCTAACTTAAGGGCAGTGTGGCTAGTACAGGAGGGCGGAAATTCCCGTACCACCAGCCAACAGCTTTCACCAGTTGTCTGAAAGCTAAAGTAGGCTAAAGCCTACTAACCCTCTTGCAGTGCCCTTTAGGGTACTTAAGCTTTTAGACAACGGCTTTAGCCGTTGGCGCTGGGGTGGTATGGAAACTTCCGCTTTACTGTACTAGTCTAGGCTGAACAGTGCGGGTATTTAAAATCAATCACTTATCGGTGGTAGCTGTCACCTATTTCATCCTCACCCTGGCCCTATTCTGAAACGGTTTTCCTATTAATCTTTCCCCATTCCTATTCACCTTGTTAGGTGTGGGCCGTTAAGTCAATATTTTTCGTAAGCGCAGGATACTCGAAACGAAGTTCAGCGAAGCTTTCCGAAACGGAGGGCGCATTCCCATTTTAACGGACAGTTAAGTACAACGGATACTCGAAATAAACGGATAGTGTTCAATTAATTATCCTAATCTTTTTAGATGCACCAATAGATCAACTACCGTGACTTTGAACCGTTCAAAATCGATCCCTTATACTCTGCTACTTTCGCCATTAGTCACCATGAACATCCAAACACTTCGATACGATCCAACGGCTAAGGAACTGATTCACATTCTGTTCCCCAACGAAATCGCTCAAGCCGAAGAAAAAGGAATCGAAAAGGGAATAGAAATAGCCAAAGAAAACTTATCAAGCCAACTACAGAGCGTACAAGGCGTACTCAGTGACGAGCAAATCCAACAACTCTTAAAATAGCGTTTTTCAGATAGATAAATCAAATAATGCGAATTAAGGGTTGAATTAATTCTTATGAAATCAAGGTTCTACATTTTTCATTTTTATATCGATATTCGTACCAAAGGGGCTTTAGCCCCTTCGGTAAGTGTTATTAAAGCCTGGGGCATCGCCCCAAGAACCCAATGAACACAAAACCTTTCCGCTGTCCGAAAACGGTACTTGTCATTGCACTACTCCTCAGCCACATCAACTGGGCGTGGGCTGATGAACCGTTATTCTTTCCAACCACTGAAGCGGAAATCATCAATGCGTTGAAAGTCGATAAAATGCGCGGCTTAGAGCGCATTGATCCAGATAATCCGCCCAGAGTCGGTGCCCTCATCCTCTTTGAGTTTGACTCCGCCGACATCTTGCCCGACTCCTATCCACTTTTACACCGATATGGGCGCGTCCTACAAGGGCCCTTAACTGACGCAACCCTAGTCATTGCCGGACATACCGACAGCACGGCTCCAAACTCTATAACATTCGATTATCCTATCAACGCGCCCTTTCCGTAAAAACCTTTCTAACACAACATCACAAAATCGCCTACAACCGTTTAATTATCAGTGCCTACGGCGAAAGCCAAGCGATTGACACCAACCGAACCGAACAAGGACGCGCCAAAAACCGTCGCGTAGAATTTGTGCGTATTCAGTGAACCAGGTGAATGGTAGAAATCGTTTCGTAATATGACTTATATTAAAATTGTTGAACCGGATTTAATGGATTAAGGGATGAACAGGATTATATTACGCTGAGTACAACGAATTACGGGCCGATAAACGAATTTTGTACGACTTTTTTTGACAGTTTTATTGGGTGTTTTAATGTGGTACGGGTTTTGCATTAAAAAAGTCTTAATTCGTTTATCCGCGTAATTCGCTGTACTCAGGAGATTTAACGGATTAAGGGATTGACAGATTATACGACACTGAGTACAACGGATTTGGGGATGAACAGGATTATATTTATTACGCTGAGTACAACGAAACTTCGTTAAGGAACGCCTATTGCGCGGAGAAACGAATTAAAAAGACATTTAACTGAGTTGAGTACAACTAATATTGCTCCTAAACGAATTAAGATTTGTGGCCCTCAAGTCAGGTTGAACTGGGTTGAGTACAACTAATTACGCGGATAAACGGAGTACAACGAATTGCGCGGATAAACGGAGTACAACGAATTACGCGGATAAACGAATTTTCAAGACATTTTATGGCCCTCAAACCGGACCGTGCCAAATAACCAGAAAAAAAAGATTAAAAACCGGTGGTAGGGTGGATACGTTGGCAAAATACTAGGCCGATACTTATGGCCAGCTAAGTTTTAAACGAGCGCATAGATTAGCAAATTGAAAAGATGAAGTCTATAGATATGGCACTTTAACAGGAAATATTTTGTTGCCTAAAGTGATAATAGCACGCTAAGCTATTGTTTTAAATGTCTTTATTCGCAACAGCACTCCCGGAGTTCCACTAAAGCTATTCACATTCAACCCCTTCAGGGTTGCGCGTGCCCATTACCTTTTCCACCGGTTTCA
Source organism: Candidatus Parabeggiatoa sp. nov. 2 (assembly GCA_002085445.1). Lineage (GTDB taxonomy): Bacteria > Pseudomonadota > Gammaproteobacteria > Beggiatoales > Beggiatoaceae > Parabeggiatoa. The sequence goes on from NBMI01000150.1 coordinate 4,100, forward strand.
CCTATGGCGTATCGATTGCAACCCCTTCGGGGTTGCGCGTCAATGCCAGGGCGAACACTTAGGAAAGCCCCTACAGCCCCTGAAGACGCGAGGTTTTGTAGGGGCTGGCCTACGTGTCTGCCCTTAACTTAATGGCATTGGGGTCGCGCGTGCCCATTACCTTTTCCACCGGTTTCACCTATGGCGTATCAATTGCAACCCCTTCGGGGTTGAAGGTTTGTTGATTTTTAACTTAAGAGACTCCTTTGGAATTGAGATAGGAGGCGTATTTTTGGTCAGAGTTTAGGATGTGATTAATAAGCCATTCGTTCATGAAGGCTAGAATCTTTAAAGTAATAGTGACGCGACCTTTGGAAAAATCTTCTTTCAATTCAAGCACCAGCTTTATAAAAGCCTCGTGTTGTTGTTTATGAATCTCAAAGCCTGGATAGTTGTGGGTTTTGAAGAGTTCTTCTTCGGTTTTGAAATGATAGTTCGTATAGTCAAACAATTCATCCAAGATTTTGCCCACACTGCTTTGTGTCGATTCTTCAACGACCACTTGGTACAATTTATTAATCAGATTGATGAAATGTTTGTGCTGTTCATCAATTTTTTGGATGTGTACGCTATACTTGTCAGACCATTTAATAAGGGCCATTTTTCCTCCCTTTAGTTGTTCAGAAAAGCGGACAAAGTTCCGAGGTGTCATTGCTAAACCTCGGAGGTTTTTATACTGCACACAAGTTGCGTTTTAGTTTGAGAGCCGTGACACACCCCGTTCATCCCCTCTCAAGAAGGGAGTAAAACCGTGGCAAGTTCCTTTACATCAGGGGATGCTGCTAAGAATAAATCCATACAACGTTTTTAGGCAGGGGATGCAGACGGTCAATGCCATTAAGTTAAGAAATAAACGAGAAAGAGCCTTTGGTAAAGCCGTTGTCTCAAAGCTAAAGTCCCCTAAAGGGGACTGGTAAATTCAGGATTTTTTACGGCGTTTCAGAGCGGATCGATATCACTTTTAGCGGTGCTGAGTGTACTCTTTCTATATCTCGGTAAGTATCCAACGTTGGCTGTTACTATTGCGCTGGGTGTATTGAACAATTTTACCCGTTTTCCCTGATGCGGCGGCGAGTACCAAACTGCTCTGTTTGCATTGAATAACAAAACTACCTTCAAGGGCGGGAATTAACTGCCATTTTTGCTTGTCACTGCCGTAACAGAGATATTGATGGATTTCTGCATCATTTTCCATTGAGTTTAATGGCACATCTAAGCATTTGTTAGTTTTAACAGAAAATATGTGGTAGTAGCCCTGATCCACGCCGCCCAAGGGCTGAAAGCGCCATTGCTGATTTCGCCCACCATGCCAAGTGTCTTGACTGATCGGCGTATTGTTCTTGGAGGTGCCTCGCGGTATAGTGAGAACTTTCCCATTGCCGAGTGATTTAACACTGTAGGCTTTTGTGGGTTGCAGTTGCTCCGCATGTTCAGAACTGTCCTCAGACGGGGGTGAATTTAATTTGTCCTTCGTTTCGGAAAGAGACTGTTCTAGCTTAAGGCGTTGCTCTTGCTCGTTTCGGTATTGTTCGGAGAGGGCTGTCAATTCGCTCTGGGTTTTGTCAAGAGATTGTTCGGCCTTTTGGCGTTGCTGTTGTTCTAGACTCAGTTGCTCCGAGGTTGCTGTCAATTCCGTCTGGGTTTTGTCAAGAGATTGTTCGGCCTTTTGGCGTTGCTGTTGTTTGTCAAGAGATTGTTCGGCCTTTTGGCGTTGCTGTTGCTCTTTTTCCAGTTGCTCCGAGGTTGCTGTCAATTCCGTTTGGGTTTTGTCAAGAGATTGTCCTTTTGGCGTTGCTGTTGCTCTTTTCTCAGTTGCTCCGAGGTTGCTGTCAATTCGCTCTGGGTTTTGTCGAGGAATTGCTCGGTCTTTTGGCGTTGTTGTTGCTCACGATTCAGTTGTTTCGTTGTGGTGGACAATTGACGCTCAGTGTCTTGTAAGGCGTTTTCGGCCTTTTGGCGTTGCTGTTCCTCACGATTCAGTTGTTTCGTCGTGCTGGACAATTGACGCTGACTGTCTTGTAAGGAATTTTCGACCTTTTGGCGTTGCTGTTGCTCACGATTCAGTTGTTCCGTCGTGGTGGACAATTGGCGCTGAGTGTCTTGTAGAGACTTTTCGGCCTTTTGGCGTTGCTCTTGCTCATTGTTCAGTTGTTCAGAAATGGCCCTCAATCCTTTCTTGGTTTTGACAAGAAGATATTGAGGTCCTATTACTATGAAAACAAAGATGCCGGCAATTATTGCCGCTAATATAATTTCTTCCATACTTTGTTACTCCTAATACTAACTGTGGATGTAGACGTTTTAATATTATACTAAGCATTGAGCTTTTGTCATTTCGATAGAAATCTGTTGCCACCCACACCGATAGAAAAGAGCCGTAGACAAGCGCAAATGTAAAGTATAACAATACCTTCGCAAAATCACATACATTTTATGTCGTCATCAGGCGGCATAAGGCGGCATAAAGTCAAGTAACTCGTTTGTTTTGACAAGGGCCGTTTTCGGCGCGTGATTTCGTGCCCTGGTTTTCGCGCACCGGATTTTAATGGGTAAGTTATTGATTTTAACAGTAAAAGTACTAAGCAACCCTTTAAGCCTTTGAGCGGACTCATTTTTATTAATTATTTATAATTAAAACATTAGTTTATACAATTGGCGAAGGTATTGATTAACCAAACCTATTTTAAAGTGAGCGTATTATAGTCATCCAGATAAGTTTTGTCCTAAAAACCGTAGGGGTGCAATTAAAAGTTGTGAAAAACCCGTATCGTTACGAGATAAATCTTCAGGGCGTAAAGCTTTATCACTCGATGATCAAGTTTTTGATGGTTATCCCCGTTAGCCTAGAGATAAATCTCTAGGCTAAAAGCTCAAGTCTGCTCTAGCCGCCTCAAACCCTATCGAGTTAGTCAATGGTATTAAGTTTTTCCGGCAAAAGTTTTTTGCTTCACGAAAAACTTATGCCAGAAAGCCAGGGCGAACATAATGGCATTGATCGAGTTAGTACCCTTTAGGGTACTTGAGCTTTTAGCGCAGAGGAATCGCTCATGGCTAAAAACTTGATCATCGAGTATCAATTTTTTTTAGGGTTATAAAGCGGCATGTATCTGGTTCTTCTGCGAGATAAAGTACGGGTAAAACCGTCGACTTACATTCTATCACGCAAGCTTTTCCCCAAGCGATTTCAGATTGTATAAAGCGGCTATCTCCCATTTTCGGTACGCGATTAGTAGATTCACCCACTCTTAGGAGTGCTATTGTTAACTTTTGTTAACCTAAATGAATCGGACTACAGAAATCCGTGATGCTTAGGCATTTATATCACTTTTAATGACAGCGTAGAGCGTTCAAAACCTTGGAGGTCTAAACCGGGTCAAAACTTTTCTGGACATCTGTCAAATGACAGTCTAAAAATTTTATTTTATAAAACTTTTTTATTGTCGTTTGGCTTTTTTAGCCAGCGAGCCGTGGTATTTCGTCAATTTTTTTTAAAGTCATTTACCATAAGAAAAGACAAGTCGAATGTTGGCATCGAGTATCATCTGTTGCACTTCGGGCAGTGCGCGATAGCAAACGGGGAAAATTTCACCACTTGTTGCCGCGCACGTTCTACTTGTTTGATAAACTTGTTTTTCGTCGATAGGTTGTGTTTGGTTTCACCTACTATCCAAACCTTCGGTTCACAATTTTTTTTCGCGCAAAGCGTAGTTATACTGAACACTGTCATTGTCATGTCTCATCCCTTTGCTCTGAGGGAACTTGATACTCTTCTCTCAACGCCCAAGATTTTACAAAAGCGCAACGCAAGCAAAGTATACTTCGTTTCATAATTTTCACCACCTCACTTGCCAGCCAAATGGCCGTGCTAATTGGTAATTGGTAAATGGTAATTAGTAATTGGTAATTGGTAATTGGCAAGGCCATAAGCGCCCGCTCCATTACCCATGCAAATTAAGAATGAACAAAGATGTCATTTAGAAACCTTATAAAATCACTTATCTTAAAGACGTTTTTATAAGTCATTGATTTTTATGATTCAATTCAACCCTTAATTCGCATTACCCATTACCCTTTACCCATTACCGGAAACGGACAAAACTTTTCTGGATGACTACATGTTATACTCAATACTTGCATAATTCACCCCCCAATATTTCCCCCAAAAAACCCTTTTTCAAAGGGGGGAAAGCAAGGGGAGCGCAATTGCCAAGTATAGAATTAAGTGCCCGGACAATTGGTATTTAAATTCCCCAAAAGTCCCTTTTACTTTGGTGTGAACCAATCGGCAAACTTTGGTGTGAACCAATCGGCAAATATTTCTGAGCAGACATCAACAATGTCACATTTAAGCCATGATGCGGGCGGTATATAATTGCGACGTAAACGACGTAAACGACGTAAACGACGTAAACGAACCGTAAGTCTGCGAAGCGTTTATTTTGTGAACTTCTCAATACTTAACCCAAGCAACATTTTCACCTTTTTGAAGTACGTATTATTATAAATGCTTGAGGTGGTTAGCCTTCCACGTCAAAAAAATGGACTCTCAAGCATTCAAGTAACCCTAAGCTCTCATTAGGCGAGGGGATAAAGGGCTGATACTCATAATTGTTGAAAGACATACTCCATTTAGTGTGCATGTCAATAATTGTCAATAAAATTGTTATCTAATACCAAACTCTGTCTATTAGCAATCGTTAATATTACATTGTCGAGTTAATAGTTTATCTAGCAATTTTTTTAATAGTCTATAAGAAATTTTTGATCTATTGATGAAGTCGTCCAATTAAGCGACAATAGTCAATCTAAAATGAATCACTGTGATCGGGGGAGCCGCGACTTTTTTATCCCCTAACATAAACATGTATTTGTTCTTAACACCTAGCCACAGGAGAAATCAATGCCATCGCGTAGAGAACTCGCTAACGCTATTCGTGCCTTGAGCATGGACGCTATACAAAAAGCCAATTCGGGACATCCAGGTGCGCCAATGGGGATGGCCGATATTGCTGAGGTGTTGTGGAATGGTTATATGAACCATAACCCCGCTAATCCAAAATGGCCTAACCGTGACCGCTTTGTGATGTCCAACGGGCATGGTTCAATGTTGCTCTATTCTTTAGCGCATCTGACCGGTTACGATTTGTCAATGGAGGAAATCAAGAAATTTCGTCAGTTGCACTCTAAAACGCCCGGGCATCCTGAATATGGCTATGCCCCCGGTGTTGAAACCACCACCGGCCCGTTGGGGCAGGGCATCGCTAACGCGGTGGGGATGGCAATAGCCGAAAAAGTCTTGGCAGGACAGTTTAACCGCCCCGATCAGAATATCATTGACCATTATACTTATGTATTTTTGGGCGATGGTTGTATGATGGAAGGTATTTCTCACGAGGCTTGTTCATTGGCCGGGACGTGGGGACTGGGCAAATTGATTGCCTTTTATGATGATAACGGTATTTCCATTGATGGTGAAGTCCAAGGCTGGTTTACCGATGATACGCCCAAACGCTTTGAGGCTTATGGTTGGCATGTCATTTCAAAAGTCGATGGGCACGATGCTGAGGCGGTTAAACAAGCGATAGAACAAGCACGGGCGGTGACTGATAAACCGTCTTTGATTTGTTGTAAAACCGTTATCGGTTGGGGTTCGCCCAATAAACAAGGCAAGGAGTCGTGTCACGGGGCCGCTTTGGGGGCCGATGAAGTCGCTTTGGTAAGAAAAACAATCGGTTGGGAGCATGAGCCGTTTGTTATACCCGAAAATATTTATGAGGGATGGGATGCCAAAGCCAAAGGCGCAAAGCTTGAGCAAGCGTGGAATGAAAAGTTGGCCGCCTACGAGAAAGCGTATCCGGAGCTCGCGGCTGAATTGAATCGCCGCTCAAAGGGTGAATTGCCGGCGCATTTTTTGGAACAGGCCAATACGTTTATTTCTAGCGTGGATGCTAAACAGGAAAAAATCGCCTCGCGTAAAGCCTCACAAAATGCCCTTAATGGTTTGGGGCCTTTATTGCCAGAACTGATAGGCGGCTCGGCCGATTTGGCGGGCTCTAATCTCACCATTTGGAAAGAGAGCAAGGGCATTAAAGACCATGCCGATGGTAATTATATTTATTTCGGTGTGCGTGAGTTTGCAATGTCCGCTATTATGAATGGGATTACCTTGCACGGCGGTTTTATTCCTTACGGTGCCACTTTCTTGATTTTTTCGGAATACGCCCGTAATGCCTTACGCATGGCGGCCCTGATGAAAATCCAGTCTATCTTTGTTTATACGCATGACTCGATAGGCTTGGGCGAAGATGGGCCCACCCATCAACCGGTCGAGCAAACGGCCACGTTGCGTTTGATACCTAATATGTCTGTCTGGCGGCCTTGTGATGCGGTAGAATCGGCCGTGGCTTGGAAGATGGCAATTAAACGCCAAAAAGGGCCTAGCAGTTTAATATTCTCACGTCAAGGTTTGCCACATCAATCGCGCAGCGTGGAACAATTGGAATTGATTGAGCGGGGCGGTTATATACTGTTAGATTGTGACGGTACGCCAGAGGCGATTATTATTGCCACCGGCTCTGAAGTTGATCTTGCCATGGCTGCGGCTAAACTCTTGAATGGCAAAGGCAAGAAAGTCCGCGTGGTGTCCATGCCGAGTACGGATTTCTTTGATGCTCAGGATGAAGCCTATCGTGAATCGGTGTTACCGAGCAGCGTCACGGCACGGGTGGCGGTAGAGGCTGGTGTGACTGACGGCTGGCTGAAATATGTTGGCTTGTCGGGCAAAGTCATTGGTGTTAACCGCTTTGGCGAATCGGCCCCCGCTGCTGAACTTTTCAAGGAGTATGGTTTGACGGTGGATAACGTTGTCCAAACGGTTGAGGCCGTTCTTTAACTAGGGTAAATAGGAAAGGGGAAGGGTATATAAGGACTCCAAACTTTAGTTTGGAAGGAGTCCAGTTTGGAAGAAGTCAGTTTTTGACGCAAAATTTATTGCGATGAAAAACGGGAGCAAAGCAAAAACTTTAGTTTGGCTGTCGGCCAGTTAAAACTGGCCGACTCCTGTTATTCGTCAATAGAACTTGGTTTTTTACAACTCACAGGAGAAACTTTAATGGCGATTAAAGTAGCAATCAACGGCTATGGCCGTATTGGCCGTAACATTTTACGCGCCCTTCATGAAGCCGGACGCACCAACGAAATCCAAATTGTCGCGGTGAATGACTTGGGCGATGCCAACACCAATGCCCATTTGACCAAATACGACACCGCGCATGGGCCTTTTAAAGGCGAAGTGTCGGTAGATGGCGACTACATGATCGTCAATGGCGACAAAATTCGCGTATTGGCTGAACGTGATCCTGCCAAACTGCCGTGGGGCGAATTGGGCGTTGAAGTTGTGCATGAAAGCACCGGTTTCTTTGCCAGCAAGGCAAAAGCCAGCGCTCATTTAACGGGGGGCGCGAAAAAAGTCGTTATTTCGGCACCGGGCGGCAAAGATGTTGATGCTACTATCGTTTATGGGGTTAATCACAATGTCCTCAAAGCCAGCGACACGGTGATTTCTAATGCTTCATGCACCACCAACTGCTTGGCACCACTGGTTAAACCGCTGCATGACAAAATCGGCGTGGTGCATGGCTTGATGACGACTATCCATTCTTACACCAACGATCAAGTGCTGACTGATGTTTATCACTCAGACTTGCGTCGGGCACGCTCCGCCACTCAGTCTATGATTCCTACTAAGACGGGTGCCGCGGCCGCCGTCGGTTTGGTGTTGCCAGAATTGAATGGCAAATTGGATGGTTTTGCGATCCGAGTTCCAACCATCAATGTGTCAGTTGTCGACTTAAGCTTTGTGGCAGCCCGTGCAACGAGCAAGGAAGAAATTGACAGCATTTTGAAGGCGGCGTCGGAAGGCGAGTTAAAAGGGATATTGGCTTACAATGATGGCCCACTCGTGTCAGTGGACTTCAACCACACCACCACTTCCTCAAATTATGACTCCACCTTAACCAAGGTGACGGGCGGTACGTTGGTGAAAGTGTTGTCTTGGTATGACAACGAATGGGGCTTCTCCAACAGAATGTTGGATACGACTATCGCGTTGATGAACGCTAAGTAATTAGTAATTAGTTAATAAAAGAAGGCGGGTAATTTTGCCCGCCTTTTTATTTGGTTGAGAGTTTCTAATGAAATTTTTGGGGAGTCCAAGATTTATCTTGGACGTGGGGAGTCCAAGATTTATCTTGGACGTCATTGAGAAACATCATTGATTATCGATGAGTCCTATTTTTATGGAATACTATAGTTAAGGAAAACCTGTGGGTTTTGGCATTTTCGTTAGCGAAACCCCGAAAGGGTTGAATGTGAATAGCCTTAAGGAAAAGCTGTGGTAAAAGCCGTTTTGCAACAAGCTCGATTGTCAATTACTTTTTATAACTGATTGGAGATAGACTCATGCCTAGTCATTTAGCACAAGCACTCAAGCGGCAAGCATGGCTCAACTATCAAAAAGAGTCCCGTTTTGAAGTAGAACATTGGAATAGTCAAAGAACTGTTTGAACAGATTAAACAATGGCTAAAACCATTTGAAAAAGAAGATTTACTCTCTTTTGAAGAACGTGATGACGAATATGACATTCCATTTATTGGAACAAAGCCCGTTTTGGTCATCAAATTTTTTAATGGTGAAACGATTGAATTTGAACCGGTGGGTTTAAATATCGTGGGTGGTTATGGAAGAATCGACATGCAGCTTGGACTGCGTAAGATAATGCTCGTACTCAAGGAAAAAAAGGGTGATTGGATATTTACAGAACGATATGGTTTAGAAAAAACACCAACTTATGATTTTAACCAAGATAGCTTTGAACAAGTTATCACTGAATTAGTTGAGAGTTTCTAATGAAATTCACATCTTGTGATTCGATTCTTAAAAGGATTAGTTATAAAAAAGGATACATACAACCGCAACTACAAGGATTCGTTATAAAAACGGATAACAACAACCGCAACTACAAGGATTCGTTATAAAAACGGATAACAACAACCGCAACTACAAGGATTCGTTATAAAAACGGATAACAACAACAGCAACTACAAGGATTCGTTATAAAAACGGATAACAACAACCGCAACTACAAGGATTCGTTATAAAAACGGATAACAACAACCGCAGTTTCTTTTGAGAGAATCCTTGTAGTTTCTTTTGAGAGATTTTGACTATGTTGACTTTTCCCAATTACAAAATTCTCACCCTAATCTACGAAAGCGCCAACTCGCTCGTCTATCGCGCTATTCGAGATGAGGACAATCAACCGGTTATCCTCAAAGTCCTTAAAGAGGATTACCCCACGCCAGAAGAACTGACGCGCTATCGCCAAGAGTACGAAATCACCAAAAACATCAATCTTGATGGCGTGATTAAAACTTATGCTCTTGAAAAATACCAAAATACTTTGGTTATCGTGTTAGAAGATTTCGGCGGTGACTCCTTAAAGGCTAACTCCCCTCTTTTCCGGGGCCGGGGGAGTGTTGAAGAATTCCTCCGCCTCGCCATCCAAATCGCCGACAACTTAGGCCAAATTCACGCCGCCAACATTATCCATAAGGACATTAATCCGGCTAATCTCGTCTGGAATCCGGCCACCAACCAACTGAAAATCATAGACTTTGGCCTTGCCACCGTGTTACCGCGTGAAACGCTAACGCTCAAAAACCCCAACCAATTAGAAGGCACACTGGCCTACATTTCTCCCGAACAAACCGGGCGCATGAATCGCGCCTTGGATTATCGCACTGATTTATACTCATTAGGCGTGACTTTTTATGAACTGTTAACGGGATCGTTGCCGTTTGATGCCGACAGTCCTATCGAAATAGTCCATTGCCACATCGCTAAAACGCCGGTGCCGGTTTATGAAATCAATTCCGAAGTGCCGTCCATTCTCTCAGACATCGTCATGAAATTGATGTCGAAAAATGTCGAAGATCGCTATCAATCAGCCTTTGCTGTTAAGGCCGATTTAGAGGAGTGCAAACTTCAGTTTGCTAAAATCGCTCACATTGAATTTTTTCAAATAGCCCAAAACGACTTTTCTGGCAAACTGCAAATCCCACAAAAACTCTATGGCCGCGAAAACGAAATCAACACCTTATTGCAAGCCTTTGAGCGTGTCAGTCAAGGTGCCGGTGAAATGATGTTAGTGGCCGGCTATTCAGGCGTGGGCAAAACCGCTTTGGTGCGTGAAGTCCATAAACCGATGACTGAAAAACACGGCCACTTTGCGGCCGGCAAATTTGACCAATATCAGCGCAACATTCCGTATTCGGCCATCAGCCAAGCATTTAATGAGTTTTGCAACTATCTGCTCACCGAAAGCACCGAAGAACTCAACCGGTGGCGCGAGGAAATCCTAAATGCTGTTGGTAACAACGGCCAACTATTAATTGACCTGATGGGTCAATTAGAATTAGTGATAGGCCCACAACCGGCCGTTGCCCAAGTTGGCCCTACCGAGGCGCAAAACAGGTTTAATCTGGTGTTTCAAAACTTTTTTCATGCTATCTGCCAACAAGAACATCCGCAGGTGTTGTTTATAGACGACTTGCAATGGGCTGATTTGGCGTCATTGAATCTGTTAAAAACCTTGATGACGGACATGGATAATCGCTATTTCTTAATCATCGGTGCCTATCGAGACAATGAAGTGGATGCCACCCATTCCCTGATGATGACAGTGGAAGAAGTGCAAAAAGCCGGGGCGACTGTTCATTCGATTTCATTACTCAATTTGTCTCACGGTGACGTTAACACGTTAATTGCCGACTCTTTGAAGTGTGAACCAGCCTCTATGGGGCCTTTGACCGATTTTACCCATGAGTTTTTGAAGTCGTTGTATGAAGAAGAATTGTTGGTGTTTGATATCAACGCACTTCAATGGCAATGGGACGTAGATAAAATTGCGGCCCTTGATATGACGGACAACGTGGTGGAATTAATGGCCGGCAAAATAGGGAAGTTGCCCACACACACACAAGCCGCTTTGAAATTGGCTGCTTGTATCGGTAATCAGTCTGATCTAAACACTTTGTCTACGATTTACCAACACTCATCTCAAGAAACGTTGGCGGATTTATGGCTTGCCATAGAAGAAGGGCTGCTTTTGCCGTTAGATGGAAATTATAAACCGTTGGAAAACCTAAAAAAAGGTGAAGCAGACTGTCATTTTAAATTCCAACATGACCGCGTCCAACAAGCTACCTATTCCTTGATTGATGATGCCAACAAGCAAACCACACACTTAGCTATAGGACGTTTGCTCTTAACCAATACCCACGAAGACGCTTTAGAAGAAAAAATATTTGATATTGTCAATCAATTCAATGAAGGCATTGCCCTCATCAGTGACGACGAAGAACAAGTCAAATTAGCTGAACTCAACTGGCAAGCGGGCCAAAAAGCTAAAGCGGCAACCGCTTACAAACCGGCTTTTGACTATCTGCAAACCGGCCTCGGTTTATTGGGAAATAACGCTTGGCAACAACACTATGAACTCAGTTTGGGCTTGCATTATGACGCGGCGGAAGCGGCTTACCTCAGCGGTGACTTTGAGCCAGCCGACAGGCTGATGGCGGTTGTCCTACTTAAAGCCAAGACCGTGCTGGACAAAGTCAATGTGTATGAACTGAAAATCCAGTTTTATATTACTCAAAACCAGATGCAAGCGGCCATAGATAAGGGGGTGTTAGTTTTAGACCTGTTAGGCATCTGTTTGTCCGAAACAGCGCCTCAAAACATCAATATTGATCGGCTCTACAACCAGCCGCAAATGACAGCGCCCGATAAACTGGCCGCTCTGCGAATCTTAAAGGCTATATTTACGCCGGCTTATATTGCTAATTCCCCGCTGTTGTCACCCATTGTATTTACAGATATCAACGCCGGTTACCAATTTGGCAAACTGGCTTTGAACGTGTTAGCGCAATTTGGGGCAAGAAAACTAAAATGTCAAATAAACTCCCACTTTAACGTTTTTATCAGACACTGGAAAGAGCATACCCGTTCAACCATAGAACCCTTTCGTGAGGCCGTTCAAGCCGGCTTAGAGACTGGTGATATGGAATACGTCAGTTATGCGGCGCTCAATTATTGCGGCAACCTCTTCTTGGTTGGAGAGCCTCTTTCGGCGGTGCATCAGAAACAAAAACCCTATATTGACTTGATTCAACGCCTAAAACAGCAATACCAGTCGTATTACGTCAGAATATGGGGACAATTAGTCCTGAATTTAAGGGGCTTCGTAACGGATAGGCAACGTTTGATGGGTGATATGTTTAATGAAGTAGAAATGTTACCCCTGGTGCAAAAAACGCAGAATATTCCCTCCCTGTTTGTCGCCTATCAGACCAAAAGTATGCTCAGTTATTGGTTTAAAGATTACGCCGAAGCGTTTGCCAACGCCACTTTAGCCGAAAAGTACCAACAAGGTATGGTAGGCACGTTTGTGGTTGCCCAACATCCTTTCTACTCTTCATTGATTGTTCTGGCGCTGTATCCCACCGCCAACCAGAGCCATCAAAAAGAATACCGAGGAAAAGTCGCAGCCAACCAACAGAAAATGAAACGCTGGGCCGATAATGCCCCAATGAATTTCCAACACAAGTACGACTTGGTTGAAGCTGAGAAAGCGCGAGTCTTAGGGCAAGTCGCTGAAGCGATGGCGAGATATGAAAAAGCCATTGCCGGTGCAAGAGAGAATGAATATATCCATGAAGAAGCTTTAGCTTATGAATTAGCGGCCGAGTTTTATTTAGGGCGTGGCATGGACAAGTTTGCTCAAACCTATATGAGAGAAGCACACTATCGCTATCAACAGTGGGGCGCTGTGGCGAAGGTGAAGGATTTAGAGGATCGGTATCCGCAATGGTTCGCCCAGAAACTCTCTCAAACGGTTCCCATCACGGCGACGATCACAACTGGCGCAACCGTTATGACATCGGGTACTCATCGGATGTCTGCTTCAAGCCGGTTGGATTTAGAAAGTGTCATGAAAGCGGCTCAAACACTTTCTGGGGAGATTGTCTTAAGCCGTTTGCTAGAAAAAATGATGCAGATAGTGATTGAAAATGCCGGCGCCGAGCGCGGCTGTTTGCTGCTTCCTCAAGGAGAGAACTGGTTTATCGAGGCTGAAGGGCATATTGATAGCGCTGAGGTAGCGGTATTGCAATCCCTGGCGGTTGAAGATTGTTCTCGGGTTTCTGAAAACATTATTCACTATGTTGCGCGTACTCAAGAAAGTGTCGTGTTGTCTGATGCGACTCAAGATGGGCGTTTTAGCCAAGAGCCTTATATTATCAAACAGCGTCCGAAATCCGTGTTAGGCATGCCGCTGATTAATCAAGGAAAACTCACCGGCATCTTGTATTTAGAAAACCGCTTGACGGAAGGAGCCTTTACACCACAGAGATTGCAAGTGTTGAACATGCTCTCTTCGCAACTCGCCATTTCTATTGAAAATTCGTTGTTGTACAATAACTTAGAACAAAAAGTGACGGAACGGACTTATGAACTGCAACAGGAAATCAAAGAGCGCCAACGCGCTGAGGAAGCGGCCAAAACGGCGAACCAAGCCAAAAGCACTTTTCTGGCTAATATGAGCCATGAACTGCGTACGCCGCTGAATGCCATTTTGGGGTTTGCCCAAATCATGCACCGTAGCCGAAGCTTACCTCCTGAACATCAAGACAATGTCAATATTATCAATCGCAGTGGCGAATACTTGCTGTCGTTGATTAATGACGTGTTGGATATGTCCAAGATTGAGGCTGGCAAAATCACATTGGATGAACAGAATTTTGACTTGCATCAGTTGCTGGATGAAATACATGATTTGTTCTATTTGCGGGCCGAAAGTAAGCACTTGCAATTCGGAATTGAACGGGGTGATGAGGTGCCGCGCTATATTCACAGTGATGGCAAAAAGTTGCGGCAGGTGATCATTAACCTGATTGGTAATGCCCTTAAATTTACTCAAGAGGGTGGGATTTATTTATATGTCAAATCCCAACTCCCAAAATATCCCCAACCCGTTGTAAAAGGGGGGCTTTTGGAAAAGGGGGCGATTGACAGTAAAGAGGTGATTTTAGAGTTTCGAGTAGAAGATACCGGCCCAGGTATTGCTGAAGATGAAATCGACCAATTGTTTGAGGCCTTTACTCAAACGGCCACCGGGAGAGCGTCGCAACAAGGTACCGGCCTCGGTTTACCCATCAGTCGTCAGTTTGTGCAATTGATGGGTGGCGACATTAGCGTACACAGTGAAGTCAGCAAAGGCACCGTATTTCAATTTAGTATACGCGCCCAAGTCGTGAGCGAAGCCGAACTCGCATACGAAGGTGGCCCAACCACACGTCAAGTGATTGCCCTTGAACCCAATCAACCGCGTTATCGTATTCTGATTGTCGATGATAAAAGGGACAATCGTCAATTGCTGATTCAGCTACTCAATCCGTTTGGTTTTGAACTCCGCGAAGCCAGCAATGGACAGGAAGCCATTAACATTTGTGACGAATGGCAACCGCACTTGATTTGGATGGACATTCGGATGTCGGTAATGGACGGCCTACAGGCCACTCTTAAGATTAAAGCCACGCCCAACGGAAAGGAGATTGCGATTGTCGCACTCACCGCCAGTACGCTTTCCGAAGACAGAAGCCAAGTTTTGGCGGCCGGCTGTGATGACTTTTTACGCAAACCGTTTAAAGAGGCCGATATCTTTGAATTGATGCACAAGCATATCGGAGTACGCTATATCTATGAAGACGTGAAAGATAATGCAAGATTATATTATCCAAGTCCAAAAGCAAAACGAACCACTCGCCAACGCCCTACTTCAACTGGCAAACCAGTTTCAGTATGAGCGTCTACTGGATTTACTTGAGCAAGTCTAATGAGAGTACAACGGATATTAATGAAAAATGAAAAATGAAAAATGAAAAATGAGTTAATCAATGATAAGTCGCTAATTTTTATAGTAATTTTATTAACCGTTCATTTTTTCATTTTCACAGATTTGAAGTACGTTCCGTATATTAAAGCCAGGGGCGATGCCCCTGGCTATATTAATATCGCCCCGTTGGGGCTTTCCAAGAGGCGTTGCCCTCGCACAAAAGCCAGGGGCGATGCCCCTTTTTATATTAATCTCGTACCAAAGCCAGGGGCGATGCCCCTGGCTATATTAATCTCGCCCCGTTGGGGCTAGAAAGGGGCGTTGCCCCTGGATATCCAGATAACTGATAACTGATCACTGAGAATTGATAGAGGGACAGATAAATGCAACCATCAAAAGGCAATATTCTGATTGTCGATGA
The DNA here is from genome assembly GCA_002085445.1 of Candidatus Parabeggiatoa sp. nov. 2. Lineage (GTDB taxonomy): Bacteria > Pseudomonadota > Gammaproteobacteria > Beggiatoales > Beggiatoaceae > Parabeggiatoa. Next base: position 19,514 of record NBMI01000150.1, read on the forward strand.
TACACTCGCTAATTTACATGTTTTAACCCAAATGCTCACCGAACGGGGTTATAAAATCAGGCCCGCCAATAGTGGCAATATGGCATTAAAGTCGGTTCAATCCACTTTGCCAGACTTGATTTTATTGGACATTCAAATGCCAGAAATGGACGGTTACGAAGTCTGTGAAAAATTCAAGGCCGATAACAAAACCAGCGACATTCCAGTGATTTTTATCAGTGCCTTAAGTGACGTCTTTGACAAAGTCAAAGCATTTTCTGTAGGAGGCGTGGATTACGTCACTAAACCGTTTCAGGCGGAAGAAGTCTTGGCGCGTGTGGAAACTCATTTAAGATTACACCGCTTACGCCAAGAATTGATACAAAGCGAAAAAATGGCCTCGCTAGGGCGACTGGTGGCCGGTTTTGCCCATGAGATTAATACGCCTATTGGGGTAGCGGTTACCAGTGCTTCAACCTTACAAGTCTATGCCAAGAAAATTAATAAATTACTTGAGCAAGAAGAAGTCGATATAGATGAATTAGTCTCGGCATTGGAAATGATTGATGAAGGGGCCAATCTCACCTTGTCCAACTTAGAACGGGCGGCCGACTTGGTAACTAGTTTTAAACGCACCGCGGTTGATCAAACGTCTGAACAACTCAGGCTGTTTGATGTGAAAGAAGCCATTAAGGACACGATTAACACGCTACATAATCGGTTCAAAAAGACGGCGATTGAGATTCATATAACTTGTCCGAAGGATTTTGTTATTTACAGTGTGCCCGGGGCTTTCGAGCAGATACTTACCAATTTGCTGATGAATAGCTTGATACATGGATTTGATGAAGGTAAGAATGCCGGCGTTATTCCGATCACAGTTCGGCGGGAAGGAAAGCATTTGCACTTAGAGTATTCTGACACTGGCAAAGGAATTGCGCCAGAAAACTTGGAAAAAATATTTGAGCCATTTTTTACCACCCATCGCGGTATGGGTAGTGGACTTGGCATGTACATTTGCTATAATATTGTCACAAGACAATTGCATGGCAGCATGACTTGTGACAGTACACTCGGCAAGGGTGTCCAATTTCTGATTGATTTTCCTTTTGAACGGATGTAGTTTGTATATATAATATACCATTTGGCACGGCTAAGAACTGAAACGTCGTTCAGAACGAAGCTCGGAAATTTATCTCTCTTCGCTCGTTACTGCGTTTATCAAACGTAAGGCAGTCGTCCAGGCGTCAGAAGTCCAAACTAAAGTTTGGACTAGTTTGCTAAAGTTTGGACTCCTAGTTTGACAGACTACTAGGGCCATACTTTAATTTGAAAACCTCCAAAGTATTTTATGGCCCTCAGACCAGATTGCGCTAAATAACCCTATAAAATTAAAGTTTTTGCTCTGAAAAACGGGAGCAACGATTGGAGTCCTGCCAAACTAAAGTTTGGAGTCCTGCCAAACTAAAGTTTGGACTTCTAATTTGATAGACTACTAGGGCCATACTTTAATTTGAAAACCTCCAAAGTATTTTATGGCCCTCAAACCAGATTGCGCTATGATGAAGCATACAACGCCGTCTCTCACTTCGCAACCTATCCTTTAGTAACTACCGAAAAGCCCCAACGGGGCGAGATTAATATAGCCTGTGTCACTACCAGGAAATACCTCAACTGAACCCGTGCCCCTCTGAAAGAATCAATAATCAACTGGAATATCATTATGAACTGGCAAAATTACATTACCGCCGATCCCTTTGTTTGTGAAGGTAAGGCCTGTTTTAAAGATACCCATCTCCTGATATCTGAGATACTTGGAAAGTTAGCGACTGGGGTGACACCCGATGACATTCTGAAAAGCTATCCCTCTTTGAGCCATGAAGCCATACAAGCTTCCCTTGCTTTTGTGGCCGAACTGACACGAGAACAAATCTTTAATCAATCGAAACTGGCCCCACATCGTCAGGTGAGAGTAGCGGGCCGATTGGAGGCAATAAGACTCAGTGACTACACCTTCACACTGATTGCTGCCGAAACACAATACGCCATTAATGGCTTTGCCAAAGCCATCGATCCACAAACACTCTCAACACTGTTAGGCAAAAATGTGGTCGTTTCAGGCACTGCACATTTTACTCAAGAAGGAGCACTTCTTATCCTTGAAGCAGCACAAATCGTCATAGCGAAAGGAAACGACATAGAGATATGGGGACGAATACCAACACCGCTTCATCGTCCCTTCGATATGAGTGACTTCAAAGAAGAACGTGGGTTAAGTGCGATCATTGGCAAATGGCCTGGGGACGAAACGGATGAAGAAGTTCTCTCAGCCCTGGAGGAATTATCATGATTCCGCTGGACGCTCTCCGGTTGCTAGATACTAATATTATTTTACAACTTATCCGTGAAAATATTGTGAGTCAACAACTGGAATCCGATTATAGGCTCATCAGCACTCCAAACAGCAATCTTATATCGATTGTGACAGTTGGTGAAATGTATGCACTGTCTCTCAAATTTGGCTGGGGTGAACAGAAAATAGCTCGCTTGAATGCGCTATTGGAAGCGCTGGTAATTATTGACATTAGCATTAGCGAACCTACTATTGTTAATAATTATGCTAAGATTAATTATTTTTATGAAAAGAGAGTCAAACCCGCTCGTCCGATGGGACAAAATGATATTTGGATTGCGGCCACCGCTGCAACCTTGGGTGCATGGCTGATGACAACCGATGACGACTTTGACCATTTGCATCCCAAATATATCCAAAGAATTAAGATAGATGCAAAAACGGGTGAAACGATATAAATGATGGGTTGAACAAACGTAAGGAAGGCAGTCGTAAAACTTGAGTTTGGCAGGAGTCCAAACAGTCGTCCAAACTAGCGTTTGGCAGAGTAGTGATACGTGGGCCCCTGTTATTGACCTATTTTTTGGCAGGTTTTTGGCGTATCGAGTTTGAGGGCCATAATATCTCGAAACTTTGGATGCTTTCAAATTAAGTTATACTGAACGTACTTCTTTGGCCGTGAAAATAATTTGGGTTCTGAGATGTAAGAGAAACAGGTGAGATTAGGCGTAGCCTATCAAAATTCAGTCGTTGAGAATGATGCTAAAAATAATTGCTCGCCTTTAGTGGGCCAGTTCATCGTAGGCGATTGCTCGTCTTTAGTGGGCCAGTTCATCGTAGGCGATTGCTCGCCTTTAGTGGGCCAGTTCGTCGTAGGCGATTGCTCGCCTTTAGCCAGTTCGTCGTAGGCGATTGCTCGCCTTTAGTGGGCCAGTTCATTGTAGGCGATTGCTCGCCTTTAGTGGGCCAGTTCGTCGTAGACGATTGCTCGTCTTTAGTGGGCCAGTTCATCGTAGGCGATTGCTCGTCTTGAAGGGGCCATTCTCAACTACTGAGATTGGAGTCCTGCCAAACTAAAGTTTGGACGACAAACTTCTTTGCTCCAGTTTTTGCTCTGAAAAACTTTTGCGTATATTGGAATCCTGCCAAACTAAAGTTTGGACGACTGCTAAGTTTGGACTTCTAGTTTGACAGACTACTAGGGCCAGACTTTAATTTGAAAACATTCACGTCGGCAAAAGTTTCGCGGAGCGAAACTTTTGCCGACGTAATTATTTTATGGCCCTCAAACAAGATTGCGCTAAATAACAAGATAAAATTAAAGTTTTGTCGCTGAAAAACGGGAGCAAAGATTGGAGTCCTGTCAAACTCAAGTTTGGACGACTGCCAAACTAAAGTTTGGACGACAAACTTCGACGCAATCGTTTTTGCTCTGAAAAACTTTTGCGTATATTGGAGTCTTGCCAAACTAACGTTTGACGATTGCCAAACTAAAGTTTGGACGACAAACTTCGACGCAATAGTTTTTGCTCTGAAAAACTTTCGCGTATATTGGAGTCTTGCCAAACTAAAGTTTGGACGACAAACTCAAATCGACGCAATAGTTTTTGCTCTGAAAAGCTTTCGCGTATATTAGAGTTGTTGCAAATTAAATCGCCAGTAGCTCAAAGCGACAGGAGGCTCAAGCCGACTCAGGAATGAAAAGTACCGATGTTTATTATTTGTGATTAAAAAATAATAAGTTATTGTCTTACATAATATTATTTTGTTTTAGTGCCCTTTAGGGTACTTGAGCTTTAAGCCATGAGCTTTAGCTCATGGCTTAATTTGCAACAACTCTATTGGAGTCTTGCCAAACTAACGTTTGACGACTGCCAAACTAAAGTTTGGACTCCAAACTTCGACGCAATAGTTTTTGCTCTGAAAAATTTTTGCGTATATTGGAGTCTTGCCAAACTAAAGTTTGGACGACTGCCAAACTAAAGTTTGGACTTCTAATTTGATAGACTACTAGGGCCATACTTTAATTTGAAAACCTCCAAAGTATTTTATGGCCCTCAAACCAGATTGCGCTA
>NBMI01000151.1 GCA_002085445.1 Candidatus Parabeggiatoa sp. nov. 2
TGCCATATCGTGTGCTTATGAAAAAAATCCTGAATTTACCAGTCCCCTTTAGGGGACTTTAGCTTTGAGACAACGGCTTTACCAAAGGCTCTTTCTCGTTTATTCCTTAACTTAATGGCATTGAGGTTCCACCTGGGGCTATTATCTCGCGTAGCGAGTTACTGCGTTTCACATTCAACCCCTTTGGGGTTGAGGCCTTTTTGATATTTTTCAGAATTATGAGTTGAAATCCAATGGGGAAGTGTCGCCCAAGGTAGCCTTGGGTTCCACAAAAACGGGCTTTCATTTTAAAATCTGTCTAATTTGCTATTACTTATTACCTATTACCTATTAGCGATTATTACGCGAATGTGTTTTTTGTTCGCTGCACAAAGACATGACTTTGTCTGCAATCTCTGGCAGGGGTAATACATGGTCTATCCCACCCCGTTTGACAGCTTCGCCGGGCATTCCCCACACCACGCTGGTGCGTTCATCTTGTGCTACCGTTGTTGCCCCAGCATCGTGCATTTCTTTGATACCGCGAGCGCCATCATCTCCCATCCCGGTGAGAATCACGCCAATTGCATTAGGGCCCACATTTTGGGCACATGAACGAAATAGCACATCAACCGAGGGACGATGACGATTGACGGGGTTGCCTTGGTGCAAACGACAGATATAACGTGAACCTGAGCGTTCAACTAATAGATGGTAACCGCCGGGTGCGATATAAACATGCCCTGGCAAGATCGCTTTGTCATCTATGTTGGCTAATCAGGATGCCGGGTGTATGGGGCGGCATTTGCATCAGCAAGATTTTGATAGCTTCAGTCCCGCCCGTAGAGGCACCGACAGCAATAATTTTTTCGGTGGTTCTAAAATGACGAGGGCGTGGCGTATTCTCAATAATGACATCGGCAGAGTATTTAGGCGGAACCTTAAAAATTTTTTCCGGTAAGGACGATAAAGGGCGTACGCGGGCACCGGCGGCTGTCCTGATTTTGCTGATAATTTCTTCTGAGTAGGATTCAAAAGTTTGGGCAATATCAATTTGCGGTTTGGAGATAAAATCCATCGCGCCCAATTCTAACGCTTGTAGGGTGGTATCGGCCCCTTTTTGAGTGAGTGCTGATACCATCACGACGGGCATGGGCCGTAAACGCATCAAATTACTTAAAAATGCCAAGCCGTCCATGCGTGGCATTTCTACGTCTAATGTCAAGACATCAGGGTTGAAGCGTTTTATTTTGTCTCTGGCAATATACGGATCAGCAGCCGTGCCAACCACTTCAAGATCATGCGCTGAATTGATGATTTTTGTCAACATCTGCCGAATTAAGGCCGAGTCATCAATAACCAATACTTTTATTTTCGACACGCCATTCTCCCTGATATGCAGCTTAGGTAAGTAAGCCTCAATGCCATTAAGTTCACCCAAAAGCTTAACTTAATGGCATTGAAGTAAGCCTGGGGCGTTGCCCCAGGCTATATTAATGCCGCCCCGTTGGGGCTAATCATTAATCATTAACCATTAATCATTAATCATTAATCATTAATCATTAATACGCACCAAAGGGGCTTTCCTGGGGCTAAAAGAGATCAATATCACCGGCAATCGGTTGGCTTTCCAAACTACGCCGATAGGCCTTTTCACGTTGAAGAATCATTTGTTCCATCGTCCGCAGCTTTTTGACGCGCACCCGCCCATTGGCCGGGTAATAGAGTATTTTGCGTGGATAAATGCCGCCAAGGTCTTCCGCCAGTAGGGTTAAGCCTTCAGTTTGTATATATTTTTTGACAAACTCAATATTTTTTTGTCCAATATTTGCCATATTTCTCATAATACGTCCTCCCCCAAATAACTTTATTTCAAGATTTTCCCGTCGGCCACCGTGTTTTAAAATGTCGTTAATCAGATGTTCCATAGCAAAACTGCCATAGCGATTTGCCGCACTAACACGAGTGTTTTCCCATTTATCTATTGAGACATGGGGTAGCATAAAATGATTCATTCCGCCGATACCGCTGACACTGTCTCGAATACAGGCAGTCACGCAGGAACCGACGACTGTCATTAAAATTTCATCATGACGGCTGACATAGTATTCTCCAAGCAAAATTTTTGCCATACAACAGTTATTGCGATAATCCCAGTAACGTTTAATGTGTTTAAAACCGGGCAAAGTACGCGGCAACAAAGGTAGAACCATAGACAATTGTGAATTATGAATTATGAATTATGAATTATGAATTATGAATTATGAATTATGAATTATGAATTATGAATTGTGAACAGAAGGTCAGCGGAGCTAATTGTGAATGAATTTTGATAACGCCTAAGTTTCTCTTACTTATCATAGCCAAAATTATTTTCACCGTTTTGAAGTACGTTCAGTATAGTATGTTACTTGTTTTGTAGCTCTCAATTTAATTAGCAATGACCAATTACTAATGACCAATTACCAATCACCAATGACCCTTAGCAACATTTTACATACACCGTCTGTTGCAGCAAACGAAAGCGGGTAGTCAGTTGAAACAGATTTTCAGAGTGTCCTATCAATAAATAGCCATTATCATCAATGATATTGGCAAACCGTTCAAATAAAATTTTTTGCGTGGTTTTGTCAAAATAAATGACCACATTACGGCAAAAAATAATGTCAAACGGGCCGTGCATAGGCCAACTATCTATTAAATTAAGATGTTTAAATGTGATTAATTCCTGTAATTCTTCGGCAACTTGCACCTGTCGTGGGTGTGTATCCGATCCGTTTTTGAACCAGCGACGCAAGCGTACCGGCGAGACAGTTGACATTTTGTCTTCTTCGTAGGCACCTTGTTTACCTTTTTCAAGCACAGATGAATCTAAATCGGTGGCGAGAATTTTGACATCCCAGTCGGCCGGTACGATTTCTTTAACGACTGTCGCTATCGAATAGGCCTCTTCTCCAGTGGCGCAGCCAGCTGACCAAATTCTCAGACGGCGCGTGGTTTGTTTTTTGGCGAGTAGTTGTGGTAAGAGTACTTGTTCTAATAATTTAAAATGATGTGGTTCACGAAAAAAGGCCGTCAGATTGGTTGTCACCGCATTGACAAAATGTACCAATTCTTCTCCGCCGTCCGATTTTAAGCGCTTATAGTAACTTGAAAAGCTGTTTAAATTGAGGGCCCGTAAGCGACGCGATAGGCGGCTATAAAGCATTTCTTGTTTGTGATCGGATAGCTTGATGCCAGTCTGCTCGTTTACTAGTTGACGCAATCTCTCGAAATCGTGTTTGGTAAATTGAAATTCTCGCTCGTTCATTTAGGTATTCCTTAATTAATAAAAGCAACTACAAGGATTCGTTATAAAAACGGATAAAGCAACTACAAGGATTCGTTATAATAACGGATAACGCAACTAATATCGAAGGGGCAACCATAAAGGATTGCCCCTACATGACACGACGGTTCGTAGGGGCAATCCCACGTGCAAAGCCCTTACAATCCCACGTGCAAAGCCCCCTTTTGATTCCTGCAAAATACCTGATAATATGTGCTTCGGTACTTAGTTGTTGCAGTTCGTCTTCACAACATCCGCACCGTTAACACACCTTCCTGGGCTAAGATACAATCCACAACCGTTTGTGGCACAGGAGAATTAACATCAACCAAAGTACAAGCGATATCACCGCGTGATTTATTCAACAAATCCACAATATTAAGATTGACGCTAGCAATCGCTTTAGAAATGCACTCAATCATGCCCGGCACATTAGAATTAACAACAAGTAAGCGATGTCCACCGTTACGAGGCATTTCCATCTCCGGAAAATTCACCGAATGATGCACCGTGCCATCTTCCAAATAAGCGCGCACTTGATCTGCTACCATGACGGCACAATTTTCTTCCGCCTCTTTAGTAGACGCGCCAAGGTGTGGCAAGGTAATAACCTTTTCATGGCCTATTAAGAAATTATTTGGAAAATCACACACATAGCCATTAACACGGCCGGCCTTAATCGCCTCACAAACGGCCACTTCATCAACCACCCCGGCACGCGAAAAGTTGAAAATCATTAAACCGTTGCGAGCGTGTTGCAAACATTCAGTACTCAGCAAGTTGCGAGTGCTGTCTACCAACGGAACATGCACCGTCACAAACTTCACTTGTGACAACACGTCTTCGGCACTTAAGGCCTGTTCAACGTCCGCCGACAATTGCCACGCATTTTTAACGGTGATATGTGGATCATAACCAATAACTTTCATGCCCAACGCTTGGGCCGCATTAGCCACTTTAACGCCGATAGCGCCTAAACCAATAACACCCAACGTATTTCCCGCCAATTCAAAACCAACAAATTTCTTTTTGCCGGCTTCGACTTGTTTAGAAATTTCCGCGTCTGTGCCTTGTAAGTTGTGAGCATACTCCCACGCCGGAAAGAGATTGCGGGTCGCCGATAACAGGCACCCCAACACTAACTCCTTGACAGCGTTAGCATTAGCACCGGGCGCATTAAACACGGGAATACCGCGCGCGCTCATTTTATCCACCGGAATATTATTGACGCCGGCCCCAGCACGCCCAACCGCTTTCAGCGTGTTAGGGATTTCCCAGTCATGCATTTTAAATGAACGCAACAACACCGCATCCGGGTGCTGAATTTCAGAAGCCACTTCATAACGCTCACGCGGCAAACGTTCTAAACCTTTGGCAGAAATATTATTTAAAGTCAGTACTTTATACATTAACCTTTCCGTTTTGCAAAATCAGTCATAAAATCAATCAACGCCTTTACGCCTTCCTCTGGCATTGCGTTATAAATACTCGCACGCATTCCGCCCACGGAGCGATGCCCGGACAACGTCAGCAAATCGGCCTCCTTAGCCTCCGCTAAAAAGGCTGGGCTTAAATCGGGATTTGCCAGCGTAAACGGTACATTCATCCAAGAGCGATAACTCGGATCAACCGGATTATTATAAAACGCCGAACTATCAATGGCGGCATACAACATCTCAGCCTTGCGCTGATTGCGCTTACCCATTTCTGCCAAACCGCCCAACTCCTTAAGCCATTTAAATACCAACCCGGCGAGATACCACTGGTATGTCGGCGGCGTGTTATACATCGAACCGCTCTTAATGTGACTTTTATAACTCAACATCGTTGGCGTATCAGGCTTGACATTATTTGCCAACTCCTCACGTATAATCACAACCGTTAACCCGGCCGGGCCGATATTTTTTTGTGCCCCCGCATAAATCACCCCATATTTAGAAACATCCAACGGGCGCGACAAAATCGTTGAAGACATATCCGCCACTAACGGCTTATCGCCCACCTTTGGCAGGCTATGAAACTCTAAACCGTGAATCGTTTCATTAGGCGTATAATGAACATAAGCCGCGTTAGGATTCAATGTCCAAGTGTTCGGTGCCGACACCGTCGTAAAATTATTAGCGGCCGAATCAACCGCTAAATTAACTTGGCAATACTTTTTCGCCTCAGCAATGGCCTTTTTTGACCACATCCCGGTGTTGAAATAATCCGCCTCGTTATGATGGCCGCCCAACAAATTTAACGGCACCATCGCAAACTGAGTAGAGGCGCCGCCTTGCAAAAACAACACTTTGTAAGTCTCTGGAATATTTAACAATTCTCGCAAATCGGCCTCAGCCTGTTCAGCAATCGACATAAATTCTTTACCGCGATGGCTCATTTCCATCACCGACATGCCGGCACCTTGCCAATCAAGCAACTCAGCTTGGGCTTGCTCCAACACCGGCTCGGGCAACATTGCAGGCCCTGCACTAAAATTAAATACTCGTGACATAGTTTATCCGATTCCTAACTGTTAACAAACGTTAACAACAGCACTCATGAAAATGGGTGAATCTACCAAAGGCCATCGAATCCATAATGGATCGATTGCCGCTTTGTACAATCCTTATTTGCTTAGGGAAACGCAAAAAGCGCCGATTTGTCAATCTCAAGCCAACAGCTTTCACCAGTTGTCTAAAAGCTAAAGTACGTATCAGGGCACTGCAAGAGGCTCAGTAGGCTTTAGCCTACTTTCGCTTTTAGACAACGGCTTTAGCCGTTGGCTTTGTACAATCCTTAAGTACTGAAGCATAAATTTTCGGGTATTTATCGATACGCCAATATCGAAGGGGCAACCATAAAGGATTGCCCCTACATGACACTTCGGTACTTATTTGCTTAGGGAAACGCAAAAAGCGCCGATTTGTCAATCTCAAGCCAACAGCTTTCACCGGCTTTAGCCTCAATGCCATTAAGGGCTTTGCACGTGGGATTGCCCCTACAAACCGTCATGTCGTGTAGGGGCAATCCTTTATGGTTGCCCTCACTTTAGCTTTAGCCGTTGGCTTTGTACTGCAAGAGGCTCAGTAGGCTTTAGCCTACTTTCGCTTTTAGACAACGGCTTTAGCCGTTGGCTTTGAGGTGGTATGGATCCTTCCGCGATCCTGCACTAGTTCATTCCAGTTGATGGCCCACAAATAAGGGTTATTAACCTATTAATGCAAGGGTTTAATCTAAAAAAATGTCTGTTTAATTAATTGTCATCAAATATTGACAAACAAAAATCCAGTCTAATATAAAAATAATATAACACAGTTTTAAAAATTTTAAGCAAAGTCATTTGGTACTTGGTACTTGGTACTTTGTCGGGTTCCTGACGCTGCGCCAAGAAACCCTACAAATCTGATAACTGATTTCTTTGCTCCCGTTTTTTAAGCAAAACTTTTCAACCGAAATGATAACTGATTCAGACGCAAAAGTTTTTCCTGAAAAACTTTTCAACCGAACTGCTAACGGAAAAATATTGCTCAACTATACGGAACGTACTTCAAATCAGTGAAAATTAAAAATTGAACGGCTAATTAAATTAATAATTAAATTATAGACTTAGATTAAATAAGTCATTTTTCATTTTTCATTAGTGTAGCGCCCATAAAATTAAAATGTCTCAATTAAAAACATCTGAATCTTCAGCCATGACTGCTGCCACCAAACCCCGCCGCGCCCTACCAACGGGTTATCAATTAGAAGAATATTGTATCCTCTCCATTCTCGGAGAAGGTAATTTTGGCATAACTTATCTTGCTCAAGACACCAAACAAAATTATCAAGTCGCGCTCAAAGAGTTTTTTCCAGACGAGTTAGCCGAACGGGAAGAGAACTACAACATCCAGCCCTACTCTCCGCAGGATGAAAAAAATTTTGCTTGGGGTTTAGGGCGATTTCTCCAAGAAGGACACGCGCTCGCCACGTTTCACCATCCTAACATCGTGCGCGTATTACACTATTTTGAAACGCATAACACCGCCTATCTTGTCATGGAATATGAACAAGGGCAAAGTTTGGCGAATATCTTGAAAATCGGCGGAACGCTAACTGAGGCAGAAATAATGGAAATTTTGCCACCGCTGTTAGAAGGTTTAGAAGCAGTACACGAAGCCGGTTTTCTGCACCAAGACATTAAACCCGACAACATCTACTTGCGTGACAAAAACCATACGCCGGTTTTACTGGATTTTGGCGCGGCACGTTATGCTTTGGGACAACTTCGCCGTGATGTCACGGCCATTGTCACCCCCGGTTATGCGCCGTTTGAGCAATCTCAAATCAAAGGCCCCCAAGGCCCTTGGACAGACATTTATGCGTTGGGAGCGGTATTATATCGTACTATCGCTGGCAAAACACCGGTAGAAGTCTTAGAACGAATTGATGCCCTCAAGCGACGTAAAGAACCTGATCCATTAGTGCCAGCCATTAAGATAGCTGGCAAAAACGCTTCTGAGCATTTCTTGCAAGGCATTGATTGGGCATTACAAATCGCAGAGGAAGATCGGCCCCAAATGGTGCAACAGTGGGCAAAAGCACTGTTGTCTAAAAAATCCTATAAGTCACTGAATTTATATAAAGTATACCCCTATCCAGCGCCGACTAAAGGAGGATTCTTCAATCAGTGGGTTTTTGCCGGCATGATAGTCGCAATGATTGGGTTAAGTGTCGGCTATGTGTTTTATACGGAACAACGCTTGACACAGCTACAGCAACAAACCTTAAAATTACAAAGACTGCAACAATCGGCGGCCGATAAAGCGGCTGTACAAAAAGCCCTTGAAAAAACACAACAGCAACTTGAAGAAGTCTTGAGCGCAAGACAAACTGAACAATGGCGCTTGGCGCAATTACAATCTGAAAAAGCGGCCTTACAGCAACTCCTTGGAAAAACACAATGGCAGCTTGAACAAGCTGAAAAAGCCAGAGATAAAGCACAGCCGGGCAGCCTCATTCGTGATCGTTTACAAGAGGGTAGCCATGGGCCAGAAATGGTGGTGATTCCGGCGGGGCGGTTTCGTATGGGCGATATTCAGGGCCGTGGAGATGACAATGAGCAGCCCGTGCATTGGGCATCAGTGGAAAGCTTTGCGATAGGACGCTACGAAGTCACTTTTGCCGAATATGATCGCTTTGCCGAAGCCACCGGTAGGAAAAAACCAGATGACGAAGGTTGGGGACGAGGCCTTCGGCCGGTGATTAACGTTTCTTGGTACGATGCCACCGCTTATGCCCAATGGTTAAGTCAACAAGCCGGGCACTTATACCGTCTGCCAACGGAGACGGAATGGGAGTACGCGGCACGGGCTGGGACGGTGACTCCTTATTGGTGGGGCGATAAGATTGAGCCTAACCTCGCTCATTGTAAGGGTTGTGGCACGGAGTGGGATAAAACCTCCCCGGTAAGCTCCTTTGCTGCTAACTCCTTTGGTTTATATGATATGAGTGGCAATGTTCGGGAATGGACTTGTTCAGAATACGAGGACAGGTATCGCGGCAAAGAACAGTTGTGTATTAATCGCCAAAAGAGTGCCAGTTATCGTGTGGAACGCGGCGGTTCTTGGGCCCATTCACCGAAGTATCTGCGTGTGTCTTCTCGTTATTGGAGTCGGCCAGAAAATCGGTATAATAATGTTGGATTTAGAGTGGTTAGAAAGTAACGTTTTTATTTAAAATTTAACCATTGTTTTTGTAGGGCTATTGGTAGTGGTTTGGGGGCCATAAAACCATTTGGAAGTTTAGTACAACGAAACTTAGTACACTTAATCTTGCTTGTTTGTAGTAGTCGCTTCAGCGACTGAATGTTTGTAGTAGAGTTTGTAGTAGTCGCTTCAGCGACTGAATGTTTGTAGTAGAGTTTGTAGTAGTCGCTTTAGCGACTGAATGTTTGTAGTAGAGTTTGTAGTAGTCGCTTTAGCGACTGAATGTTTGTAGTAGAGTTTGTAGTAGTCGCTTCAGCGACTGAATCTATAAGTACTTCGTTCTGGAACGCCAAACTTCGTTCTGGAACGCCAATTACGCGGATAATCGAATTGGTAGTGAGTACGTCTGATTATGTTTGCTTAAATATAGTACAACGAATTACGCGGATAATCGAATTACAACAAATTGCGCTTAGTACAACGGGTTGCGCTTAGTACAACGGGTTGCGCGGATAATCGAATTACAACAAATTGCGCTTAGTACAACGGGTTGCGCTTAGTACAACGAATTACGCGGATAATCGAATTGGTAGTGAGTATGTCTGATTATGTTTGCTTAAACCTAGTATAGCGTCTCCTAAGTACTAAACGTAATCCTAAGCCCTAGACTTAGCACAATCAGTCGTACTCAATTCGCTTATCCACGTCATTCGCTGTACTAAGGGTAATCCTAAGCACTAGACTTAGCGCAATTCGTTGTACTCAATTCGCTTATCCGCGCAATTCGTTGTACTTAGGTAAATTCGCTTATCCGCGTAATTCGCTGTACTCACATACGCAATTAGTTGTACTTAGCGCGATTAGACTGACGGATACTTAATTCGCTTATCCGCGTAATTCGCTGTACTCACATACGCAATTAGTTGTACTTAGCGCGATTAGACTGGTAGTACAACGGATACGCGAAATAAACGGATACTCAGAAATAAACGGATACTCAATTCGCTTATCCGCGTAATTCGCTGTACTTAATTATAGACTTAATTCGCTTATCTGCCCGTAATTAGTTGTAATGCGAACCTTTAAAAACAACTACAGGGATTCGTTATAAGAAAGGATTAGTGCGTGGCGGTGTTTGGTTCTTAAAAGCAATCTCCTCGATTAGTTTGCGAGCCTTCGGTTAGTTATAAATAATAACTAACGAAGTCCTTATTTGGAGTCATATTAACCCTTCTTTTTGTATGGTTATTGGCACGGGTTTGGGGGCCATAAAGCCATTTGAAAGCTTTCAAACTTTGCACCAGTACTAAGAAGTTACACAGAGCCACTAAGCTAACGGAAATCTCTGTGAAACTCTGTGTAACTCCGTGTCTCTGTGTTGAAAATATAAGTAATTAACACAATCAGTCGATCTCAATCCGTTTATCCACGTCATCCTAAGTACTAACCGCCAGTTGCACTAGACTTAACACAATCAGTCGTACTCAATTCGTTTATCCGCGTAATTCGTTGTACTAAGGGTAATTCGTTGTACTAAGCGTAATCCTAAGTACTAGACTTAGCGCAATTCGTTGTACTCAATTCGCTTATCCGCGCAATTCGTTGTACTTAGGTAAATTCGCTTATCCGCGTAATTCGCTGTACTAAGCATAATCCGTTGTACTACGCGTAATTAGTTGCACTAGACTTAGCGCAATCAGTCGTACTCAATCCGTTTATTTCGCGTATCCGTTGTACTAAGCATAATCCGTTGTACTACGCGTAATTAGTTGCACTAGACTTAGCGCAATTCGTTGTACTCAATTCGCTTATCCGCGTAATTCGCTGTACTCAATTCGACTCTTAATTCGCTTATCCGCGTAATTCGCTGTACTCAATTCGACTCTTAATTCGCTTATCCGCGTAATTCGCTGTACTCAATTCGACTCTTAATTCGCTTATCCGCGCAATTCGTTGTACTTAGGTAAATTCGCTATCCGCGTAATTCGCTGTACTCACATACGCAATTAGTTGTACTTAGCGCGATTAGACTGGTAGTACAACGGATACGCGAAATAAACGGATACTCAATTCGCTTACCCGCGTAATTCGTTGTACTCAATCCGTTTATCGGGCGGTCATCCTAAGTTCTAAGCGTAATTAGTTGTACTCAATTCGCCCATCCATTCTTATGGCGAGCAACAACAACCCCACAGCCCGCATGTAGGCACTCCTAAAAAAATAGCGTCCGCGCTTCGCGCGGTAAAAAAAAAGGGAAAAGGGTAAGAGTTAAAAGGTAAAAGTGTTACAGCATCCTGACGAGCCGCGCACCCTGCCCGTCGTTGCGGAAAGTCGGCGCGTCCCTGTAACGGTCCGCCGACCGCGCCCACCTCGCCTTGATGTCCCACGAGGCCCCGCGCACGGCAAAGCGGCCTACACCCTCTTCACTCATTAAACTAACCAATTCTTTTCCTTGATAATTTTCCTCAAACGCCGAGCCCGTCCATTCCCAGATGTTGCCGTGCATATCATAAAGTCCAAACGCATTGGGCGGATATTTAGCAACCTCGGTTGTCTCACCAACCGAGCGATTGTAGTTAGCTAACTCAGTAGTAATCACATCGCCCCAACAATAGGCGGTAACACTACCGGCACGACAGCCATATTCCCATTCCGCCTCACTAGGCAAGCGATAATCTTTACCTGTTTTTTCAGACAACCGCTGACAAAATTCCACCACGTCAAGCCACGAAACATTTTCCACCGGGCGATTTTCGCCTTTGAAATAAGAAGGATTATTGCCCATCATCTCTTGCCATTGCGCTTGGGTGATAGGATATTTGCCCATATAGAACGGCTTAACGGTGACTTCGTGTTGTGTTTCCCAAGCATTATTTCTGTCTTTCTCCGTTTCAGGCGAACCCATTAAGAATATGCCGCCCGGTATATACACCATTTCCAAAATCACACCCTTGCCCAAGTCTTCGATTTGATAACGGGCTTGTTTAGGCTCGTTGCGGATGATTTTGCCGTTAGCATCAACAATGACGATTTCAAAACTGAAAAGTTGGCCTTTTTTCTCTTCCTCGGCTTTTTGTCGCGCTATTTCGGCTTCGCGTGCGCGTTTTTTTTCTGCCTCCGCCTTTTGTCGAACAGCTTCTATTTCTTTATGTACGCGATTTTTTTCTGCCTCGGTTTTTTGTAAAGCAATTTCGGCATCGTCTGCGCGGCTTTTTTCCTGTTGAGCTTTTTGTCGGGCAATTTCGACTTCTTTGTGTGCGCGTCTGGTTTCATCCTCGACTTTTTGTCGAGCCATTTCGGCTTCGTCAGCGCGGCTTTTTTCCGCCGCTACCATTTGTTGGGCAATTTCGACTTCTTTGTGTGCGCGTCTTTTTCCATCCTCGGCTTTTTGTAAAGCCATTTCGGCATCGTCAGCGCGAGTTTTTTCCGCCGCTGCCATTTGTTGGGCGGTTTTTATTTCTTTGTGTGCGCGTGTTTTTTCCTTCTCGGCTTTTTGCAAAGCCATTTCGGCATCGTCAGCGCGGCTTTTTTCCGCCGCTGCCATTTGTTGGGCGGTTTCTATTTCTTCGCGTGCGTGGTTTTTTTCCACCTCGGCTTTTTGTAAAGCCATTTCGGCATCGTCAGCGCGTGTTTTTTCTTGTTGCGCTTTTTGTCGAGCCATTTCTACCTCTTGTGTGCTTTCCTCATCCTTCTGTGATCCATCCCCAAATATCTTCTCAAAAAAAAACTTATTCTTACACCCCGCTTTTCCGGCGCTCGGAATGTGTTGTCGTGCGCGGCTTTTTTCATCATCCGTTTTTTGCCGAGCCATTTCCGCTGCGCGTGTACGCTTTTCAATCCACGTTTTATCAAGCTTGTCTAACAAACGAGATAGCTGCGTAATAACACTTTGTATCGTCGGGCGTTTATCGGGATGTTTTCTAAAACACGCCAATAACAATCTTTGTAATTCAGGTACATCAGGCAAATCATCGGGATGCGGAAACCGAGGGCTTTCTCCGCTTAACAAATGATACGCCGTCGTACCAAACGCATAAATATCGCTCTTAGCCGTCGGTTGCCCATAGTCGTCAGTTTCACCCAATTGCTCCGGTGGCGCATAATCAAGCGTACCAAAAACCGCCTGTGCAAACTGCGTTTTATGGCTGTGCACTTGCGTCAATGCCGTTTGTTGTTTAAGCGACGTCGCCACCCGCGCTAATCCAAAATCAATGATTTTTACCATTAAGCCATCTTCAGTCTGCTTAAAAAGCAAGTTAGCTGGCTTTAAATCCAGATGAAAAACCCCAGCATCATGGGCAACGGCTAAACCCTCAGCAATTTGCAACGCGACTTTTAGCCCTGTCAATAAATCCAGCTTACCGTATTTTTTGATCCAAGCTTCGCCATCTATAGCACCCTCAATATACTCAGTCACAAAATAAGGGCGTTCCTGATTGCCGGCATTCACAAAACCACAATCCAACGGCTTAGGCGTATAAGCACTTTGTAAATTGTGCATAATAATCGGCTCCCTAAACACCTCATCTCGCCGCCCCTTGCGCCCTTCCCAAAACGTTTTAACAACAACAGGCTTTTTACGCCATTGATCCTGACACAAAAACACGCAGCCCATACCACCAGCCCCTAGAATACTCACTAGCGGATATTTCTCCACATCATGCAACGCATACTGCCAAACATTAATAGAGTATGCATCCTGTAACGCCGCTAACGCTTCGGCATAATCTTTGCCGCGCAAATACACTTGAAACAAATTAAAATAAGCTAAAGCCCGTTTATCATCTGACGGCGCACACTCAAGTGCTCGCAAAAATTGTTGCTTCGCCCTTTCCAAATCGCCCCGCGACGAAAAAATACTGCCCTCAATAATCGCAACCTGACTTTGATACCGTGAATTTTTCCTAAGCGACGGTTTTAACAGCGCAATCTCATCCTCAAGCTGACGCAAGCGCGCACTATCATAATACGTAAACTCATGATGCACGCTGACTTGTGGCGACAACCCCATTTGCGCCATCGCCTCCAATATCCGATCCAACTTCTCATCCATACCCTTTACCAACGGCATCAACTCATCCAACCATGTCAACACCACATCAACTTTTTCAGTTATCAAACCCGCCCACACTTTAAAATCAGCCGATAACTGCAATAATTGCTCATGGCTTTGCCGCCAAGCCGCTTGCGCTTTTTGCAACATCACCGGTATTTGCTTTAACTCATGCTCAATAGCAATCGCTTGCTGCTGCAAACCCTGCAACGCATGCATCATTTCACTTCCCCGCGCAAAATCATTCGCTTGCATTGCCGCCGCCATCTGTTGTTTTTGCTCATCTAACTGGCGCAACAACTCAGCATGTTGTTGCTCAAGCGTCGCCGTCAAACTTTGTTGAGCCGTTTTAATATCACGCACATCCACCCACAACCCAGCGCGTTGCAAAGCCGCAAACGTCTCTTTAACACGCGGATGTTGGCGCAACTGCTCATGAAAGAAAAACAAGATGGCATTGCCCAATAAATCCTTATAGCGCAGAAAAGCGACAAATTCATCCCAATCATCGCATTTTTCGCTAGGGCTGAGTTTTTCTAACTGTTTTAGCACAAAATCCGTAATAGAAATAGGGCCTTTATAGCTAATGATGGCCGTCAAATCGGCCTCCGTCAGTGCCGCCGCGGCCGCATCCTGAAACAACTGCTTTTTGTAAGGAATTAACACCCGACAATTTTTAATCGCATTCGCCCGGAAATCGGCCGACATCCCGCCTTGTTCAGAGGAATCAGAGTCAGGTTTAAAAAAGACAGCATTCAAAAACGGCTGTAAGTAATTGAGCTCTATTTTGTCAGCAAACTCCCGCTCCAATTTAGAATGCCTTAGTTTTTGCAGAAAAGCCAATTTTTTCTCTGGGGCTGCCAACCCAGCCGCGACGGTAGCAAGGGCATAACCGTAGCTATTTTGAATAGCAGCGTTTATTTCTTTAGACGATAAAGTAAAATGATTCTTAAGAATCACAACAGCCTTATCACCGGCGCGTGCCGCGAGCTCGACGACAGCAGGACTGTCTAATAACGAACTAAGGCTGATTTGTAAGAATGAAGGTAATGACATAATTTCAGTTATCAGTTATCAGCAACTACAGGGATTCGTTATAACAACTACAAGGATTCGTTATAATAAAGGATTAGATCGTGCTGGTGTTTGGACTCTTAATTCGCTTATCCGCGCAATTAGCTGTACTATACTCGACTCTTAATTCGCTTATCCGCGCAATTCGTTGTACTATACTCGACTCTTAATTCGCTTATCCGCGTAATTCGCTGTACTAAGCGCAATTAGCTGTACTCAATCCGTTGCACTAGGCGCAATGAGTTACACTTAATCAGCGGTTTGAGGGCCATGTTATGAAATTGAATCACTGAAATGGAGTAATGGCCCTCAATTGAACCAACAGTAGGACAAATTGGGCACAGCCATTATAATAAATCTAGCACAACGGATACGCGAAATAAACCGATACTTAATTCGCTTATCCGCGCAATTCGCTGTACTAAGTAAAAGCAACTACAGGGATTCGTTATAATAACGGATTAGTGCGTGCCGGTGTTTGGAATCTTAATTCGCTTATCCGCGTAATTCGCTGTACTAAGCGTAATTCGCTGTACTCAATCTTCAATCTTAATAATGACGACTACCACCGAAAACCGCCACGCCCTACCAACGGGCTATCAACTACAAGACTACCGCCTCATATCCATCATAGGACACGGCGGTTTTGGCATCACCTACCTAGCCAAAGACACCAAACTCAATCACGAAGTCGCCATCAAAGAATACTTTCCCAACGACTTAGCCATCCGAGAAAATGACCACAACGTCCACCCCAAATCTCACCAAGACAAAGAGAACTTTGCGTGGGGATTAGAGCGATTTCTCCAAGAAGGGCAAACACTCGCCACCTTTCAACACCCAAACATCGTGCGAGTGCTACGCTACTTTGAAGCGCACAACACCGCCTATATTGTTATGGAATATGAACAAGGACAAAGTCTATCGAGCGCCATAAAAAACAAAGGCACAGCAACCGAAGCCTTCCTTCTAGAAATAGTGTCGCCACTACTAGAAGGCTTACAAGCCGTACACGAAGCCGGCCTTCTGCACCGAGACATCAAACCCGATAACATCTACTTGCGCGACAAAGATCATAGTCCCGTTTTACTCGACTTTGGCGCCGCCCGTTATGCCATCGGTAGCCGTAGCCGCAGCGTCACCACAATTGTCACTCCCGGTTATACGCCGTTTGAGCAATACCAAACTAAAGGCGATCAAGGGCCCTGGACAGACATTTATGCGTTGGGCGCCGTACTCTATCGCATTATCAGTGACAAGATACCGGTAGAAGCCCCAAAACGAGTCAATGCCATCAAGCTCCGCGAAGAAGCAGATCCGTTACCACCGGCCACCAAGATAGGCCGCAAACACTATTCGGAGCGTTTATTGCGAAACATTGATTGGGCCCTAGAAATTGCCGAAAAAGACCGCCCACAAACAGTATCACAATGGGCCGAAGCCTTATTACCTCCGCCTTCGCCTACTGAACAAGCTAAACCCGTTAAACCAGTCAATCGGATTACACCAGCAACAACAAGCGCTGCAACAACGCGTTGCGGAAGTACAACGGCAACTTGAAGAAGCGAACAAAGCAAAAGACGATGATCAACAACAATTAGCAGAATTACTCCTAAAACAAGCAACCCTGCAACAAGCGCTGTCCAAAATACAACGGCAAGTCTATCTCGCCAGTAAAGCCAGACAAGCGGATCAAGCGGCCCTACAACAAGCCCTTTCCAAAGTACAACGACAACTTGAAGACGTTGATGCCAAAATCTATGGCACAATATTCCATGACTATTTACAAGACAAAAGTTTAGGGCCAGAAATGGTCTGGATTCCCGCCGGACGCTTTAAAATGGGAGACATTCAGGGCCAAGGTGATAACGACGAACAACCCGTGCATTGGGTATCAGTGGAAAAGTTTGCAATGGGGCGCAGTGAAGTCACTTTTGCCGAATATGATCGCTTTGCCGAAGCCAGCGGCCGAGAAAAACCGAATGATAACGGCTGGGGGCGAGGCAATCGCCCGGTAATCAATGTCTCAATGGCAGACGCCACCGCTTACGCGACATGGTTAAGTCAACAAACCCAAAAACAATATCAATTGCCCACCGAAGCCCAATGGGAATACGCAGCACGGGCAGGAACAGAAACACTCTATTGGTGGGGCAATGAAATTGGCTCTAACCGCGCCAACTGCGACGGCTGTGGCAGTCAATGGGACAACAACAAAACCGCCCCAGCGGGTTCATTTGCCCCCAATCCTTTTGGACTATATGACACCGTAGGCAACGTTTGGGAATGGGCTTGTTCAGAATATCAAGAAAAATACAACGGAAAAGAACAAGCCTGTGCAACCATCCCAAATAATAATACCACTCTTCGCGTAGAACGCGGCGGCTCCTTATACAACTACCCAAAAGCCCTACGTGCAGCAAACCGTTACAAGAAATCGTTTGACTACCGCAACGCCAGCGTTGGCTTTCGCCTCTGCCGGACTCAGTGATCAGTTATCAGGAATCCAAACTTGAGTATTTATAGTTTGTAGTAGGCGCTTTAGCGCCTAAGTTTGTAGTAGGCGCTTTAGCGCCTAAATTTCTAAGTTTGTAGTAGGCGCTTCAGCGCCTAAGATTATAATAACAAACACTTCAGCGCCTTAGTTTGTAGTAGGCGCTTCAGCGCCTAAGTTTTTTTTATCAATTTTATTAGAATTTTCTCTACAAAAATGACGAGGTTATTTTGTGACAAGCCATTAGGCGCTAAAGCGCCTACTACAAACGTTACCTACTAGAAACTTAGGCGCTAAAGCGCCTACTACGAGCGTTATCTACTAGAAACTTAGGCGCTGAAGCGCCTACTACAAACTTGCTAGAAACTTAGGCGCTAAAGCGCCTACTACAAACTCAGGTTTTAAAAAATCCGTCGGTTTATTTCTTGCATAATCCGAGCGGCAATTGGTAAAAAATGATATTTATCATGCAGTTGCTGAAATTTTTCTCTTTTGACAAACCAACGGCTTCTTGTATCGAGGTACACAATCTCCGCCCTATGATCATTAAGCCACTGGGAATGAGGCCGTTCGCTGGGTTGAGATGAGGAAATCTTGTCTAATGACCGTTGCAAGGTCAATAAACGTAACAACTTCAATTCAACCGCACTTTCCAGTTCAACTTCTTGGTTGGCACGAGTGAGAAAATGGTATAAATCCACCAAATCTCCAAAACTGGCTCGGCGGTTGTTTAATTTATTGTTAGCCACCTCAATATAAGCTTGAGCGCGTCTGTCAGGGTTGAAAGACATCGTATATCCGCCATATACCCAGCCTTCATCATAATTGGGTGTTGCTATCCGGTACCACGCTTCTGGGCCTTGGTTCGTCTCTAATTCGGAGACAATTGTACCAATTTGTAATATTGCGCCTTTTTTGGCATTCCGTCGCGGAAGTTGACGTAAACGTACACCGGCCCCCGTCATAATTCGGAGCGTTCCACTGGGGAGTCGTGCTTGTGCCGCGGCCGCTCTTTCTCTGGCTTCGGCTCTCTGACGCGCTTCACGATCACTTTGAATCGTCGCAGATTCACGTTCACGACGGGCTTTTTCAGCAGCCGCGGCCGCGTCTTCTGCTCTCTGACGCGCTTCACGTTGCGCTTGTGCCACCGCTGAACTTTCCATTTCCGTTGGTGGAATTGGCTGTGGCTGGTTACTTCCCTCTACGAGACGAGGGGCCCCTTGTTCTCCGGCGCCAACGTGAGCGAATTGAGGAAGGCTTTCCTCTTCAACGCGAGGGTTTTCTTCAGCAATGCCGGCTTTATCAAGCTTCATTTGATAATATAGCCAGCCGCCACCTGCTGCCAAAAAAACCAGTAAAAAAACCACAGCCATCCCAACACCTCGTCGCTTAGGCTTAGGAGAAGGCGGATTTTGCGGCGGCCGCGGGGGGGGTTGTGTGAGAGGCCGAGTCGAAGGTTCAATAGGGGGTGCCGGCGGATCAACGGGCCGTGTAGGCAAATCATCATCTATTTCTACTGACGGCCCAATGAACGGCCCATCCTTCAATAAAGGCTTTGGGAAAAGCTGGTTGCGCCATGCTTTAATACTTGGTGGCCGGTCTTGCTCATTAACGGCTAAAGCCCAATCAATCGCCGCCAAAAACGGTTCAGAATACTGTCCACGGCCGGCTTCGACAGCCGGTTTCAACGGATCGGACTTATTCCGCATAATGGCCGAAACACGTTCCGTGGCTTCGGACGGGATTTTGCCACTGACAAACCGATATAATACGGCACCAGTGGCATAAATATCTGTCCAAGCGCCTTGCTGGCCGCTATCGCTTTGATATTGTTCAAACGGGGCATAGCCGGGAGTCACAATCATAGTGACGCTGCGACTACGGCTACCTAAATCGTAACGCGCTGAACCAAAATCAATTAACAGAGGACTGCGATCTTTTTGCCGTATATAAACATTAGAGGGTTTAATATCACGATGCAGATATCCGGCATTATGTACGGTTTCTAAACCGTCTAAGAGCGTCGGTAAAAACGCCTTCAATTCTTCTTCCGTCGCGGTATCGCCCTGTTTTAGAAAATCGGCAAGGCTTTGCCCTTGCTCATATTCCATGACGATATAGGCCGTATTGTGGGCTTGGAAAAAATGCAAGACACGTACAATATTGGGATGTTTAAACTGAGCTAATGTCTGTGCTTCCTTGACAAATCGCTCCAAGCCCCAAGCAAAATCATCGGCATCGGTTTGGGATTTTGGCTGCACGGTATAATCATCAGTCTGGCGCACTGCCAGTTCATTAGGCAAGTATTCCTTGAGGGCGACTAACGCATCCAGTTGTGTATCTTTAGCCAGATAGGTAATACCGAAGCCGCCGTCACCAAGAACACCTTGGATTTGGTAATTTTCCAAGCGATAACCTATAGGCAACGCATTGCGATTGTCTGAAGTGTTATTCATGGTCAGTGATTCCTGTTTTGGTCATTGGTAATTAATAATTGTGAATTGTGAATTGTGAATTGTGAATTGTGAATTGTGACGAGAACGAAGAGAACGAAGTAAACGAATTAGGATTGAAGAAAAATTCATTTCCCCAAAATAGGTATAGTGCCCTTTAGGGTACTTTAGCTTTTAGATGGCGGAAGTTATTTTTTAGCCGATCCTTATTAATGAATATACACACGGACTTCGTTCCCATAGAGGAACACAGAGAAAAACGCTATTCAAATGTTTATCAAAAAATACGTATAGTGCCCTTTAGGGTACTTTAGTTTAGACAATGTTGGCGGAATTTTAGCCGATCCTTACTAATGAATATACACACGGACTTCGTTCCCATAGAGGAACACAGAGAAAAACGCTATTCAAATGTTTATCAAAAAATACGTATAGTGCCCTTTAGGGTACTTTAGTTTAGCTTTTAGACAATGTTGGCGGATTTTGGTTTATCAAAAAGTTTGTTCCCGTGTTGAGTATAACTTAGTTTGCCCACTTAAAGAGCCAGCAACAAAACACCTACAAAAAGTATAACTAATGAAGCCGACAGAGGGCCATAACTTAATTTGAAAACCTTCAAAATCTTTTATGGCCCTCAAAACCGATACTCCAAATAACCCTAAAAATATAGGTAAATAACAGAGGCCAACGTATCACTACTCTGCCAAACTAACATTTGGACGACTGCTTGGACGACTGCCAAACTTTAGTTTGGACGACTAGTTGCTTGCGTGAGGCGATAAATCGCCTACTACAAACGGTTCTCAAAAAAAACGCTGTGCTGTCTATTTAAAACAAAGTGGGGTAGCGTTTTTCGCATTCTTGTCTTTTTTCGCGCGATAATTGGCTACGCACGGAGATAAAACCAGTCAATTGATCATCGCGTTTTGTCGGTGTCACGGTGGCATCGACCCAATAAAAACCGCCATCCTTGCGTAAGTTTTTGACAGCACCATGCCAGATGTGACCTTTTTGGAGGGTTTTCCACATCTGTTCAAAGATAACGGCTGGCATATCTGGGTGGCGCAAAATATGATGGGGTTGCCCCAACAGTTCTGATTCTTTGTAACCGCAGATATCTATTAAAAATTGATTCACGTAAGTGATGATACCTGAGGTATCAGAATGGGAAATGACGTGCCTTCCGGTGGGAAAGGGCGTTTCTATGTCAGTAACGATAGCAGTGCGTCGAGTCCCATCGAAATAAGTCATAGTCACTTCATGAACTTTGGGTGCTTGAATGGTGGATGTTGTCATTTTGTCTCTCAATATGATAAACAGCACTATCGGCGAGTTATTTATAACTACAAGAATTGTATATAATAAAGAATTTATTCGCTTAGAACTACAAGGATTATATATAATAAAGAATTTCTTCGTTTGGATTAGATAATGAATAAGTTTTAGCTTTTTTTTTGTAAAATAAAATAGTTCCAAAAACGCAAATAATCAGCAAACACTAAAATCCCTTATTATATACAATCCTTGTAGTTATCAGATAAAACCATGCCCACAAACTATCGCAACGCTCTACCAATTGATTATCGACTTCATTACTACCACATTCAAGCCATTCTTGGCAAAAGCCGTTTTGGTATCACATACCTTGCCCAAGACACCAAGCTCAATTCAACAGTCGCGATCAAAGAATATTTTCCTAATCAATTAGCAATCCGCAAGGATGATCAGCGAGTACAGCCTCAGTCTGATCTCGATAAAGAAAATTTCCGGTTTGGGCTAGAACAATTCATCAAAGAGAGTCGTGTATTGGCGCAATTGAAACATCCCCATATTGTGCCAATATTGCATATCTTTCAATCACATAGCACGGCCTATCGCGTGATGGCGTATGAACCCGGACAAAGCCTTGCTGAGGCACTCAAAAGCGGTGGTACGGCGACACAAGCCGAAATTGTGGCGATTTTGCCACCGCTGTTGTCGGCTTTGAAAGCTATACATCAAGCCGGTTTTCTGCACCTAAACGTTAAGCCGAATAATATTTACTTACGCGACAAAGACAATAGTCCCATTTTACTTGATTTCGGCGCGGCACGTCACGCACTCGGCAGTCGTAATAATAACCTCAGCATGATGGGAACACCCGGCTATGCGCCGCTTGAGCAATATCAAAGTATAAAGAATCAAGGGGCTTGGACGGATATTTATGCCTTAGGGGCGGTGCTATATTGCGCTATCAGTGGCAACCCGCCGATAGAAGCGCCGAAACGAGTTCAAGCCTTTAAGCTACAAAAACAGCCCGATCCGTTGCTCCCGGCAACACAAATTGGTCACGAACGTTATTCTAAACGTCTATTGCAAGCGATTGATTGGGCGTTAGAAGTGGGCGAAAAAGATCGGCCGCGAACGGTGGCGCAATGGGAATCCCATCTAACCCCAAAATCCCAAAAATCCCAAAAATATTCCCTAATCTCCCTTCTCAAAAAGGGAGTGAAATCGCCCCCAACGCCTCTTTTTCAAAAGGAGAAGCTCAAGGGGCTTTTTCAAACGAGGAAAGTGGCCGAAAAAGTTCGGCCGCAACCGGTGGCGCAATCCCACCTAACCCCAAAATCCCGAAAATCGCCGCTAACTGCCGTTTTTCAAAAGCGGGAATTTCGCCAGTCGGTTAAACGGATCATGGTAGCGGTTTTAGCCGTCATGATATTTGCCACTACGCTTAGCTTCGGCTACGTCTATTATGACGAAAAACGCTTAGTCTGGTTGAAACAACAACAACGTGAACGCATTGAAAATGAAAAAAGACGCGCGCGCGAACATTTATTAACGCTCTTACAACAGCCACCACGCCAAACATCAGCACGGACTGAACATCGACTTCCCCGCAAAGAAATACGTTCATTACAAGGACATGAAGGCGGCGTATGCGTTGACGGTTGCGTTGCGTTCAGTCCAGATGCACAACTTCTCGCGTCGGGCAGTTGGGACAACACGATAAAACTGTGGGAAGTGAGTACGGGTAACACGCTGCGAACATTGCGAGGGCATAAAGATTTAGTCTTGTCTATTGCTTTGAGTCCTAACGGACTACTGCTGGCATCGGGGAGCGCAGACAATACGATAAAACTGTGGGAAGTGAGTACCGGCAAAGCACTACAAACCTTGACAGAAGAAGACAGTTGGGTAGGAACGCTTGCTTTTAGCCCTGACGGGAAAATTTTAGCGGCCGAAGGCGCTAATAACACGATTAAATTGTGGGAATTAAACACCGACAAGGCCCCGCAAACCTTGACAGGGCATAAAAATGCTGTTAGTTCAATCGCTTTCAGTCCAGACGGCCGACTCCTTGCCTCTGCAAGCTTTGACAGTACCATTAAACTCTGGGAAGTCACCACTGGCAACGTACTACATACCTTAAAGGGGCATAAGGTTCTAACAGTTGCTTTCAGCCCCGACGGAAAAACCCTTGCTTCGGGCGACGCGGTAAGCACCATCAAGCTCTGGAATGTTCGCACCGGCAAAGCCCGAAAAACCTTGAAAGGGCATAAAAATTGGGTATTATCGGTCGCATTTAGCCCCGACGGGCGCATCCTTGCCTCGGCAAGCCATGATTACACCATCAAATTGTGGAATGTACGACGAGGCAAACTGTTGCGAACTTTGAGAGGGCATGAGAATGATGTCAACGCTATCGCTTTTAGCCCCGATGGCAAGATTTTCGCTTCCGGGAGCCGAGACAAAACTATCAAGCTTTGGCAGTAGATATTGTTGTATAGTACAACTAATTACGCGGATAAACGAATTGGTACTTTGATAGGAGAGTACAACTAATTATTGTAGAGTTATAGTACAACGAATTACGCGGATAAACGAATTGGTACGTTGATAGGGTAGTACAACTAATTATTGTATAGTACAACTCAATCCGCGTAATTAGTTGTACTCATTTCAACAGCCATCAAGCGCCAAAGAACAATTCGTTTATCCGCGTAATTCGCTGTACTCAATCCGCGTAATTCGTTGTACTCAATCAATCCGCATAATTAGCTGTACTCATTTAGACAATCCGTTATACTTACGCAACAACAATTCAGCATAACCCACCACAATCAAATCGTCCAACTGGCCCACTTCGACAAATCCCATCTGTTGGTAGAAGTGCCGTGCCTGTTGGTTGAATGACGAGACTAATGTCCAGAGATTGCGACAATTTGCTTGATGTAATTCGGCTTCAAGCCAACCTATCACATCACGGCCGAGTCCTCGTCCCTGTTGTGACGGAAACACGGCCAATAACTCTAAACAAGCGCCACGTAACCAAGGATAGCGCACACAAACCGCCCCAACGAGTTGTTGAGAGGCCACTATTCCGTATCTATAAAGCAATGGATCAGGCCCACACAAATAGTTTGATAACGTATCAGCCTTGTAGCCCAAAGTACGCCAAGGCTCCATTTGTACGAACGTTTGACTGACAGTGGCGGCATCTTCTTGGGTTAATTCGCGTAGGTGACACGCACTCAGCGTATAATTAGAGTGTGTAAAAGGATGCTTGGACATTAGCGCATTGTGTTGCTGGTTGTTTTGGTGAAACCTCAAAAACCGGTTTCTGGATGGACAGTATTTATAGAGTTATACGCCCGATGACTATAACAAGTAGTATAACTTATTATTTATGTTACAAATAATAAATATATACCAATAATGGGTAAAATATGAATATCCGTAATAAAAACAGCTGGAAAAACAGCGAGCTAACCACTGGTATTCCCTATATTTTTAATTATTGATTTTTCTAATTATACTCAACATGGGCATAACTTGGATTTCCTGGGGCGCTGCCCCAGGCTTTATTAATGTCGCCCCGTTGGGGCTAGAAGATAATTATTTAAGTTATTTTTGTTTCTCTTTTAGTCCAGTTTGTTCCATTTTTGAGTATAACTGATGTTACACACTGAACTTCCAAACCTTGAGATAAATCCCAAAGCTTGCAAGCTAAGGGAAGCTAAAACTAACTATAACGCGAGTACAAAATTGATTGATTCGGAAAACGCGATAAAAGGTCTTAGTCACCTTTAGGTTCCTGGACGCTTTTAGCCTTGGGATTTATCCCAAGGCTTGTGGAAGCTGAGTGCGTAACATGAGTCATTAACTCTGCCATTTTGAAAATCATAATAGCATTTTAGTAATTCATCGCTAAGGACTAAAGCATCTTTCATCCCATTTCCAGTAATTCTTGCAATGGCACATCGAAAAATCCAGAAGGAAATATTATTTTATCGCCATCTGCATTTATAAAATGGCCTCTGTGATTGATACCAATTGGTATAAAATCTTCTTGAATTGAAGGTTTATAATAAATTTTAATCTTGTCATAATTAATTTCTTGACTGTAAGCTTGAGGTTACGATTTTATAGACATTTGTGGACATATTATAATTTAATGCTAACATATCCTTAAACGTGTATAAGGATGCAACCAATCCAATATCCCCTCGCTTAGCCTTGAAACTAAGTCGCCAAAGGAAAACTTAGGGTTACTTTTTCTCAAAATGTTGTATGCGCGCAATTTATCTATAAACTGACCGAGAGATAAATTCACGAAGTTTTGATGGACGTCTTTTTGCCTAAGTTGATTTGATCGAGTGATTGAGTCACATCGCCAACAACAACCTTAGAAATACCCTTTTCGACACAAATCGATGTGATTTGGCGAGTCGCCTTATGTAAATAATCGCCAATCCGCGCATTTCGCCTATCGGTTAGACGCTGTAAACGGTTTGACCACTTGTTGCCTCTAATCTTTTTTAAATGCGATTGAAGCTTAGCTAACCGCTTGTTATAGTGATGATTGATGGATTTCAGCCTACAACCATCAATAATAAATGGCTTGTAAACGCCATTGGTCACACAAGTCGCTAAGTTATTGAGACCCAAATCAATAGCCATCACCTTATCGCTTGGCGATACAGCTACAACAATCTCATCGTCCTCATAAACCAAAATGGCCTCAAAATGCCTGTATTTAGGAACAAT
>NBMI01000152.1 GCA_002085445.1 Candidatus Parabeggiatoa sp. nov. 2
TCAGATTGTATAAAGCGGCTCTCGATAATTTTCGGTAGCCTTTGGTAGATTCACCCACTCTTAGGAGTGCTATTGTTAACTTTTGTTAACCTAAATGAATCGGTTAGTGGTTTGATAGGAATATACCCGATATCAACTAAGCATCTTAGGTTTTTAACTCTGATTGAATCCATGTTGAAATTAACTTGGTTAGTTTTTAAAAAAATTATGCTACTCACATTCTTCCGCAATTTCAATCTCTGACGGGAATAAACCTAAAAAATCCGTTTATTCCGCTAATCCGCTGTACTAAATTGATAAAAACCCTTTATCCATGTCATCAAAGTATTCTATTGAAACAGCGGTACAGCGAATGACGATGAGTACAGCGACACAAGCGCGAATAAACGAATAAATCCTGTCGCTTAATTCGTTTATCCGCGTAATTCGTTGTACTTACCGCGATCCGTTGTACTTACCGCAATCCGCTGTACTTACCGCAATCCGTTGTACTTACCGCAATCCGTTATAATTCGTTTATCCGCGTAATTCGCTGTACTTACCATAATTCGCTGTACTCACCGCAATTCGCTGTACTTACCATAATCCGTTGTACTTACCACAATCCTTTATATATACTTATACAACATAATACATTCTACATTTTACATTTTACATTTTACATTAGCACACCACTCGCTAACCCAATGCGCCTAAGTAAACTCAAACTCACAGGCTTTAAATCATTTGTTGATCCCACGACACTCTCGTTTCCGAGTGATCGCGTCGGCGTTGTAGGCCCCAATGGCTGCGGCAAATCCAATGTCATTGATGCCGTGCGCTGGGTAATGGGGGAAAGTTCCGCCAAACAACTACGCGGAGCTTCCATGAGCGATGTCATTTTTAACGGCTCTCGCACACGTCAAGCGATTGATCAGGCCTCAATCGAATTAGTATTTGAGGATGTCAATATTCCCCAATATCCCGAACATTCTGAAATTGCCATCAAACGGCAAATTACTCGCAAAGGGCAATCCACCTATTTTCTCAACGGTGCCCGTTGCCGCCGCAAGGATATTACCAATATATTTTTAGGCACCGGTTTAGGGCCGCGCAGTTATGCCATTATTGAGCAAGGCATGATTTCGCGCTTAATTGAAGCCAAGCCAGAAGAATTGCGCGTCTTTTTAGAAGAGGCCGCTGGCATTTCTAAATATAAAGAGCGCCGCAAAGAAACCGAGCAACGGATGCACCACACCCGCGAAAATCTCGTGCGACTGGATGATGTGCGTAATGAATTGGCTAAACAATTGGACAAGCTCAAAAAGCAAGCGAAACAAGCTGAGAAATTTCAAGAACTTAAAAACTCAGAACGTTTGCTCAAAGCACAATTGCAAGCCCTCCGGTGGCACACCCTTGACACCGCTGTACAAGAACAACAACAGTATATTGAACAACAAAACGCTATTTCAGAAAAAGATTTAGCCGCGTTGCAGGATTTTGACTCGACACATAAACAACAGCGCGAAGCGCAAGCCATCGCCCAAAACACGTTAAACGAGGCCCAAGCGCGTTTTTATGAAATAGAAAGTGAAATCAGTCGCTTAGAACAGGCCATTCAACATGTCAACGAACGGCGTGAACAATTACAAGGAGATTTGGAGCAACTCGAAACCACACGAGATGAAGCCAAACGCACGTTCGACTCCGATGAACAACAAGTGGCAAACCTAGCAACCGAAATCGCCGAAACCGAGACCGAATCAGAGGCCAAATTAGAGGCCGAAAAATTGGCCGAACAATCCTTGCACGAGGCCGAAGAACAATTGCGTGAATGGCAATATACATGGGACAAATTCAATCAACGCGTTGCCGAGCCGACGCAACGGGCCCAAATTGAACGTGCCCGTATGGAAAACCTTGAACAGCGCTTGGAAGAAAATAAACAGCGTCTCTTTCGCCTAGACGAAGAAGGAAAAGACTTAGATGTCAAAGCCTTAGAGCGGACGCTAAGCCTTCTTGAGGCCGAAATCACCAAAGTTAAAACCGTCTTAGAGGCGGCCGATGCCACCTTAAATACCCATCATGAGGCCGTGTTAAAATTGCGTGAAATGACTGAACATCAGTCAACCCAATTGCACGAACAGCAATTAGAGGCCCACAAACTCAATGGACGCTTAGCCTCGCTACAAGCGTTGCAAGAAGCGGCCTTGGGCAAAAGCGATGCTGAACTGATTGCATGGTTACAAGCGCAAGGACTACATGATACCCCACGCCTTGCACAATCTTTGCAAGTGGACGCTGGCTGGGAACGGGCGGTAGAAATTGTCTTGGGGGCCCGTTTACAAGCCTTATGTATAGAAGATATGGCCGCATTGCAGGCCCCGTTAGAAAATCCACCGCAAGGAGAATTGGCAGTTTTTGAGAAAATCCCTTTAGCAAAGGGGAGCCGTGAGGGATTAGCAAAGGAGGGCCGTGGGGGAATTTTACTGGACAAAGTACAGGCCCCTTGGCCTTTATCCACGTTATTAACAGGGGTATTAGTGGCCGACACGCTCAGTGAAGCCTACAACATGCGCGACAAGTTAGCCGCGCATGAATCGGTAATGACACCACAAGGCCTCTGGTTAGGCCCCAACTGGCTCCACAGTCAACAAGGCACGGATGAACGCGCCGGCATGTTAGCGCGTGAACACGAAATTAACGATCTCACGGCCCAGTTAACACTGTTAAATGAAACAGTGCAAACGCTCTCCAACGCGTTAGAACAACAACGCGCCACGTTGCATGAACATGAAAATCAGCGCGAGCAAGCGCAACTGCGCGTCAACGAAATTCGCCAACAACTCTCTCAATTAGAATCGCAACACGGTGGCAAACAAGCGCATATTGAACACATCAAAGCCCAATTGCAACGGATTGCCAATGATCGCGCCGAATTAACGGAACAACTCAGCAAAGATAAGCAAGACTTGCAAACCACCAGCGATAAATTACATGCCGCCCTAGAAGAAATGGGACGGTTAGCCGATGAGCGAGAAGACTTGACTCGTAAACGTGATTTATCTCAAGAAACCGTGGCACAAACCAGTCAAACTTGGCAAGCGGCTAAAGACGAACGACACAAAGTCGAAGTCCGATTAGAATCACTACGCACCGATCATGCTCGCTTGCAACAAGGCATAGAACGTTTAAAAACACAATTAGAACAACTCACAGAGCAACACCATGAATTACAACAAAACTTAGAAAAACAAATAGCCCCCCTAGACGGTTTAGGCCGCGAATTAACCAACTTTCAGCACAAACGCACTGAAGCAGAAGGGGCCCTCAATCAAGCCAAACAAACGGTGGAACATTTAGAAGCCGCCTTGAGTGACTACGAAGGAGAACGCCGGCGCCTTGAAACACGCTGCAACGGATTACGCACCGCCATCGAACAAGCGCGCATGGAATGCCAAGCCAACGAAGTGCGGCGGCAAACGCTGGAAGAACAATTGGCCGAAACCGAATTCAGTCCTATCGCATTGCTTGGCGATTTGCCTGAATATGCTGATGAAGAAAGTTGGGAAGCCCAAATTGAAGCCGTTGAACGCAAACTACAACGCATCGGCTCCGTCAATATGGCCGCTTTAGAAGAATATGAAGAAGAATCGAAACGTAAACAATATCTTGATGATCAGGCCGAAGACTTAAATAACGCGTTGAATTCATTAGAAAATGCCATAAAAACCATCGACAAAGAAACGCGAACACGCTTCAAGGAAACCCTTGACAAAGTCAATGGCTTTTTAGAAACCATGTTTCCGCGCTTATTTGGTGGCGGAGAAGCGAGTTTACAACTGACTGGCGATGATATCCTTAAAGCCGGCGTTACCATCATGGCGCGTCCACCCGGTAAACGCAATACACATATACACCTACTCTCAGGTGGCGAAAAGGCCCTCACCGCAATCGCATTAGTCTTTGCGATTTTTGAACTCAACCCGGCCCCATTTTGCATGCTCGACGAAGTTGACGCGCCGCTAGACGACAGCAATGTCGGCCGCTTTTGCACATTAGTCAAAGCCATGTCAGAACGTGTACAATTTATCTTTATTTCTCATAACAAAATTACTATGGAAATAGCCGATCAACTCATAGGCGTAACCATGCAAGAAGCGGGAGTCTCACGCCTAGTTGCAGTCGATATTGATATGGCGGTAGACATGGTAAAGGTGTGAGTTTATGAACAACAACCTGTTTCTCATTTTAGGTATCACAGTTACTGTTGTTATCATCGTCGGTGCTATTGTGCTGCTGAATTTAAGACGCAAGCGTCGTCGCAAGCACGAATCGGCCGAGATGGCAGATCGCCCAGAACACGATTTATATGCTGATCGCTATTTTGAGGACAATCATATTGAGCCTGACTCGGCCGAAAAACCAAACCCGTTGTTTGAGTCACCCACCGTTAATAAATCGGTTCAAACACCCGAAACCAAGACGCTCTCACCGGCTGAAAATATCCCCGACTCGCCGGCTAAAAAGCCTCCTGCTCCACCTCCCAAAAAGGCGGAAAGAAAATCTGAAATGATCATTGTGTTGTATGTGGTTGCACAACGAGAATCCGGATTTGCCGGGACCGACCTTTTGACGGTGTTAGAGGACTTAGGACTGAAACACGGCTACATGAATATTTTTCACCACTACGGGATTGGTGAGATAAAAGTCCGACAAGCGGTGTTTAGTCTTGCCAGTATGGTTGAACCTGGGACTTTTAATCCCCAGCAAATGCTTGAGTTTAGCACGCCCGGCTTAGCGTTATTCATGCGCTTACCGGGGCCTTTTGGTGGGCGAGTTGCGTTTGAATTAATGCTAAACAATGCAAAAAAAATAGCCGACTGGCTTGGTGGCTCCGTAGAAGACGAAAGACACGCGCCGCTCACGGCAAATACGATCAGTGCTTTGCGCGAACGGATAGCCAACTTTGAACAACGCAGCCCCAATTTATCTATGCACAAACTATTTTCATAAGAAAACCCGTTTGTAGTAGTCGCTTTAGCGACTCAGAAAAGAGGAGTCCAAGATTTATCTAGGAGTCCAAGATTTATCTTGGACAAGGAATCCAAGATTTATCTTGGACATCCAACATAAATCTTTAGACGGTTTATAGTCGTCGCAAAAGCGACTCACAAACCGCTCGTTATGAGCCTCAAAAAGACTTTTGTTTACCCGCTTAGACGAAACATACCTCAAATCTGTGAAAATGACAACAGGCAAACTTGTCATAAAATTCATAAAAATTTATAGTATTATCAGTGATTTAATCATTTTTCACACGAGCGCAACCTAAGTTATTTATTTTTCAATGAATAAAAGCGGCCTTTCCGCATAATTTTGCGGTATTGCCATTTTTAACTTTTCATTAGTATAGAACGGCTCAAAACATTACATATAGATGTTCAGAAAAATCATTTCAAAAAAGCCAATAGTGAATAAATAGACGTCCAAGATAAATCTTGGACTCCGGACATTTTAGACGTCCAAGAAAACCGCCAGATCGACAAAACCTTGGCTTATAAAATACAATCCTTGTAGTTATTGCATTGAATAACTGAAAATTAAAAAGACTAAGGTGTCTTTTTAAAGCGGTTTTTTGGGGGCCATGTTAGAGAATTGATTAACTCGATTTTATTGAAGGCCCTTTTCCATAAAAACTTATAAAAGGACAAGTGGAACACTTAAAAATTTTCATGAAATTTGAGTCGCACCTCAAAACGCTCTCATCAACAATCCTTTCATAAGCAAATTCCTTATAAAATACAATCCTTGTAATTATTGACCAATTAGCAATTACCCAACACCTGATTGTCCAATGACTTCTCCCAAAGTCGGTGCCGTAAAGATGCGTTTGGCACACTCAAGTAAACGGTTTTCGTCCATTCGGTAAATTGTCGCTTGCGTGTCCTTGTCCACTAGGCCAAACTTTTCTTCCAGTAAACGGATTAGCATTTCGGCCTAGCCCTCGGCACGGCCTTTATCAATACCTCTTCTTTCAATATGATTCATGTACTCCACTTTCTTGTTCTCCTCATATTCTTTGACTTTCATCGTCGAATTGGTTAGCTAACTCCTTGGGGAGTTTCAACATCCAATCCATTTCGTTCAGCAATTAGTTGTACTAGCTAGGTTTGTCTAATTCGCTTATCCGCGTAATTCGTTGTACTACTAGGTTTATCCTAATTCGCTTATCCGCGTAATTCGTTGTACTACTCGGTTTATCCTAATTCGCTTATCCGCGTAATTCGTTGTACTACTCGGTTTATCCTAATATCCGCGTAATTCGTTGTACTACTCGGTTTATCCTAATTCGCTTATCCGCGTAATTCGTTGTACTACTCGGTTTATCCTAAATTTTTTGAGTTCCGAGTGCTTAGCAGCACCACCTTACAATGTCTTGAATAAGCGGTTTTTTGGGGGCCATGTTGGCGAATTGATTAACTCGATTTGATTGATGGCCCTTTTCCCTAAAATTTTCGATGCTTCAACTCCTACGGGGTTGAATATAAATAGCTTAAGGAAAACCTGGGGAAAATCGAACCAACCACGACAACCCTGAAAGGGTTGAATATGAATAGCCCCAGGTGGAACCTGGGGAAAAGGTGCCGGTGGGCCTCAACCCTGAAAGGGTTGAATATGAATAGCTTAAGGAAAACCTGGGGAAAAGGTGCCGGTAGGCCTCAACCCTGAAAGGGTTGAATATAAATAGCTTAAGGAAAACCTGGGGAAAATCGAACCAACCACGACAACGAGATAATAGCCCTAGGTAAAACCTAGGGAAACCTGAACCGTGGGGGGGGCCACAACCCCGAAGGGGTTGCTTAGAGTCTTGCCAAACTAAAGTTTGGACTCCTGCTCCAAAACAATTGGTGGTGTACAGGAAACGGTTTTTTTTAATCAAAAATTTATTGAATAGGCAGTCGAATATCTAGTATTTCGTCACTGATTGTGCTAAACGTTTGTGCTTTATCAGGTGAAGAAAAAACCGTTATGACACCGGTAATGGGTTCGACTAACCAACAGGATTTGATACCCAATTCAAAGAAAATTTTAAATTTTTCGGTAATATCAAAGACACTTTGTCTTGGTGACACTATTTCAATGGCTGATAAAGGCATTTCAGACATTCTGATAATATCTTGTAAACGGTTGGGGACTGGTAAATTCAGGATTTTTTTCTAAGCAAACGATATGGCATTGAGTCTTCAGTGCCCTTTAGGGCACTTCAGCTATTAGACGACGGCTTTACCAAAGGCAGGGGGATTATTTGTTTCTAATTCCGCAAACTGTGTGGCATTGAGGCTTAACTCCGACATCACCGTAAACTTATCCAGTGCCAATAAACGCGCGCCTAGCTTCATTTGAAAATAACTGTGATTACGTGAACTCTTATGGTGGGATTCTTCTAAAAAGGGGGCGTTATTCAAATCACTTTCATTCATATTTTTTTCGTTCCCAAACTCTGCTTGGAAATGCCTAAGCGACGATCCGTACAGTGTATCTCCATCTTTTTTGGGGTGGAATGATATGCTGGCTGGGGTGTTAAATTTGTCTGTCGCCAAATGCTCAAGTTTTTGTCATTCTGATTTATATTTATGATAGCTCACCTGAGTTATAACATCAAGTAGCGCGTTTTTGTCATTTAAGAAATGCGCTTTGTCTTCGAGAGTTTCTTCTATCCAATACCAACCATCGTCATCAATGTCTTTATAGGTTGGTTGTCTAATGAGTTTGTTCTTGTCATCAGTAGCCGGTTTGTTAATATAAGGGCCGCCCTCTACTATGTACATGATGTGCTCCCTTCCAAACCCGCCTTCTACATCAAGAAGGCCTTCTGCCATCAGAGTGTATGCACCCCCCGGATTAATATCAACGAGTTTTTGCCCAGTTGGGGTGCTAATCAACAGAGCAGGAGCCGTATAAGTGCCGGTGAATTTTTCCGTGACTTCAATCTGTTCTACTCGTGCCTCATCCTTTAGCCAATTATTGCCAAACAATTGATTGACTCTGGTTAAATAAACCTGTTTTTTTATGTTCGGCTTGTTGGTATTCTTCGGTTTCGTTTTCAGCGATTATCATGTTATTTGAGTTCAGGTTAATTAGTGACGTGAGTTCGACTTTTCAATAAGTTATATAAATAATATCTTAATCAATTATTTGCTGACAATTAGTTGATTAAAAAGGTATTTTTTCAGATTAAACCCTTAGCATTAATAGGGTAAAACAGAATATTTGTGGGCCTTCAACTGGAATGAATCAGTACAGCTTATGGGTTTTGTTCTTAGCTGATTGAGAATTAAGCCATTATCAGTTAAGAATTGATATAACGAGTCATTTTATAACCCATTGATATTTAAAATATCAATCACGTTAGTGCGAAAAAATTCGTTATCGTCGAAAAAACCTGTTAGGTTTCAAAAAAAACCTGTCAGGCTATATACCAGTCTACCTAATTTTTTTCTTCTCGTTCCCAATCGAGGTTGGAAATGTCTGCCACGAAGCGAGGCAACGCGTATTTACATAAGTGTCAGTATCTGGCAAGTCAATTACAGTAATATTGCTTGGGGATAAATCCCCAAGCTAAGAGCTACTGTCTGCTATAGCATTTCCCGATTTGGTTAAATATAAAAAAGGGCTAAACCTAGGTTATTTCTTCCTATCATTCAACCCCTATCGGGGTTGTTTGTGGGTGTTAATTCCTCCCCCAGGTTTCACCTGGGGCTATTCACATTCAACCCCTATCGGGGTTGAGTATGTTATCGCTTTGTATTTCACTCAATCTGCAAAATGCTATAAAGCAGACTAACTCTCCCCGGCGCACGAGTAATATTGCTTGGGGATAAATCCCCAAGCTAAAACTTCAGCTTTGGACTCCAATTGAAAGCGGCAAGCGTTGGATTCCAATTGAAAGCGGCAAGAAGCGTTGGACTCCAAAACAATTGTAGGGGCATACCGACACTTCAAGTTAGGAAACAGAAAATTTAAAGGGCGCATTCCCAAAAAAAGGGTCATTATCAATCTTGACTACTACTGTCTCTCTAGTACAACGGATACGCGAAATAAACGGATAAGGGACTTTTCTAAAAATAACCTCGTCTTCTTTACAGTCAGAAAGCTAAAAGCTATCGTGACGTATCTGGGTACTGACAAACAATGCTGTTTTTCAAAAATAGCCTATAATTGAATATTATCCGTTTCGGAACGCGTATCCGTTGTACTTGTCCGTGAAAATGGGAATGCGCCCTATTTAAAAACCGCCACTCAACAATCCGTTTATTCCTCTAATCCGTTGTACTCTATTTAAAAAGAAATAAAAAAAGGTGAGAATTTCTTCTCACCTTTTCTATTTTACCTTGACGCGCACCGCTGTCACTTTCACCTAAGCGAAGCGGTGCAACAACAGTTAAGGATTCGCGTCACCCATCAACCACAACCTTTGTGTCTCACCTGTTGGGTAAGTCACTGTAAAGCCAACCGTTTTGCCTTCTTCCACAATGGGCGTGATATCAAGTTCACCCTTTTCGGATCTGTCACCTTCTTTGCTTGGATGCACCACATAGTCAAAAATGCCGTGATAGCGTTTACCTTCAATTGTGAAGGAGACAGTGCCATTATGGGCTAATTCCAAATCAGTCTCTTCTTGCACATTAGCCTGATGATCATGCAACGCTTCTGGATCAGCGCAAAACGGATGAATGAGTTGTTCACGCTTTTGGCCGTTTTTATCGACAAAGACGAGACGTTTTGAGGCGGAGCCTTCGGCCTCAAATAGGCCTACTGGTTCGTCATCGCTTACCCGCTTGGCGGCCATATCCGCACGAGCGACGACTCGGCCTTCTTTCAACTTGGCCGTCAACAGGCCATTCTTTTGCCATCTCACGTCTTTAATATCTAACGGTGCCACGGCTTCTTCTAAGGCCGACGGGTTCTGGATAACGGGTTGGCCGGTGATTTCTCGGCCCGGTTTTGTCACAAAGGTGGCGCTGCCGTCACGATTGAGGGTGAGTTTGGCTTGATTGGCTTTGGCTTGCTTGACGCGCTCAGGTGTTAGGGCATAATTGATATCATAATTGATATCTGTAATCGTTAGTTGCAGTTGACCGTTGTCATTTTGCGTCAGTTGCCAATCATTGTCGTTGAGTATAGCTATTTCGTTGACTTGTGATAAGAGACTGGGTGCGTTGTCGTTTGTGACGATATCGGTACTCATGTCTATCGCGGCTGGGCTATTTTCGGCAAAGGGTTTCAACAACGCGACCGTCAAGTCGGCCTCTTCTGGAATCAAGTCATTGCTGACAAAGCGGACGCCTGCGCCTATCTTTACGCCTTTCGCCACACGACAGTCTTTGCCGATAATGACATAAGACAGTTCAGTGCCTTTTTGGATAGAGGCCTTTTCTATCAAGGCCTTGTTATCCGCGTGGCTATCCGCCTGGCCTGCTGTCACAAAGCCAGTGAGGAATAAACCGCCTTTGAGTTTGGTGTGAGGCCGCAAGGTGATATTTTCTAATAGGCCTAACCCGGCGTTGGTGTCGCTGTTGATGGTAATATCACCGGCGAGATAGCCACCTTTCAGAGACTGTCCAACAAAGGTGACATCCTTTATGGTTCCCTGATTGGTGATACGCCCGGTCATTTTACCGCCCTTGAATGTGGCATCGGGTAAAATCGTCGTGTTTGCCACGAGGCCTTGGTTGGTAATGTTGCCCTGTAGCACCAGGTTGGAGACAGTCACATCTTTTCCGATGTGGGCGTGGGTGAAGGTTTTTCCTTCGCCTCTACAACTCTTATTAATCGTTGTTGTAGTGCAAGCTGGCGATCCGGCTAGTTCTTCTATAACGGCCTCATCGGCTTATTCATATTGTGCCTCGGCTGTTTCTTCTGAGGGTTTCTCAGGTTGTTCGGCCGGTACGGGTTGCGTTCCCGAAGACGGCTGTGTTCCTGAAGACGGCTGTGTTCCTGAAGACGGCTCTGTTCCTGAAGACGGCTGTGTTCCTGAAGACGGCTGTGTTCCTGAAGACGGTTGTGTTCCTGAAGACGGCTCTGTTCCCGAAGAAGGTTGTGTTCCCGAAGACGGTTGCGTTCCCGAAGACGGTTGTGTTCCCGAAGAC
Organism: Candidatus Parabeggiatoa sp. nov. 2; assembly: GCA_002085445.1. Taxonomy (GTDB): domain Bacteria; phylum Pseudomonadota; class Gammaproteobacteria; order Beggiatoales; family Beggiatoaceae; genus Parabeggiatoa. The sequence continues at coordinate 11,133 of NBMI01000152.1, forward strand.
GGTTGTGTTCCCGAAGACGGCTGTGTTCCCGAAGACGGCTGTGTTCCCGAAGACGGCTGTGTTCCTGAAGACGGCTCTGTTCCCGAAGAAGGTTGTGTTCCCGAAGAAGGTTGCGTATCGTCTGGCTGTGTATCGTTATCGACTGGCGAGGTATCGTCTGGTGGCGTATCGGGCTGTTCAACGGGCGCTGGAGGCGTGACGGCTTCGATAACGCCTTTGCCAAACGCTAAACTAATAATACTTCCGCTGACTTGGAAACTATCAATTTGATGACCGTTGGCATCAAAAATCCTTATTTCAGTGCCGTTAGGCTCAGCCGCGATAATCTCCGCTTTGTTGTCGTTATTGATATCTCCTGTCGTTACCAACACACCATTATTACTATTAAAAGCCTCAAACGTGCTGAACAGTTGTCCATCACCTGTGTAGACTTCTATGCGGCTGCCATTGCTCGCCATTGCCGCAACGATTTCAGCTTTACCATCGCCGTTTAAGTCAGCAGCCGCAACATTCACACCGTAGATAGTATTATTATTGTTGCCGTTGTCATCATCACCGCCACAGGGCCCTAATGTATCACCCTGTTTTTTATGGGCATTTTCATAGGCCTTTTGTGACACAGTAATAGAATGCGCCGCACTCGGATTACCGGGCGGTATGTGACATATAGTTACCTTTTTATCACTGTTGCCATTGCTATTGTCATCATCGTCGTCATTATCGTCATCATCGTCATCATCATCGTCATCATCGTCGTCATCTTTTAATGACTTATCCTTTTTGGACGGCTTTTTAGCTTTCTTACCTTCATCATCGTCATCATCATCGTCGTCATCATCGTCGTCATCACGAAGCGCTCGACGAGTTTGTGTGCTTGATTCTATTTCATCCATAAAAACCGAAAAGGGGGTACCATCAACGCTGACTTCATTAGCTTCTTGTGAGCCTTCGATAGTTTCATCAACATTGTCTCCGTTCACATCGGCTTTGACATAGAAAATACTCTCAAGGGATGGCGGTTCGCTGTTTTCACCATTTAATTCGTAAACGGCAATGGTACGGCCATCATCAACAACAATTTCATCTAAACCGTCCTCGTCTGAGTCAATGGCGGCGAGTTGTTGAGCTATGGCAGCAATGTCGTTTTCTAAGTTGCCGGTAGGCGAGTAGATAAGGATTTTGTTGTCGTCAGTACCTACAATGATGTAGGGATTAGCGGTGCCACTGGCAACTAAACGCAGCAGCAAACTATCTCCGCCAACATAGCCTAAGTTATCGCTGACTTGTACTCCCCAGCGGATAATCTGGGTTTGTTTTATATACGGAGGCGCGGTATATTTGAGTTGACTGAAATCATCAGCCTCGGCGACTAATTGCCCTTTATCAACACATGAAAAAAAACTCGGCATATCACCGTCTGTGCTGTAGTCAACGGAAACAATCAGGCTTTCTCCGGCTTTTAGCTGGAGCATTTTGTTAGTGATAAGCCTAACTGTCGGTGGCGTTACATCCGGGACTTCTTCGCTTTGTTCAAAGAAACTGCCAATGCAAACGGGATCGTTAGCTGCATAAACCGTCAAAGGTGTCGCAACTTTAGTTTGGACTTTTTTTGGATTATTAGGCTAATTTAATAACAGCGTTTCCACAATTTCATTCAGAATTTTGTAAGCAAAACGTGCTGTTATATTTGATGAAGGATCGTTATTGGGATTTTTACCATGAGCAACCCAATCTCGATATTCTAAGGTTTGTTTGGCTTGCCCAATCAGATGTGGATAGGTGGAGAATAAGCTTTTTTTGAGTAAGTCTAACATTTGGTTAGCTTTCCAAAATTCGACTTCATCACAAAAATACGCATACATCGGATGGGCTAAAGCCGCAGGTTTAGTCATTTGTAACGTTGCCCCTTTTTGTTGTAAATAACTTCTGAGAAAACGTTCAAATGTTGCCCACAAAGATAACACAAATAAATCTTCTACTTCTTTGAGGCTATCCTCAATAACTTGTTTTGCCTCGGTTGGATTTTGCGACTCAAAAGTGGTATGAAACAGTAATGTCTCTTTATCGTCATGGGTGAGGGTTAGTTTTGTTACTTTCAAAGCATCTCTTGACGCTTGGTGGGCAACCCATACGCGCTGGAGTGGATTAGAATTCATAGTGGCTCACCTGAGTTATCACATCAAATAGCGCGTTTTTATTGTTGATAAAATGCGTTTTCTCCTCGATAGTTTCTTCCACCCAATACCAACCATCGTTACCGATGCCTTCAAACATCTGTTTTTTAGTAAATTGAGTGGTGTCTTCAGGCTTATGCCGGTAGCTATAGGGGCCACCATCTACCATGAACGTGATGTGTTCTCTCCCAAACCCGCCTTCAACATCAACCAAACCTTCTGCCAAAATCACATACGCGCCCCTTGGCTTCACCTCAGCAAGGGTTTGCCCAGTTTGGGTGCTGATTGACAATAAGGGCACGGTATAAGGCCCGGTGAATTTTTCCCTAATTTCAATGTCTTGTTGCTCAACGTGTAGTGGAGCATCCTTAAGCCACGTTTTGATGTCGCCAAACAGTTGATTAACCCTCGTTAAATAAACCTGCTTTTTTTGCTCAGCGAGTTGATATTCTTCGGCTTCGTTTTCAGCGATCATTGTTTTGTCCGAAAATGGTGGGTGATTTTTAGGCGTTTGAGATGAATGGTTCGCTCATTTTCACAATGAGGAGTACAACGGATACGCGAAATAAACGGATAAGGCTCTTTTTGATTTCTTAATGACTCTTCCAGCCCAACGCTTAATTCCTATTTATTATCGTGCGTGCCATTAAGGATGAACCATTGTCTTTATCCGTTTATTTCGAGTATCCGTTGTACTTCGGTTAATTTTTGTTAATCCTGATTCAGATTATAGGCTGGATGCACACGAATAGAAGTAAGGTGGGTAATCATACGCCTGTTCATAAATACGAATAACGGTCTCAGGAGTGCAAGGCGAACCTTGCACGAGACCTGGAAGGGGGATAGAATTAAGCGAAACCCACCTTACCTACTTTATTTAATACACATGCACACTAAAAGGATATAATTCATCACCGCCTGATTTATCCTTGACGATACCCTCTTTAGTACCCGTCGTCCAACTTGGCGTGCATCGGAATTTTTGCTCCTCAGTTTCTCGATAGAGGACTTCCATACCTTCACATTCTCCAATCCAGAATGCAATTTCATCCGTCAAACTTGTACCTCTGACAATAAATTCTGTCGGTTCGTCAAGGTTTGCTGATGTTGGTGTGACAGAAGTCACTCTCGGCGTACCCCATTCAACATTAACGCTAAAAGTATCGAGTACCGTACCACCAGATTTGTCTTTAACGACACCATCATCTTGGATACCTACAGAATAACTCGGTACACAACGGAATTGTCGTCGTGTCTCAGTGCCACCTAAAGCAGTCACATCTTTACATCTTCCCACAAAGAAAGCAGTGGCTTCTGGCAAACAACTCCCATAAACCGTAAACGTGACTGATTCATCAATCGTTGCTGTCAATGGCGAGACACGATCCACTGAAGGCGTACATCCTGTATCTGGTGGTGGTTCATCCACAGGTGGTTCATCCACAGGCGGTTCATCTATAGGTGGTTCATCCACAGGCGGTTCATCCACAGGCGGTTCATCTACAGGCGGTTCATCTGTTGGTGGCGGCTCAATTGGTGGTTCACTCACGGGTGCTACCACATCCACAAAAAAGACTTTGAGTTGATTCGCGCCTGATGCGTCTTTCACGATACCTTGTTGAGAACCGGTTGCGCCATTAGTCGGTGTGCATTGGAATTGTTGTTGTTCAGGGCTACGACTGAGTGCAGTTACCCCATCACAATTGGCAATCCAAAAGGCCAGGTTATCCGGTAAGTCACTACCAATAACGGTAAATGTCGTCTGTTGGTTAAGCGTTGCCGTTAATGGTGTCACTGAAGTCACTTTTGGCGCGACTTGTTCTTGGACGTTAACGGTGAAAACCGTCTGATTGGCCCCATATTCAAGCACACCGTCTTTAGCCCCACCCGTATTGCTCGGGGTGCATTGGAACAAACGTTCTTCCGCAGTGCCACCCGCTATAGGCGTTACATTGGCACAGTCGGCCAGTTCAAAGTCGATTGCGTCACTGAGATTTAGCCCAACGACGGTGAATACGGTGGGTTCATTCAGCGTGGCGATTTCTGGTGTCACGGCAAAAATGAAGGGACGGCCGGTGATTTCACCCATGTCTGAGCATTCCTCGGCACCGAAGGCCGCTAGACAAATGATTTTTGCCATTTCGGCGCGAGTCATGGTTTGTTCTGGTTTAAAGTTGCCATCAGAATAACCACCCACCACCTTTTCGACTTCAGCGGCATAGATGTATGGATAATACCACTCATTCTGGTCATTGATATCTAAGAATAAACGGGGTGGTTGTTCACCGTTTTCAAAAGCTGCCAATGTATCATTCAAGAAAGCTGCAACAACGACTTTTGTACCCGCGGCACGACTGATAGGATCAACCGGACAAAAAAGGTTGTTATCAGGATCACAGCCTTGAACAAGTCCTGTATCTTTAGCATATTGCACATAGGTTGCAAACCAATCATTTATGTTAACATCAACAAAAGGATTGACTGTTAGGGGTGCGGGTGTGTTACCTAATTCTTTGGCACGTACTGTCGCTGCAACAAGCTCAGCACGGAGGGTCGAATTATGGGGACTGAAAACACCTGATTTTCCATTCCCATAACCTTGGATAATGCCTTCTTTCCAGAGTTTCATCACTGGGCGAGTGTACCAACTACCCACGCAAACGTCTTTGAAAGGATAACAGCCTGAATATATTTCTTGCCCGTTGGTATCGTGGATTTCCAATTCTACAGGTTGCCAGAAAGAGTCAAATGTTTTGCCAGTAACTTCGTAAAAGTTAAAGGTGATACCGTTTGATGTCCAATTGGCTTGGATAGGTTGACCATCAAGTAAGATTGTACCTGAAGTCGTCAAATCGACAGAAGAACCGTCAGGTGGGGTAACGCCAAGTTTTCCAATATTCTTATCAAGGATGATAGTAGTTGGCATTAACACATCAAAAATGATTTCCTTGGTATGAACATAGCCTAACCCATCGCTTAAACGGACATAAAGTTTGACTGTATTCCCTGAATCTAGTGGTGCAACAAATTTGACGGTTCTGAAATCTGGTGAGTCCGAGTCATATAAAAAATGCCCTGAATTTACACACCAATAAAATGCAGGATAGCCTCTACTGTCAATAACTTCTTTTGCCGTCAGAGAAATTATTTCTCCTGGCTCAATGCTTGAGGGTATATTCTCAATTGTAACTTTCGGCAATTCAACATCGAACGGTGCTAAATGCTGATCATAGTCGTTACCTATGCAAATACTGTAAGCTGCAAAAGGAAACAGAGCTATCATTAGTAAACCAACCGAGAAAAAGAACTTCCATCTAAAAAAAAACAATTTCATTCCATCCATAATGCAATTTTCCTAAAACAAGTTAAACAATAGAACTTGCCCCTAAATAACGTATTTTTTTGAAATCTAATAAATAAAATCAATAAATTAGCTGATAAAGGGACAAGTCTAATTTCATTCTGGTTTTCATTTGCGACATTAGGCATTCATCTATTGCACCTTTGTCCACAAATTGTTAAGTTATCACCACATAACTGACGCACTCTATGTACAGCATACGCTGTTTCGGCTCGTGTGGCGTGTTGATATCCCATCTTTACCATCTCATCTTCCGTGTTGTAATCAAGTAACAGTAATTGCTTTGTTCCCTTTCCGACTGGGGTTTTGTCCAATGCACATTCCATATAAGGAAAAGACCAACGTTGAGGTTGAGCTTGATCCCTATTCGGAATATCTTCTAATCCAACAATCCCTTTTAATACCATTTTTATCATTTCAGCTCTTGTTATGGGATTTTCCGGTTTAAATTGGTTTCGCCCCTTTAACTGCTCTAGCCTTTCACAATCACTATCAGACACTCTCAAAATTTTACAGGTGTCCTCCTGTGATTGATTCTTTCTGAGTTTTGCAAATTCTTTTAACTTTTTTTGACAATTATCCCAATCACTAGAAAAATAATCTTGACAATCCTGTTCACTGAGCCCATATCCTTGGACGGTTCCAAGTGCTCCTAATGTATTCACATACTCAAAATACCACAGGTCATGATCAACATCTATAAATCCACCAAAAGGCTTATTTTGATTACTGATTTCGTCCTCAAAAAACGCCTTTAGTTCTTCTTTCTCATTATCAGCATTAATTTCCAATAATGTTTTTTCCCAACTTATATTGTCCGTAGGCTGAGTATCAGGAAGATAACCAGAAGTAACTCCTTTCTCATCTACCAGTTTTGTCAAGATCACAATTTTTGAAAACTGTGCCCTTGTAACATTTTGGTTAGGACCAAAAGTACCATTACCAAAGCCTTTAATGATCCCTTCTGTGCATAATGTATTTATCGCATCCTTGTATTCGCCTCTTTCCAAATTCTCTACATCAGGAAAAGTACAAAGAAAATCTTCATAACTTTTCTTGGAAAGTGCAATATCTATGAACCCAAGAAGAGAGTTATTGTCTGCATCCTCAAGCCCATCAGGAATTGCTGCTACTTCTTTACTCAAATAAAACGCCTTCAGAGTTTTACCGCCAAAAGGTAATGATGAGACAAGTTTATAAACATGGACATCGGTTGGATCATAATATCCTTTTATATTATATCCATCGGTAGTTTCTGCTTCCCACTTTTCATATCCGCTACCATTATCATAACCAACTTCAGCATCACGCATCTCAAAATGTAAGTGAGCACCAAACTCTGTATAGATATCCATTTCATCATCAGTCGCAAGACGAGCAAAAGGTTTCCCTTTTTGGATGAATGTTCCTTCGGAGGGCAAACTTTGAGGTTGAAGATGTCCATATAAACTATAAATGTATGAACCATTAGGCAAATAATGTTTTAACACAACATAGCCTGCCCATCCCCAGCCTTTTTTAATCTGACAAAAAGCCTTATCTGTTGCTCCAGCTTTACAGCTTACGCCTTTATTGATTACGCAACCATTTGCAACTGCAACAACTGATTTACCTCCGCTACCACTATCGCCGGCAAAACTCCAATCTTCTCCCAAGTGCCGATATGGTTTGAACTCCTGGTAGCAAGTATATGCCTTGCTCTCTTCATTGAAAGAGCAATTGTAATGAAAACGAGAATCCTGAAAATCTTGTGTAACATACCAGCCTTCATCATTTTCACTGTCTTGACGTAGCTGCTCTGACACTGGATACCCAAATGACATAGCAACTCCTACTGACTCAGTTACCTCATTTTTCTCACAAACAGCATTTACACTAGAAAAAGCCAATACAAACAACAATCCGAAGCCATGAATTAGCAAAATATTCATAGCTTTTTCCGAAAAAGCATATGTCGGCACTTTAAATATTGAAGTGTTCATCACTTCTTAATCCTCCTTAAAAAAATAGGAATGGTAAATGAACAGTTTTTACAATAACCATACCCGGTATAATCTGCACAACGTAGGGCAAGTTACCTAAATGCTCCGTAGTCGCTACGCCAACCCCATTTTACGCAAGAATTATTCTTACGCTGGAGCACTGAGGGGCCGACAAAGTCAGTCAGTATTGCAGCGTCGTACCCATTCATTGTTCATGGTATGACAGGTTCGCCAATCAATGCGTACCTTGACGCGCTGGTTTCAAATATCGTTATAAAGTATTAAGTCGCCTTCCATAAGTTAACTATAAGTACCCGTGCAAGAGTTTTACAGTATTATGGATAAAAAAGTAACTGCTTTTTGTTAGATTTATTTTTTTTAATACATGCACGAGTACTTAGTACAATTTCTTTTAGGAAGAAATGGATTGACGCAAACATTATCCCATCATTTTTTTCCGTGTTTTCAATTCATTGTTCTTTTGATTTGATAAATGCCATTTTGGTTGTGGAACGTATTGTTGTGGTTCTGCTTGAAAACCGTTCCAAAAAAACCACATCGTGCCACAACGTCCGCATTTGATTAAACTTTTCATGGCTTTATAGATTTCTTCAGCATCCACGGCACCCGAAAATTTATCAAATTCAACGTCTGAAATAAATAACCATTCATTTGGACATGGAATTTCACCGTAATGTAAAATTTCCCCACATCCACAAGTAAGACTTGGCATATCAATTATTTTCCAATGATAACAATATCATAAATATTTGTGGCACCTGCCCCTTGCACTCGTTCTAATACGTTACCCAATTGGTTTGGTGTCACTTCAGTTTCGGTTAAATCTAACACAATACCTTGCGCTTGTGAATTTTTTTTAGCAATCGCAGAGATGATACGATTGGGGTTAATTGTTTTAGGTGTATAAACATCGTAGGGAACACCATCCACAAGCAAATCCGATGTCCTAACGCCCACTTGTGTATTCACAGGCAACCTTAATACCACATTATGGCCTTTATCTGCTAAGTATTGCGCGGCCCTTCGTTCACTGGCTGAAAATTTTGCGGTTGGAATTTTTTGGTTTTCCTTATCAATTTTATACACTAACAGTTATGTATCGATTAAGGCAAGTCACCCATTAGCGAAATACTAATGCCAGCCCCACGTTAAAACCGCTATTCCTACGCTGGCGCACAAAAACGGGGCGGACAAAGTCAGTATTCGGCATCGTACTTGTTCATGGTAGGGACATGCTCGCCAATCAATGCGTACCTTGACGCGCTGGTTTCAAATATTGTTATAAAGTATAACTAGCCCTCCAGAAATTGCATAATATACGAGTACAACGAATTTGGGAATAAACGAATGGGGGATTGAGATGAATGCCCATGATTCATTGAATTCTTAATTAGACTAAATAGGTTGTACTAATATGACTAAAATTTGACTAAAATTTCACCTTAACCAAGTACAACGAATTACGCGGATAAACGAATTGGTCTTTTGAGTGAAAGTACAACGAATTACGCGGATAAACGAATTGATCGCGCCGCGGCCCTCAAAACGCCCTCAACGGAAAGGGGGGAGGTAACGGGGGAAAGTGTCGGTGGCATTTCCCTTTGTTAGGTGATTTATTGCGCCTTTGTTAGGGCCCCAGTCTCATATATATATAGTAATGGGACGCTGGCAAATTGGTTCGGGTTTTGGCGAAATATTGAATATAAAGTACAACGAATTACGCGGATAAACGAATTGTTCGCGCCGCGGCCCTCAAAACGCCCTCAACGGAAAGGGGGGAAAGTAATGGGACGCTGGCAAATTGGTTCGGGTTTTGGCGACATTTATTGATAAGTCATTGAATAATAAAGTACAACGAATTACGCGGATAAACGAATTGGTCTTTTGAGTGAAGTAATTTGTTCGATAATAAAGTACAATGAATTACGCGGATAAACGAATTGCTCGCGCCGCGGCCCTCAAAACGCCCTCAACGGAAAGGGGGGAGGTAACGGGGAAAGTGTCGGTGGCATTTCCCTTTGTTAGGTGATTTATTGCTCCGGCCCTTCTTAGGGCCTCAGTCTCATATATATAAAATAATGGGACGCTGGTAAATTTGTTCGGGTTTTGGCGAAATTTATTGATAAGTCATTGATATTATTGACAATAACAATTGACGCGAGGGTTAGACTTCAAAATATTTTCCGTTGTCATCCCTAAAATGGTGGGACTGCTAAGCGGATAGAAAGTCGCCTAAATGAAATATCGTGCCGTCCGCTTGTCCACCCTACTTGGCTATTATATGGAGTGATTGTGATTGCCTAGTTTACTCGCAACCAAAACCGCCCTCGTTGATTTTAACACCCAACCACCACCACCCAATATCCCTCCCGAAAAAAAGGGCGCATGATACTGGGTTTTTCATATCGATACCAGTACCAAAAGTGTTGCATTTATAAAAATGGCAAGTGACATAACTGTAACTTATGTACTTTTCGATTTTGAGGGCCATAAAATATTTTGGAGGTTTTTAAATTAAGTTATGGCCCTCTGTCGCGCTTCATTAGGTTCGGGTTTTGCCGAAATTTATTGATAACTCCTTGAATATAAAGTACAACGACACAAGCGCGGATAAACGAATTGGTCTTTTGAGGCTCGAAAAGAGAACGAGGACTGCTTGATTTGAGACTTCCAAGAAAGTTGTCCCCACACGCATGGAATTTCTTGCAACGTCCCTTCTTAGGGCCTCAGTCTCATATATATAAAGTAATGGGACGCTGGCAAATTGGTTCGAGTTTTGGCGAAGTTAATTGATAAGTCATTGAAATTAGTGACAATAAAAATTGACGCGAGGGTTAGACTTCAAAATATCGTGCCGCCCGCTTGCCGGCCCCCTACTATGTAGGGTGGCAACGTGTGTTGCCCACCAAAAACACCCAAAATACCAAAACATCCAATATCTCAGGCATTCATGGTGGGCAAACAAAAAGACGTTTGCCCACCCTACCTGGCTATCTCAATGCCATTAAGTTAAGGGCTTTGCACGTGGGATTGCCCCTACAAACCGTCATGTCGCGTAGGGGCAATCCTTTATGGTTGCCCTCACCGAAAAGCGGTACGCAACGAAGTAACCGCTAAGTCCACCAAACTGGTGTGAAAACGTAAACGGTGGGTTTTGTTCTTCTACCCAACCTAAACTTGCCAAACCCTTCATCTTCGTCTATCAAAAACGGTTACAATCAAACCTAATTTTAGATTGACCAACGTTGCACCGCCTTGCCAGTGGCTAATAGTGTAAAATCGCCAATGCAAACTCACGCAACCAAACTGCTCAAAGCTGAAATTTTATTTGATAAAACTCTTCCATCTCATCAGGTTAAGTGCCGATATGCTTATTTTTTAAGTTTCATAAAACCCTATCTAATTTCAACAATTTTTTGCGTCTTTAAAATTTATAATAAATCGGGTAGCACTTTCCTAAATACAGCTATCAAAGTTGCTTTGCGACAATTACCCAAACGTACCCACACCAAAGCTGGCGTATTGTCTTGAGGTGAGTTCGCTAATTGGAAAAAGTCTTCATCTTTGCTGACAATGGTATAGTTAGGCGTTTTTGCGTATTGCAAAATTTGACGATCAGAGGCTTCATCAAGTATCAAATTGGTCACCGCCATAATCAAAAGTCAGTTTATAAGTACCAGGCACGGCTGCCTTCTCAAACCCCAACAGTTGAAGCTGCATAACTATTGCCCCAAACTAAAGTTTGGACTCCAAAATTGCCAAACTTTTGCCGACGCAAAAGTTTGGACTCCTGCCAAACTCAAGTTTGGACTCCTGCCAACTCCTTCAAAAATTGGTTTATGTTTGGATTTTAAATCCTTGGAGGTTTAAATACAGTAACTAACGCATCTTGGCATAAGCCGCCTCATCTTCTCCCCCAAACACTTCAATTAACCTTTTAATCAAAGAAGCCAATTCTAAGTTCATAATGCCAAAATCGGTATCAAAACGTTGTGATGGGGTTTCGGCATTGGCATCATTGATTTGTTCTTGTATAAAATCCAAAACTTGCAAACGTCTGATGACCAATTCATTATCAAGAACCAAAGCTAAATGCTCATTCCACTCCAACGCCAAGCGCGTCACGACTTTTCCCGCTTCCAAGTGAGCTTGGATTTCTTCAGCCAATAAATCCTGATGTTTACAATTCACCACCGCGCCTTCTTGTGTCATATCCGTTAATACACAGGAATCGGCTAACTCAAAATCGGGCGGACACTCATCTTTATTAACCAGCCATTGCGTCATCACGTTGGCGGGGGCTTTAAGGAATTGAGGAGAAACCACCGGCAAACTGTCCAATGTTTGACGCAAAAAGCTCGTGAATTCTTCGGCTTTTTTACGACTGGGCGTATCAATCAGCAACCAACCATTTGTGACATCAATATAGGCCGACAGATAAGTTGAACGGGTAAATGCTCGCGGTATCAAATCCAAAAGCACTTCCTCACGAATTTCGTCTTTTTCGCGTTTACGCACTTTCCGCATTTGCTGAGTTTCGATTTCTTCAACTTTGTCGTTGACGAATTCGCGCACTACCGACGCGGGCAGGATTTTTTCCTCTTTACGGGCTGTGAAGATAATACAGTTATTGGTGGAATGTACCAAAGAGTCATTTTCACGCCCTAATGGGGGCACCCAGCCCATACTACCCATGTCCATTTTGCCACAAGGCTGAAAAGTTGCCTCAGTGAGTTGCTCATGCAAGGCATTAGCCGACAAAGTGAAAGGCTGTAAAAAACGAAATATATGTAAATTTTTAAACCACATTTTATCAGTTATCAGTTATCAGTTATCAGTTTCGTAGGGTGGGCAAGTGGGCCGCAAGGACTTGAAAAATACCAAAAATCGTACTGCCTGCTTGCCCACCATACCTACGTCTCAAATTTATTAGTTTCGTAGGGTGGGCTGCTAAGCCGCAAGGACTTGAAAAATACCAAAAATCGTACGAGCCGCTTGCCCACCGATCAGGTGTCAAGCACACTCCCTCTTCCCATTATCCGTTACCCATTACCCATTACCAATATGAATGACAATTGAGCGCCGCTCACCGTGGCGACGGTGTTCCCACAAATAAATTCCCTGCCAGGTGCCCAGTGCCAATTGACCATTTATGATGGGAATCGCTAGGCTAGTCGCTGTTAAGGCCGATTTAATATGGGCCGGCATGTCGTCCGCACCTTCAAGTCTGTGGGTGTAGAGCGAATCCCCCTCTGGAACTAAGCGATTTAACCAATGTTCCAAATCTCTTTTGGCTGAAGGATCAGCATTTTCTTGAATCACCAAACTGGCTGACGTATGCTGAACAAAGAGCGTACACAGTCCCTCCTGAATACCCGTTTCATGGACAACTCTGGCGATTTGCTCCGTAAAATCAAAAAGGCCTTGATGGGGGGCATGTACGCTGATATTTTTAACCGGCATAAATGCTCTTAAGTGTTAAAACGACAAGTTTTTATTGTAACATAAATTTGTATCTGACTCGCTTTTCATTTATAAATCATAAACCAACGGTGCCCGGAAACCAGCGGTGTTTAAAAAACCACGCTGAAAGCTGGGATATCAACGGGGGTTTTAAAAACCCGCACACCCCTTAAAAAATGTCGTATGATTTAGTATGTCTTTATAAACATTATACTTTTTTTGAATTAGGAGTCATAAAATGGCACTTTTTCTCGTACAACACGGCAAAAGTCTACCAAAAGACAAAGACCCTGAACAGAGTCTCTCTGAAGAAGGCCGCGCAGATGTAGAGCGTATCGCCAATGATGCCAAAGAACACGGCCTCCATGTTTCGCGCATTCAGCACAGCGGCAAAAAAAGGGCCCAACAAACCGCTGACATTTTGGCCTCAGCCTTAAATCCCCAAGGCGGTGTCCAAAAAACGAGTGGCATAAACCCATTAGATGACGTATCCGCCGTTGCCAAACAAATCGACCACACCGACAATCTTATGCTTGTCGGACATCTGCCCTTTATGGAAAAACTGACATCGTTCCTGCTAACCGGCTTGACTGATAGGCCGATGTTAAAGTTCCAAAACGGCGGCATTGTTTGTCTGGATATAGACAACGGCGCTTGGGTTATCAAATGGACACTGATGCCGAAACTCGGATAGTTATGTTGCCCACCAACGGGTTTTGTTGCCCATACGCATCAACTTAAGCAATCACAATATAAACAAGTCGTTATAAAATAGCTTAGGTATTATGTGTGTTTTAGCCGACGCGAAAATGTACGTAAGTGCCCTGCCTGGCGATTTGTTAGAGGCAGCCGTCAAAAAACGCTATTGCTAAACTCATTGAAAATTAATAACTTCCCTTAAGTTGATGCTTATGGGCAACGGGTTTTGTTGCCCACCATTCTCATTATACTAATGAAAAATGAAAATGAAAAATGAATAGATTACATAAGCAAGTGTATAATTTTACAGGTCATTTAATGACCTGTTCTTTTCACGGATTTGAAGTGCGTTTCGTCTAAAAGTTTGTTACCGCGCTAAGTATAAATAACATAACCATTAAATTTTGATGGAAAAATCAGTCCCTGAATCGTCAATCCTTTCATCCTTGCGTCCAAAATACTTGCGTCCAAAATGTGGGTATATTATCTTTTTGGAAGGCCCTTTCACCCTCGATGGGTGAGGGACGAAACGTACTTTAAAACCGTGAAAATGAAATTGCTTGGTTAAGTGATTGAATTATTAAAAAAATGAGTCATTTACAAACTCACTTTTAGGCAAAAGTTTTTCGGAGAAAAACTATTCATTTTTCATTTTTCATTTTTCATTCGTATAACTCGCCACTGAGCGGGCCCGGTTTTATGCACCGATTCGCCACGCGCATCTACCGCCACCGTCACGGGCATATCTTGCACCTCAAATTCATGCACCGCTTCCATGCCCAAGTCGGCAAACGCCACCACACGCGCAGCGCGAATGGCCTTGGACACCAAATAAGCCGCGCCGCCTACCGCCATTAAGTACACTGCCTGATATTTTTTAATTGCTTCAATGGCTTGCGGGCCTCGTTCCGCTTTACCAATCATGCCGATGATGCCGGTTTTTTCTAACATCATTTCTGTGAATTTGTCCATGCGCGTCGCCGTCGTGGGGCCGGCCGGCCCAACGACTTCATCACGCACCGCGTCTACGGGGCCTACATAATAAATAAAACGGTTTTTAAAATCCAAGCCTTTGGGCAACGGCCGCTTTTGTGCGAACAAGTCAGCAATCCGTTTATGGGCCGCATCGCGCCCGGTTAATAGTTTACCACTGAGTAATAATCGTTCCCCCGGCCGCCACTGCGCGATGTCTTCCAGCGTTACCGTGTCAAGATTCACGCGCCGCGTTAAGGCCCCCACCTCCCACGTCACTTGAGGCCAATCATCCAAACTCGGTGGGGTTAAATTCGCCGGCCCACGGCCGTCTAGCACAAAATGCGCGTGGCGCGTAGCGGCACAGTTCGGGATCATCGCCACCGGTAATGAGGCGGCATGGGTGGGATAATCGAGTATTTTGACATCTAACACGGTCGTTAATCCACCCAAACCTTGTGCGCCTATCCCTAAATTATTGATTTCGTTGTACAATTCTAAACGCAATTCCTCAATCCGATTAGACGCGCCCCGCGCTTGCAATTGATGAATATCAATCGGGGCCATCAGCGACGCTTTCGCCAACAACATCGCTTTTTCGGCCGTGCCACCAATGCCAATCCCTAAAATCCCCGGTGGACACCAACCCGCCCCCATTTGTGGGACGGTTTTGAGCACCCAATTGACGATGCTATCACTGGGATTTAGCATAACAAATTTAGATTTATTTTCCGAGCCGCCGCCTTTGGCTGCCACTTTGACATCGACGGTATCACCGGGCACGATTTCCGTATGAATCACGGCTGGCGTATTATCTTTAGTATTTTGACGTGCGCCCGCCGGATCAGTCAAAATAGATGCGCGTAACACATTATCGGGATGCGTGTAAGCGCGTCGCACTCCTTCATTCACCATTTCCGCGACGCTCCTTTGCGTCTCCCAACGCACATTCATCCCGATTTTAAGAAACACCACTGCAATACCGGTATCTTGACAAATTGGGCGTTGCCCTTGGGCACTCATGCGAGAATTGACTAAAATTTGTGCCATCGCATCTTTGGCGGCGGTGGATTCTTCGCGCTCGTAGGCTTCTCCCAAGGCTTTGATGTAATCAACGGGGTGGTAATAAGAAATAAATTGAAAGGCATCGGCAATGCTTTGAATAAAATCTTCTTCACGGATGGTTGTCATAATGTACGTCTCGTTGTGAAAGGGAGGCAGCCGCAAATAAATTAAGAATGAAAAATGAAAAATGAAGAATGAACATTTTAGGCTTTCAGGCTAAAGTTTTTCTCCGCAAAAAAGACTTATAAAATCAATTTAAATCACGAAGAATTAAGGGTTTAATTTAATCATAAAAACGTATTGATTGAAAGTGATTTTATAAGGTTTCCTTAGTACCTATCAGTCCAAAGCCAGGGGCGTTGCCCCTGGCTATATTAATATCGCCCAAAGCCAGCCAGGGGCGTTGCCCCTGGCTATATTAATATCGCCCCGTTGGGGCTGACTTAAATTTTCTATGAGCCACTAAGGGGCGTATTATTAAAGCTCTTAGCCCCTTCGGTAAGTATTATTAAAGCCAGGGGCAACGCCCCAGGAACGTCCTAGGAGCAACGCCCCTGGAACTGGAGTCCCTTATGAACAGAGAATCGAAGAAAAACAGGCGTAGACTATTCTCCAGAAAAAACCAAGCATTAGTGATATTTTTCTGTGTTTTGGTAGCAGGCATGGTAACTTTCCTTAACGAGCTCTTAGATGTTTTGTGTCGGTTTGAAGACTGGAATTGGTGCGAGGATCAACCCCAAGTTGTTGAGCCTAAAAAGGATTCCTCTGCCGGCCAAATCCCAGCTATGACGGAGAGCCAAAAGAAACCAGATACTGGTGAAACCGTTACGACGAGGACTCTAACTAAACAGAAGACTGATAAAGCCCCCGCTATGACGACAGCCCAGCAGGCTATCAACTTATTTGCCGGTGATAATCCGGCCAACTTGCAAATAATACTGCCACAGACCACTTTTAAAGTGGGTGACATTATGCAAATGCGCTTTTTGAGCAATCGCGGCGGCTATTTAATAGTGTTTGATATCGACAGTCAAGCCGCATTAACTCAACTCTTTCCCAATCAAGACAGTGGACAACAAGAGCGTCTCAAAGCCGGAGAAATACTGACTATTCCTGATGTCTATTATGATCCTAATTCCGACGATGACTTTCAGTTTGAAGCCGAAGAACCAATCGGTAACGGAACATTGGTAGCCATATTGATAGAAGACGAATTAGGGATAGGATATAATATATTGCCGTTCCTTTTTGAAAAAATACCCACCGAAGCGGCAAAAACCCTGTTGCAGTTATTATACAAACAACTTGGTAAGCCGGTGCAAGATGAAAATGGTGTTGATCACATTATCAGTTGGTCAAGCACAGTGGCACACTATGAAATTATGCGCTAAACTGGTAACGGTAAAATTGAGTTAAGGAGATGTCTATGCAAAAACAATTTTATGTTTTCCCTTCGCAGAACTCGGTAGGCCTGAAAGTCCTATTGTTCATCACACTACTGAGTACGGCCTTGCCTTCGCTCAGTTTAGCCGCTTGTGCTAACTACCACCCACAGGTTGAGCAAGCGGTGCGAGCCAATGATTTCGCTAAGTTGAACAAACTCTTAGTCATGCTCAACCAGCAGCGCGGTTGTCGTGTGTCCTATTTAAATGGCGTAAAACGCAGCATGGCCCAAATCGCGGCCGCAAAGGCGGATCGTTTAGCCGAGCAAGGCCAATTAGCAGAGGCCAAAAGCTGGATCAAACGTGCGCCCACGATAGTGTGGCAAACTCAAGCAGTACAGGGTGATATTGCCGCAAAGCGCCAGCAATGGCAAGCGGCCGCTCAATATTACAATCAAGCCCTTGATTTGGTTGCAGATCCACAAGCAACGCCTCAAGCGCCAAAATTTTCAATTATTGACATGCTGTATCAATTGGCTTATGAGGCACAAATCTTAGTGGGCAACCTAGATGCTGTTGTCAGCCCTTCCGGGGAAGGCCGTGGCATGATGCGTGGCAATGTGCGTGGCTTTGCACCCAGAAAACGCTTGATACCCATACAATTTACATTTGGCCGGCGCTCTATGACCCCAACAGGCCAAAAAGCCGCAAATAGACTGGCTGCCTACCTCAAACGACAGAAGGTGGCTCAGGTAACACTGATTGGACACAGTGACTCCAAAGGTAGACATCGCGTTTGTAACCGGATATCAAGACAACGCGCCAAAACCGTGAAAAAGTATTTGCAAAAAGCCGGTGTTACTGCCAAATTTCATACGATTGGCAAAGGCAAAAAAGAACCGATCAAATTGACTAATCGTTGGAAATTGAAGCAATCCCAAATTGACGCGCTCAATCGGCGAGTCGAATTTAAGATTGTTAGATAGTGTCCATCCGGAAACTCAATCCCCGTGTCATTTCGACCAACCTGATAAATATTAAATCGTTGATAAAAAAAATTCTCCTATCGTCGAAATGACAGGGGGTTAAACTAAACTTTTTCAGGATGGACACTAGTACAGTAAAGCGGAAGTTTCCATACCACCCCAACGCCAACGGCTAAAGCCGTTGTCTAAAAGCTAAAGTAGGCTAAAGCCTACTGTTCCATACCACCCCAACGCCAACGGCTAAAGCCGTTGTCTAAAAGCTAAAGTAGGCTAAAGCCTACTGAGCTTCTTGTAGTGCCCTGATACGTACTTTGGCTTTCAGACAAGTTGGCTGAGGGGTGGTCTGAATATTTCCGCCATTCCGCACTAGATAGTCGAAGCCATAAGACCTCCGGTGTTTTATAAACCCCGCTGACCTATTTTGGAAACCCACCATGTATAGGATAAATCATTATGAAACAATTACTTACTTTTTTTGTAGTTGCTCTGCTCACCAGCAGTTGTTCTAGCTCAACAGAAAAGGGTGACAGTCAGCCATCACAGTCTAGGGATCGATCTGTTGCGCCAGAATCGACACGTTCCAATCCGCTGCCACAACCGGTAAGGAAGGCAGACAAGAGCAAGGGAGTACCATCAAGTCCTCCCACCAATGACGCTCAGTGTACTAACTACGAGTCGCAAGTTAAACAAGCCGTACAAGCCAATGATTTAGAAACATTGGAAGAACTCTTAGCCACGCTCAATAGGCTGCTCGATTGTCCAGTGTCCTATTTGGATGGGGTAAAACGCAGTATGGCACAAATTGCGGCCGCTAAGGCCGACAGTTTAACGCAGCAAGGACAATTAGCAGAGGCTAAAAGCTGGCTCAAACGAGCGCCCACGATGGTATGGGGCACTCAAGTCGTCTATGGAGATATTGCAGCCCGTCGCCAGCAATGGCAAATGACCGCTCGATATTACAATCAAGCCCTTGATTTGATAGCAGATCCGCAAGCAACCCCTAAGGCTCCGCCAAAAGCGAAGACAAAAAAGGTGTACCAATTGGCTTCAGAAGCACAAGTATTGGCCGCTAATTCAAATGCTCCCGTCGGGCCGAATTACATGATGTTCGGCAATGTGCGTGGATTCGCGCCAGAAAAACGGCCGGTTGTACACTTTGGCTATGGCAAAATGACGCTTGATGAAAAAGGCAAAAAGTCCGCACAGCAGCTTGCCAGCTATCTCAAAACACAAAACGTGGCGCAAGTCACGCTGATTGGACACAGTGATTCAACGGGTAGTCATGCTGCTTGTGATAGCGTCTCCAAAAAACGCGCCTATGCCGTGAAAAACTATTTATTAAAAGCCGGTGTCACTACTCAAATCAGGGTTATCGGAAAAGGCAAGAGAGAGCCACCACAATTGGCTAATCGCGCTATCTATACGCAAGATGAAATTAACGCGCTTAATCGGCGAGTCGAATTTACCGTTAATTGAGGTTAGGAACGTTGGTAGGGTGGGCAACGTTTTTTTGGTTGCCCACCTAATTGTAGTACAGCGAATTACGCGGATAAGCGAATTAGGACAAACCGAGTACAACTAATTACGCGGATAAACGAATTTGTGGTAGG
>NBMI01000153.1 GCA_002085445.1 Candidatus Parabeggiatoa sp. nov. 2
GGGATAGTATCTGTTAGTCAAAGGTTTTGAGGGCCATCAACTACTTTGGAAGCTTTCAAATTAACATAAGGCCCCCATGTCGGGCCTATTAAACCGTTACAAACTGCGCTGAAAGCGGAGAAATATTGGGCGACATAGGAGAGTTTGAGGGCCATCAACTACTTTGGAAGCTTTCAAATTAACATAAGGCCCCCATGTCGGGCCTATTAAATACGTGCCAACCCCGAAGGGGTCTCCAGTGAATAGCCTTAAGAAAACGCAGTAACTCGCTACGCGAGATAATAGCCCCACGCGGAACCCTCATCCTTATACATCAATTTTTAACTAATTGATTTTATAGCTATTAGCTTTTTATGACCAACCACCGTGCGGATACTCAAATCAATTACTTACAACTGTCTCTGACACTTGTGTATAATAATGAGTGTTGGCGCGTGGGAACCAAGGCTCCACAACTAAACTTTGAGTGGGACGACGAGAAGGCGAAAGCAAATCTCAAAAAACATGGTGTTAGTTTCGATGAAGCAACAACCGTTTTCATTGATCCCTTCTCAATGACGAATTATGATCCTGACCATTCAGTGGATGAACAACGGTATATTGACATCGGGAATTCTGATGACGGTCATGTGTTGGTAGTGGCTTATACTGAACGCGGCGCAAATATACGTCTTATTAGTTGCCGCAAGGCAACTCCTTCGGAACGTAAGCTCTATGAAAAAAGTAAGTAATGATTAAAAGGAGAAATCTATGCGTAGCGAATATGATTTTCCCGAAGGCGTGCGTGGCAAGCATCACAGAGCTATGGAGGCTGGGTATACAATCACTATTCATAATGCGGATGGTACAAAGGTTACCAAAGAGGTGATGCCGAAAGAAGGCGTGGTTATTTTAGAGCCAGATGTACGATCCTATTTTCAGGATTCTGAATCTGTTAACGCGATTTTACGTGCCTTGATTAAACTCATCCCGAGTGAAAAAAATCAGGTCATCATGCAAGGTTGAATCAACGGGGGTTATAATGATTAATGATTAATGATTAATGATTAATGATTAATGATTAATGATTAATGATTAATGATTAATGATTTAAATTCTTGTTTTTTATTATAATTTTAATAAGCGGAATAACATTTTGATCAAGTTCTAGAACCCGTTGGAACCTCCTTTTCACCACCCCAGGACGGAACTTGGGGAAAGCAATAAGGCCTCAACCCCGTAGGGTGAATAGCCCTAGGTGGAACCTGGGCTGGTGAAAATCAGGTGATTTTTTCCAAAAAACTGATCCAATTTTTATTCCGCATTTCAAAAATTTATATAAAAAAATAGTCACTTAAATAACCATATTTTCATTAACAATTCACAATTCACAATTCACAATTCACAATTTTCATCACCCCAGGTTCCACCTCAATGCCATTAAGTTAAGGGCTTTGCACGTGGGATTGCCCCTACAAACCGTCATGTCGTGTAGGGGCAATCCTTTATGGTTGCCCTCACCGAAAAGCGGTTCCGCGAATTCATTGTACTATTTATCTCTATTAGAGGAGGATAATAAATCATGCCATTATTTGGTAAAGCCAAGAAAACTCAAGAAAACGCGGCCGAGAAAAAGCCGAACGGCCGCGAAGCGGCCAAAGAAGCGAAGAAGAAAAAACCCGTGGGCAAACACGATGGCCGCATTGCGCTATTCGGATGCCGTGCCGCGGGTAAAACCGTCTATATTGGTTCACTTTTCCATGAATACCATGGCCGTGCGTCGGGCCTTGATGTCACTTTTCTGGGTGATCGAAGTGCCGTCTATCTGGCTGATCTGCAAAAGTCCATTCTGGCTTCCCCAAGAACTTGGCCGGCACCGACTGTGGTTGAAAATGAGGTGCGTTTAAAACTGGAGCTTGAGAGTGCCTTAGCCACCTCTTCACCAAAGGTTAATCTACAACTGTTTGATCCGCCCGGCGAGTGGTTAGCACTCGGTGGTGACGAACAAGCGGCCCCCGATAAACAAGGAGGCGCAAAAGCCATGCGCGACTTTGTGGCGGAGGCTGATGGAATATTTTTCTTTTTTGAGCCAGACAACTTTGCCTTCAAAGTGTTGCGCGGCAAAATCAAAAAGGCGCTCCCGGAGCTCCAGAAGTGGGAACAAGACGTTGATGAACGGCTAGGCCTTCTGGTAACCGCATTAAAAGAAAATGCGGATAATCTTTTAGTACCATTGCAATCGGAAAACTTTCTGGTTCCGTTAGTGGAAAAAGACGATCAGGAGGAGATGGTTCGTGAGGTTGACGGGATTTTGAGTGGTGCTGAGGCAAATAGAGATTCACTGCTAAAAGGCCTGTTTCGGGACGCGGAGTTAAAGTATCTGCTCAGAAAGCATGAACTGAATGTCGAGCCAATCCTAGCGAATGCCCAAGAAATCAGCCAGACTCGCACACCCACTGGTAAAGCGGTTGATGTACTGTTTCGCATTATTGAGCTGATCCAAGAAAGTGCGGCTAGTGAAGACAAGGAGAGTGAGACCAAATTGTTGCAGAACATCGAGTCCTATTTTCGGATCGAAAGTAACAATCGCTTGATGGCCGCAGTGACGCGACTTCAGGAAATCAGTAAGAAGGCCGAAGAAGACTCTACGGCCGAAAACCGTTCTATTGCCGTGATCATCGCTAAAGCTGATGAACTGGATGTGTTTCGCCAATCCCCCGACCGGCCTTATGTGCTGATTCCGCCTCATTTGGAACACCTGAAATTCAAACAGGGCCCGGATCGATTGGATAACCTCCGAGATGCCTTGAAAAGCTATTGGGAAAAGCAAGATACCCGTTGGGGTTCTATTATTGATCAGCTCTTGACGGGGCCCTTCAAAAGCTTGTTTCTCAAGCTCATGAGCTTTCCTGGCGATTTTCAGATTTTCTTTGTCTCCGCCGTCGGGGAAGCTAAACGCGATAAGAACGGCTTTATGCAACCGCCCCAAGGTGAGGACGCGTTTAAGCCAGCGGGGGTTGATAAACCGGTACTTTGGACGGCCCAGCAGATTTATAGTCATGCCATGATATATCGGGCGATTCGCCGCATGCTTCGCTGGGCCATTTTGCCCATTGTTCTGCTCTTGATCCCGGCGGCTCTATTTACCTATAATGCCTTATTTCAATCGGCGCTGGAGCGGGAAACTGATCCGACACTTCAAACGGCGGCCACTCAGTCCTATAAGTGGTTAGTGAGTCTGCCTATGCCACCCAAGGCGGCTGTGACAACACGTATTGCGTTTTTGGATTTTAACCAAAAGTGGGCCGCGTACCAGCAACAAGTCGGTGATCTGTTTTCACGCCCAGATAAACGCCCGGATGAGGCACTTGAACAGGCACTGGCCCAATTAGAGCTTCTCATCCAAGGCAGCACCGGCCTCGTTCATACCGTGGCCCAACACCAAGATTCCTTGCGTACCGATGCGGCTCGCTTGGAGAATACGTTGCGCCAACCTGAGCGGCTGCGGTTGCACATTCTCTACGCCAATTTCATGCTTAACTGGCTAAGAGACCATTTTGACAGCAGTTGGGCGGTTGACGATTCGGCGTTAGAGGCCCATCTGAAAACGCTTCGAGCATCAGTCGACAAGTTGCGCTACCAGTTAAAGGCCACCCCCAAGGAAGTCAGTTTATGGCCTACTTTGGAACAGGCGATAGCGCAATTGCAACTTCAGGAAATCGTCTTTCGCTTAACACCGATTCGTTCACAACTGGCCGAATTGGATAAGCAATACCGTCGCTCTCAAGGTTGGTTTTTACCCGAATGGAGTGCCGATGAACCGACTGCTCCGAAAAACATCGAGGCCTTGCTGCAACAGGAAAAGGCGGTAAAGCACTTACATAACAAATTGGCGACGATAAAAGCGTTGTTTTCCGAGGTTAAGCCAAACCTACAACGCGTTTCTGCACTCAAGGAACGCCTGGTTAAACTCCAACAGTCTCAGGCCCAAACCCAAAAACAAGTTGAACAGTTGGCAGCAAGTATCCAGGTAGAATACACCCACCTTCTGGCGTGGCAAAAGTACAAGGAACTCCAGAACCGCTTAGAAGAACTCAATCTGACGGGTAGCCAAAATGAGATAGCCTCTCTACTGACTCAAGCAGAGGAAGTGTACAAACTCGCCGCCGGCAAGATTGTTTCCGGTAACGTGATGAAAATCGCCCAAGGAAAAGCGCGTGCGCTCCAGAAAATGCAGCAAGCGATTTCTTCGGCGATTGTTGCCCTTAAGAACTACCAACAAAATGGGGTGCCGATGAAGTTTAGCTTTACTAACCCGCTTGCGATTACGTTGTCGGTGCCATTGGCCGATGGCCGGGAACAGACGCTGCCAAAAGGCCAGTCATTCCGTTGGTTGCCTACGCTGCCTTTACCAATGGTTTTAATTGCTAACGCCTCGGATATTGAACTGCCAGTTGCGCCACTGATGGTGCCGGGTGACTTTAAGAAAGATATACTCATCAAGGTAACCGGCCAAAACCAAACGCTCATTCTGCTGGATACTTGGATGAGCTATGCCGAAGCCTTGGAATCCGTCTTGGTGCCCTACGATGGGGCATGGATTCATTAGCAGTGATCAGTGATCAGAAGTCCAAACTTTAGTTTGGCCGGAGTCCAAACTTTAGTTTGGCAGTATTAAGTACAACGAATTACGCGGATAAACGAATTGAGATTGGGAGAGTTTGGCAGTCAGTATTAAGTACAACGAAACGCAGTGGCGGAACGCCTATTACGCGGATAAACGAATTGAGATTGGGAGAGTTTGGCAGGAGTCCAAACTTTAGTTTGACAGCGCCAGAGGCTGTTTGGCAGTGCCAAGTTAAAACCTGTTACCCGTCAATAGAACATTGACAGAGTATTAGGATGGGTTTGGGGTAAAAATCACCGAATAAAAATGGCCTCCATAAAATATGGCAAGCATGAAAATTGCCTTTTGCAACAAGACTTTATTTATCAATACGATATAATTGTTATGATTTTATTGAGCGAATGAAGAGGTACAAAGCTGGTAATCAACATTTTAAGGGATGAGAAATCCGATTTTTTCCTAAAATCGGATTTCTTTTATTAATAAATAGGAGAAAAAATGAGCATCAAGAAGCTTGAATTGTTTCTAGCCATATCGGGGGGCGTTGTGTATTGGCAAACCCCCGGGCTGAAGGGGCATAAAGGGTTGATAAACTCTGTTGATGAGCCTATTCAGTATGGCCTTGATTTGAGAGATAACCGAGGCGTGTTTGCTACTTTTAACCATCTTATCAACGGTGAACACTATGTTTCGCTCACCTGCGGTGTGCTTGGGAAAGATGATAGAGGAAGGTCGGACGCGCCCTATCGGTTTTATGCCGTTTTGCCGTGGGCGATTTACCAAGAACTGGGGGCCGATGCTTTTGCGTTGGCTCGTTGGGCGTTTAGTAAGGAAGTACTGGGCCGAAGATATGGGAACACCAAAACGGAGGAAGAGGGCGAATTATTTTCGCCTCAGGTCTATAAATATTTTTCGCCTATCAAGGCGGATCCTCAGCCTGATCTGAGTTTCCTGAGAAGGCAGTTGCCTGATGAAGAGCGATTGGGGCAGTTTTTAGGGGCATTGATTGCGGGTGTGGCCCCACCACTGCGTTTTCGGGACGAGGGATATGCCGGCCAATGGTCTTCTTATGATCCTTGGAGTAACCGGATACCGACGAATGGAGAGCGCTTATTAGAAGAACTCTATTTGTGTCTGCCTTATGAAGTACGCTCATGGTGTAATATTTCAACGGCTTGGAAACGGTGTGATAGTGAGAAGTTTCCGTTTCAGTTGGCATTGGATGGTGAATCTTCGGAGAATGCCGCAGCAGCTTTAGCACGGGTCGTTGATGGCATGGCGGAAGTGGCCCAGCGCAAGGCCCAAACGGTGGTCAAACAGTATGTTACGCCGCTGTTTCAAGCCATCGCGAAGAATGACGATAAACGCATTAATCAGTTGCGCCGCACTTTTACGCTCCAGTCGATCAGTTGGCCGTCTGCACCTAAAACCATCGCTCGCACTGGGGGGGGTGTTCGTGGTGAGTTTAAGCAAGCGCCTACCAGTGCGAGTGCTCAGAGTTGGATGGCTTTGGTAAAGCATCCGCTTGTGATTGGCGCGGTGGTTGTGGCGTTGGTTGGTGGCTTTGGAATGGGTGGAAGGTTGCTTTCTTCCAAAGATGGCTTGGAAGAGATAACGGCTCAATTAGAGAAGTTACAGAATGAGCGAAATAGTTTTGAAACTCAATTAACTGAGTTACAAGGTCAATTTCAGCCGGTTAAGCAAAAGAGGGATGAGTTACAAAAGGAGTTGGATGAGACAAAGGGTGAAATCGACTCTCTCACGGGGCAAATTGCCACTTTGGAAAAAGACAAGACTTTGTTAACGCAAGAACTGGCTAGAATCAAGAGTGACAAAACTGGAAGCGACAACCTGAACAAAGCATACGGTGAAATTACTAGGTTGAAAACGGACTTAGGTAACTGCGAAAAGGAAAAGGGCAACTTGACTGAACAATGCAAAACGGACAAGGGCAACTTGGCTCAAAGCGTGGCAAAAAAGAGTCAAGAATATAATGTCTTGGTTTCGGACTTAGACACATGCAATACGGCAAATGGCTACTTGGGTCAACAATTGGTTCAATGCGGAGGTGAAAAGGACAACTTGGCTCAAAGCGTGGAAAAAAAGAGTCAAGAATATAATGTCTTGGTTTCGGACTTAAACATATGCAATACGGACAAGGGCAAATTGGCTCAAGACGTGGCAAAAAAGAGTCAAGAATATAATGTCTTGGTTTCGGACTTAAACATATGCAATACGGACAAGGGCAAATTGGCTGAACAATGCCAAACGGACAAGGCTAATTTGACTCGACAATGCCAAACGGACAGGGACATTAACCTTAAGGGCTGGAAGTTAATCGTCACTTCTGGCAGTGACTCTAAGAGAAATTCACTCTCTGGAAACATTCCGAGAAAAGGGTTCCTTATTCTAAGAAGGAATGTCTCTGAGACAGAACCGAGAGTTTCACTAGAACACAGGAAGGGCGCTACCTTTGATGGGATGTTATGGAATGAAGGGAAAAAGGGTAAAAATAAAGCGTCATTGATATTGAAGGACAGGAACAACGAGATCGTTGATCAAGTTGATCAATGGTATGCTGGTAAAAACGACGACAAACGTACCATGGAACGAAAACGCCCTGATGTTGGTGGGAATGATCAAGAAAATTGGTGTACTGCTTCAGGGTATAATTACAATTGGCGTGATGATAATTCTCCTTACGATACGGGTACACCCGGCAGTCGGAATACCTGTGCTGAGTAAGTAATAACGATGAAGAGTACAACGCAACTTCGTTAAGGAACGCCCATAACGAGATAGACGAATAAAACGACATTGCTCAATTCGTTTATCTTGCAATATGCTTGCGGAGCAAACCTGAATGGGTTCCTACGCAGAACGTCAATGCTAAGCCAGGGGCGTTGCCCTTGGCTATATTAATATCGCCCAAAGCCCAAACAAAGCCAGGGGCGATGCCCCTGGCTATATTAATCTCGCCCCGTTGGGGCTCAGTTCCAAGGGCGATGCCCCTGGCTATATTAATCTCGCCCTGTTGGGGCTAGAAAGGTAGCTGCGAAGTTTCGTTGTACTTTTCGTCATTCGTTTATCGGCCCGTAATTCCTACTATCATTCGTTTATCGGCCCGTAATTCGTTGTACTATCATTCGTTTATCCGCGTAATTCGTTGTACTAAGTACCGAAGCACATATTATCAGGTATTTTGCAGGAATCAAAAGGGCTTTGCACGTGGGCTTGTAAGGGCTTTGCACGTGGGATTGCCCCTACGAACCGTCGTGTCATGTAGGGGCAATCCTTTATGGTTGCCCCTTTGGCCCACAATTTTGTACGGTCACAAATTGCGCGTTTGTCATTTCGGTTTCTTTGAACGGAAAAATCTTGATAAATCTTGATAAATCTTGATAAATTAAAGTTTGGACTTCTGCCAAACTCAAGTTTGAACGACTGCCAAACTAAAGTTTGGACTCCTGCCGACGACTGCCAAACTAAAGTTTGGACTCCAGATCAGTGATGAGTAAGTAATAACGATGAAAAATAACCCTAACAATTGGTTTGAACTACTATTCGAGGTGAAACCATGGCAAGATGGCATGGCCCTTTCCGACCGTTCCTTACACGAACACGAAGCCCAACAAGTCATTTTAGCCCGTCTTTATGGCGCAGTTCGTTGGGGAAAAGACTGTTTTGGGCTGCACCCAGCCGGAAAACTGATCTCAACATGCCAACAAGTTGATGACCAAACCTGGGAATACCAACTGACAGAAGCCATTGCCATCACAATCACCGGGCAAATCTTAGTGTGTGGGCCATGTCAACAGACACTCTCGTTGGCTGACAGGGGCCTATTGGTTGCGGTACCGATTGAACAAGAATCACTGCCAGCGGCCCTTTGGTATCGAGCGGAAATAAAATTCTATCCAGAAGACGAAGCCAACGCACTTAGACAAGGCGTTCCGATAGCTCGTTGGCTAGGAGAAGAAGGCCTAGACGAAAACTACCTTCCTCCCGCGATGAGCTTGGGTGCCCATCCCCATCTATGGCAACAAGCGACAGCGATAGCCGAGTGCATTGAACGGATATTGGAGCAAGTCACGGTACCTAATCCATGGTTGCTCAATGTTTGGGTTCCGTCTGGTGATGAAGAACGCCTTATGGCGATGCCCCCAATGGAATGGTTATGTCTCCATCTGCGTAGCCTTCGGGGATTAGCCTCACAAGACAAATTACGTCCCTTAATAAAACACCTTGAACATGTCCAGAAAAAACCGTTATCACTATTAAATCTAACCGAAGGCGTGAAAGACATAAAAACCGCTTGGGAAATAGTAGAAGCACGATTGCCCGAAGGAATAACCATCAAAACAGACAAAGGGCTTTTTAAATCAGTTAAACTACCCATAGAAAGAGAACGTTGTTTGGACAAATCCCAATGTATTGTCATCACTATTCCACCGGAACTGAACAACACGCCCTTACTACTTGCCGTACCTACCACACTTTACAAGAGTGAAGAACTTAATGATCCTAAAAAATGGGCAATCAACCTAAATAAACCGTCAGAAAGTGGCCGAGGCTATCACAACAACAGAAGGCTTAATTTCTTCCAAAAGACGGCCGTTAACAAGGAAGAAGCCTACTGGGTTTGTGAACTACCGCGTCCGCTCACGATAGTCAACCATTATGGCATACTCACACTCCTTGCCAACGTAGATGATCTCAACGAACTAGTAGTCTGTCAGGAGTCCAAACGACGCTAAAGTTTCGCTCCGCGAAACTTTAGCGTCGTTTTTAGTTTGGCAGTATTAAGTACAACGAATTCCGCGGATAAACGAATTGATATTGGGAATTACAATCTGTTTGCGGAGCAAACCTGAATGGGTTCCTACGCAGAGCGTCAATAATTAATGATTAATGATTAATGATTAATGATTAATGAATTAAAGAATAGTTAACTTGTTGTTTTTAAAATAATAAAACTGAAGCGGAATAAAAATTGGATCAAGTTTTAGAACCAAAGGAACCTCCTTTTCATCACCCCAGGAGGAGCGTGAAAATACCCATAGATTTTTTTTAACGTTTTTCATTTTGTGTGGGTATTTTATTTAGCCACAACTCCCTTAGTAGTGTTTGTAGTGTTTGTAGTGTTTGTAGTAGGCTTGTAATTGCCTTAACGAGATTAAGTTGCTAAAGCAACTACTGCAAACAAGCAAGATTAAGTTGCTAAAGCAACTACTACAATCGTCATTCGTTTATCCGCGTAATTCGTTGTACTATTCATCATTCGTCTATCCGCGCTTCTGTCATTGTACTACTTTAATCTTCATTTTTCATTTTTCATTACTATACCGATGAGGAGGACTCCGATGCAAAACCTATTCAAGTCCTTGATTTTATTGTTAACGCTAGCGATTTTGGTGAACGGTTGTAGTACGGAAAGTCCGCTTGTCAAAAGCGTCGCCTCACCTGGGCATGTTCCATCTTCGGGAGATGCAGATGGATTTCTCATTGTGGACTGTCTCTTGCCTAGCCAAGTGCGTCAGTTGGAACCGGGTACCATTTCTCTTACGCAGCGCCGCCCCATTAAAACTTCTATCTCGGACTGTGAAATTCGTGGCGGCGAATATGTAGTTCAGGATCGTAGTGATTATGCCGCTGCCTTAAAAGTGTGGCTTGCCAAAGCCAAAGCTGGTGATCCCAAAGCCCAAACCTATGTCGGTGAAATTTATGAAAAGGGTTTGGGTGTTCCACCCGATTACGAAAAGGCTGCCCAATGGTATCAAAAAGCGGCCGCACAGGGATATGCCAGCGCCCAAATGGATTTAGGCTTTTTGTATGAAAGAGGCCTTGGAGTCAAACAGGATTCTGCGATGGCCGAAAAATGGTATCGTCAAGCTGCGGAATTAACCGAAGAGGCCGATATCGAGCTTGTTGCACCTACCCAGAGTAGCAACGAATGCGAAGAAGTCGCGCGTTTACGCCAAGAGCTAGAAGAAACCAAACCGCTTGTTGCACCCGTCCAGAGTAGCAACGAATGCGAAGAAGTCGCGCGTTTACGCCAAGCGCTAGAACAAACCAAACAAAAAGTGGCCGAATTGCAAAATAAACTCCAAATGCATGAACGTGGCGCAAAACGGCGGCACTCCAAGAACAAGCGGCGAGAGACTGGCTCAAACAAGTTACCGTTGGGAACTTACCACGCCTTGATCATTGGCAATAACCAGTACCAACATTTGTCGAAATTAAAAACGGCCGTCAATGATGCCAAGGTAGTCGATGAGTTGCTCAGAACACGTTATGGCTATAAAACGACGGTGTTGCTGAATGCGAATCGCTATCAAATCCTTAATGCACTCAACCAATTACGCCAGCGCCTGACTGAAAAGGATAATCTGCTGATTTATTACGGTGGGCACGGTGAATTGGATGAAGTCAATCAGCGTGGGCACTGGTTGGCAGTGGATGCCGAACCGGACAGTACCGCAAATTGGATTTCCAATATAACCATCACAGACATACTTAACACGATGAGTAGCAAGCATATTTTAGTCGTATCGGACTCTTGCTATTCAGGGACAATGACGCGCTCGTCGCTGACGCGCTTAGAAGCGGGGATGACACCAGAAAAACACCTTAAATGGATAAAGAAGATGTTAAAGAAACAGTCGCGCACCGCATTAACGTCTGGTGGTATCAAGCCGGTGTTAGACACCGGTGGTGGACAACATTCCATTTTTGCCAAAGCGTTTATAGACACTTTGGAAAATAATACTGAAATCATGGCCGCTTACAAGGTATATCGACAAGTGGCGGCGTTGGTGAATGATGCGGCGGCGGCAACTCGTTTTGATCAGGTGCCAGAATATGCGCCAATCCGGTATGCTAAGCATGAAGCCGGAGAATTTTTCTTTGTGCCGAAGGGGGCATCCACCAAAATAGCTGTTTTGGGCACTGATGCTGGAGTCCAAACCTTTAGGTTTGGGCTTTAAAAATCCTCTAAAAGTACTGATGCTGGAGTCCAAACCTTTAGGTTTGGATTCGCCAAAGCTAAAGCTTTGGAAGGAATGCGAGTGCTTGGATGAGCGAGCGGCCCCCGGCGCAAGTCTGGGGTTGACGATAGACAACCAAACGGTGAAATCATTGACTTTGACGCTAGGCGCTCAAGCGGACTATACAATGAGCTAATCATGGGGCATACTAATCATTCATGCCAACTTGGATTTTGTGCCTGTTCTCAGTTATCAGTGTTCACTGATCATTTTTTTTCAGTGTTCACTGATCAGTTTTCAGTTTTCAGTGATCTGTTCTCAGTGAAAAGTGTAAACTGATAACTGAAACATAACTCTGATAACTGATCAAGAAGTGTTACTCTGTGTACCTGAAGTGATCTCTGTGTATTTGATAACTGATAAGAATCGACGAAAAAATCCAAAACACACCCCCAACCCCTCTATCGATGTGAGTCAAGCCGAAGTAAGTCCCTTTACGTCGGGGATTTAGGGGTGTGTTAAATCGTCGCTGATCCTAATTGATAACTGATCACTTATAACTGAAAAACTGAAAACTGATCACTGATTGTTGATCTCTGAAAACTGATCTAGGACTTACGCATTGACAAACTTAAATTTTTGTATTCACGATTAATATCAATGAGTTATGAATATTCTACCCGTGGCTAAATTGATGAAAATTGCCCAAAAACCCTTGTATTTAAAAGGAATCATAAATATTTTAATCTGTCAATGCGTAAGTCCTATTCTCAGTGATAACTGATCAGTGATAACTGATCTGTGAATAAAAAAAAGGAGAATCTTGTGATTTTAACGACACTAGAAGGCGTTCCGGGTAAAACCATTGTGGAACATTACGGCCTGGCACAGGGCAGTACGATTCGAGCCAAACACATTGGCAAAGACATCATGGCGAGCTTAAAAAATCTTGTGGGTGGCGAACTGAAGGCATACACCGAATTGTTGCAAGAGTCTCGTCAAGAGGCCGTTGAGCGTATGGTTCAGCAAGCCGAAGAATTGGGGGCTAATGCGGTGGTTAATATCCGTTTTGCGACATCCTCGGTGGCTCAAGGGGCCGCGGAACTTTTTGCGTATGGTACAGCTGTTAAGGTGGAATAGCGATGGATGGTTTGGAAATTCTCATTTTTCTGTTTTTGCTTATACTTGGTTATTTCTCAGGGACTTACTTTGAGAAACGCCATTATAAAAGTATCCGAGAGCGAGAGCGTAAAACGCTGCATGTCCCCATGGTGACTTTCGGCGCTAAGCAGTCATTGCCAGAGGCGCAAGATGCCCAGTTGTTTGTTGGCAGTGTTGTCATTTCGGTTGACTACTTTAAAATGATTTCGGCCACGTTGCGAAATTTAGTCGGAGGCCGAGTCATGGTTTATGAAAGTCTGCTAGATCGAGGGCGTAGAGAGGCCCTGTTGCGGATGAAGGAGGAAGCGATGGCGTGGGGTGCTAATCAAATTATGAATGTGCGGTTGGAAACCGCCGCGATAGGGGGCCGCTCAGGTAATAACAGTGGCCCAGGTTCGGTTGAAGTGATTGCGTATGGCACGGGAATTCGTTAGATGTTCATAAGATATAAACAACCGAAAAAACCGCCTGAAGGAAACGTAATTAAGCACAGTCCACTGCTTAATTTTGCCTATTTGTTGGGCACGGTGGTAATCATCAGTGCAGTGATTTTCGTGGCGCTAGGATTTTTCGCGGATTGGCTGGCTGTCAGGATAAGTCCTGAAACAGAGCGCAAAATTGGTGATATGTTGTTCCACACCATTTCAGACGAAGAAATTGTGGACGACAAGCGTATCCAATATCTTGAGGAACTCTTGGAGTCCTTGCCTGAATCAGGAGAAACGACTCGTCTGCCCTTGACGATTCATTTAATTAAGAGTGATGTCGTCAATGCCGCCATTATGGCGGGGGGACATGTTTTCATTCATACGGCGCTGCTGGAGGCGGTGGAATCGGAAAATGAACTGGCTTTTGTGCTGGCACATGAATTGGGGCATTTTCAAAACCATGATCCCACCAAAAGTTTAGGGCGTTCACTGGTTTTTCTTGTGGCTTCAATGGCACTCGGCATTGGCACATCGGAATCCGGGGGGGTGCCGGATATTGTTTTTCGGACTGGAGAACTGACCAGTCTGAGCTATAGTAGAAAGCAAGAAAGGGCGGCTGATCTTTATGGTTTGTCTAGGGCCATTAACCGCTATGGACATGGAAGCCATAGCCTTGATTTCTTTAAGCGGCTTGAAGAGGAGGAACAGGAACAAGGGCGCTTGCTCAAAGTGTCTCAATATTTCTCAACTCATCCCCTGAGCAAGGATCGGATCGTCATCCTCAACAAGGCCGCGGCCGAAAAAGGATGGAAAATGGAAGGAGATGCCAAGCCTTTGCCAGAATGGTTGCATTGTCCAAATATGGAAGAATGCGAGCCGGACGCGGAGGAATAGGAATTGGTAATTGATAATTGGTAATTGGTCATTGGTAATTGGTCATTGCGAATAGACTAAGCACGTTTACAATTTGAAACTTATCTGCGGAAGCGGAAGTTACTTCGTAACGCGTGAATCAGTGGAGCGAAGCGATATCTATGACTTACGCATTGACAAAATAAATTAATTTAGTTTTCAGTTAGTTATGTCTCAAAGGCCGAGGCCTTTACTGCTTCAGTTATACTGAAAGTACAACTTCTTTTAGGAATAAACGGATTTTTAGGATTTGAAATTTGAGTTGAAAATCTGCTATAGATTTTCAGATAATTATTTTTTAGTCCCCTTTAGGGGACTTTCGCTTTCAGTGTTGGCTGTTTTGAACTTATTTTTATGAAAATCTATAGCTTGCTAATTCAATAGTTATCCCATTTTCACCTTTTTCAAGTACGTTCCGTATATTTAAATAAAATCAATTGGTAGCAAAAACTTTTGCCTTGTGCGGGGTTTCAGACACCCCGCCGATCTATTTAATTGGTAATAGCGAATAGGTTAGGACTTACGCATTGAAAAAATAAATTTAGTGAGTATTCAATCAGTTACGTCTAAAAGGCCCAGGCCGTTATTTGTAAATTTTCAATAAAATCAAGTGGTTAGTTTGCTGAGTGCGTAAGTCCTATAGGTTAAAAAAAAACTTGCCAATTCGGAACGAATCGTTTATCATCACGCGCCTTCACTGAGAAGGGACATATTTTGGATATCCCCCCATTTTCCCCCCTTTTAGGGGAGGCAAGGAGATTTAGGGATTTCGTTCCCCCTTTGAAAAAAGCTAATCTGTACCCACAACTCAGTATGTCATTGAAAATGATATTTTTTTTCAATGATGTGTCAGTGGTTAATAACTGACTATTGGAAATTAAGTGATTGAATTAATTAGCTTATGTAATAATTAGCTTTTGTAATTATTAACAATTAATTATTAATTAAAAAGGGGGCTAGGGGGATTTTTTTTTTAAATCACATACCCCTTGACACGCTCATTCTAGTTGGTAAAATAGCATCCGTTCTTGATGCGGGATTAGCTCAGTTGGTAGAGCGCTACCTTGCCATGGTAGAGGTCGCGAGTTCGAGTCTCGTTTCCCGCTCCAAATTGAACTAAACTAATAGTTAATTGTTTTATGCGGGATTAGCTCAGTTGGTAGAGCGCTACCTTGCCATGGTAGAGGTCGCGAGTTCGAGTCTCGTTTCCCGCTCCAATATTTTATTTTCCGATACTGGCTGAGTGGCAGAGTGGTCATGCAGCGGTTTGCAAAACCGTGTACGTCGGTTCAATTCCGGCCTCAGCCTCCAATTTAATCCTTATGCCCGGGTGGCGAAATTTGGTAGACGCAAGGGACTTAAACTAATTTGAGCACCTAAGGCGAAATCTTTAGGTGAATGGAGTCTAATTCGGTGAAACCTGTCAAATGGCAACGCCGAGCTAAGCTCAATTCAGTAACAGGCTAGGGGTTCCCCTTTCCCTTTCCCTTTCCCCTTTCCCCTTTCCCATGGCCTTTTGCTGAGTTGAGAAAGTGTAGAGACCATACGGCTCCTGCCTTAGTAAATGCCTCTCTCCCCTGAAGGAAATTTTATAGGCAAAGACAGGGTCCAGACCACAAACACATCTATTAATTGATAAATGTCAATTGATAACGTGGCAGTGAAAGCTGTAGTTGGTAAGAAAATCCCTTGGTGGAGACACCGTACCGGTTCGAGTCCGGTCCCGGGTACCATTCATTTTCCCTCTTAATTATTTTCCTTCCTTAATTAAATGTGGGGACGGCAAACAAGAGTTGATAGATTATTCTAAATGTACACCGCACATTTTGGGCTAAATGCAGCCCCATTTTCTATCCTAAATGTACACCGCACATTTTGGGCTAAATGCAGCCCCATTTTCTATCACGCCTGATCCACATTACCTCTATTTAAGTGTACGCCACCGCGAGGCCTTGGCGCATTTGTTGTATGGTGTCAACGAAGGCCCCGGTTTTGTGTTGCTCACTGGCGAAGTCGGCACGGGTAAAACAACGCTGTGTCGTAGTCTGATTGAACAACTTCCTGATACGGTCGATGTCGCGTTGTTGCTCAACCCGCGACTGACGCCTGTGGAGTTGTTGGCGGCCTTGTTTGATGAGTTAAGAATTAGCTACGACTCACAATATACCCTCAAAGATTTTCTTGACACACTCAATAGCTATTTACTCACGGCCCATGCCGTAGGTCGTCGCACGGTACTTATCATTGATGAGGCACAAAATCTCAGCGCCGATGTGCTAGAACAAGTACGGTTATTGACCAATCTGGAAACATCGAGCCACAAACTGTTGCAAATCATTTTGGTGGGTCAACCTGAGTTAAGTAGGTCACTGAAACGCAATAATCTTCGCCAGTTGGCACAGCGCATTACGGCGCGTTATCACCTGTTGCCCTTGTCTGCAAAAGATACCCAAGCTTATATCAATCATCGTTTAGCGATAAGTGGTGCTAAAAACCCCTTGTTTACAGATGCTGCTATGCGTCTCGTCTATCGCTATTCCAAGGGTGTGCCTCGTTTGATTAATATCATTTGTGATCGCGCCTTGTTGGGCGGATATGTCAAGAATGAGGAACAGATAGATACCCATACCGTCCGTAAAGGGGTACAAGAGGTTCGTGGCGAGAATATCAAGCGGTATTCGCCACTCGGCTGGCTAACCGGTTTGCTGGCAACCGTTTTGCTCGTTGGTGCGTTGATGTGGTGGTGGTTTCCTCCCGGCGAAGTGCCGTTGTTTGAATCTTTGTTTGAAAATTCTGCCACACCGCCGCAGGCAGAGTTATCTTTGTCATCGCACGAAGACATCGCTCCTCCTACTGAGCCAGCCAGCCCTGCAGCCCAGCAAACACCGCCGCCGACACCCGATTTGTTGAGCCTGTTGGAAAAGACCAGTACGGAATTGGCCTTTGTCACGTTGTTTGGTTTCTGGGACTTGGACTATACCAGCTTGGCGGGGAATAAAGCCTGTCAACGTGCCGCGACGCAAGGGTTAGCGTGTCTATTAAGAACCGGTACTTGGGACGAACTTCGCCGTTTCAATCGCCCGGCCGTGATTGAATTAGTGACCAATGAGGGCAAACAATATCATTTGGTTGTAGCACGCTTGCAAGGCGACACAGCTAGCTTGGCGATTGGGGGAGAGAGGTTTGAGTTTTCCAGCAGCGAAATTAATAGATATTGGCTAGGACAATTTTTACTGCTTTGGCAACCACCGATGTTGCCAGTCCCGGTGATGAGAGCTGGCATCAGCAATGAACGCAGCGAGCCCCATTTGTTATCACCGCGTTTTGATCGTGTGTTGAGACGACGAGTCATCCTGTTTCAGCGCAAACAACGACTGGCTCCCGATGGCATTGTCGGGGAGCAAACGATGTTGGCGTTACAAGCGTTGGCCGGAGGAGGGCCGGTACTAAATCCCCCCTAACCCCCCTTTTTAAAAGCTTACTTTTACCCACAAGTCTTGATAATTAATAATTAATTATTAACAATTAATTATTAATTATTAGACATTATACCGATTTAATGTAACTCATTGATTTATTTAGAATCACTCGTTAAGTGATTGCAATAAAATCAATCACATATGTTAAATCGGTATAAACTCTATTAGCGATAACAGTCACCCTCGTGGGCATTCATTAACCCCTCGACTAACACTAATTTCAAAACAGCCAACACTGAAAGCGAAAGTCCCCTAAAGGGGACTAAATAATTATCTGAATATCTATAGTAGTCTGTCAATGTCCTATTGACGGGTAACAGCAGTTTTAACTTGGCACTGCCAAACTTTCTCTGGCACTGCCAAACGTTAGTTTGGACGACTGCCAAACTAACTCCTGCCAAACTTCTTTACACTTTTCACTGATTATTGATCACTGATTATCTAAGTCAAGGGCCTTCGTTCCTAGCTCCGCTGCGCGAAGTTTTGCAGTTACTATTTTTTAGTTTTGTTTTTCGGTGGCGTTTGTTTGGATGCCAATTTCAATGGTATCCCCAAGTGTTCTGCAACCGCCTGCAATTTTGCCTTGTCGATAAGCCGTCTGAGCAAATCAAACTCGTTAGTCAAGTTGCGAACTTCTTGCTTTTGACGCAAGAATTCTATTTCCTGTTCTTGCTGGGCCATTTTCACCCGATGGTTGGCTTCTTCTATTTCCAGTTGCGCCTTGTTTTCTTGTTGTTGGCGCGATAGGCGGGCTTCTAACGCTTTAGCCTCAACCAAGTCGTCTTGCTCTTGAGTCAGTAATTTGAGCGCGGCGGCTTGTTTTTTGAGTGTTGTTTCCCGTTCCAGTTGCAACTGTTCTGCCTGCATTTTTGCCTCGTTCATGCGGCTTTCTTCGGCTATGGCATGTAACGTTTGTTCCGTTTGCAAGGTTTTTTGCTTGTTGTTGGTTTCATTGTCCAGTTTGGCTTGTTCTAGTTCCTTTGCCTGTTCCTGTTGCAATGTCGCTAACTGATTTTCGTATGCCAGACGCGCCTGTTGGGCTTGGAGTCGTTGTTCCGATGTCTGCCTAGCGAGGGCAGTTTGTTCTTCCAGTTGAATCTTATGCTGGGCTGTTTCTTGTTCTTGTGCTTGAATTCGCAACTGTGAGGCTTGCTTGGCGAGGGTGGTTTGTTCTTCCAGTTGGAGTTTCGTGCGGAATGTTTCCTGTTCTTTGTTAAAACGGACGGCTTCTTCGGCTAATTTTAACTGGAAGGCTTCGGTTTGTTTGCTTTGCTTAACCTGCTCAATGGCCGCGTTGGTTTCCGCTTCACGGGTTTCTTTTAGGTGGCGACTTTGGAGTTCCTTGTTGTGAATTTCATTTAGCATGGTTAAGCGACTAATGCGGGCCGCTTGTTCTTGTTGATGACGAAAAGGGGCCTGTAAGTCTTGCCAAAGCTTTTGCGAGCTGACGTATGCTTCTCTAATCTGGACGGTGACAATTTTAATGCCCAAGCCTTCGTGGGTGACACTGTCTTCGTGATTACGACTTTCTGTCACGGCCTCAATGCGTTTGGTGAGTTCTTCGATAATGGGGGCTTTGTCGGTTAAAACCTCTTCCACACTCATGGTGGCAATTTTATCTTTGATAGCGGCTTCGGCTTGTTCACCCAGTTGGGCGTTGACTATGCCAAGGGGATCGCGGCTGTCTGAGAAATCCAATTTGCGGTAAGCAATTGAAAAGTCTGATATTTGCCATTGTAAGTAGGCCAGCATATTGATGCCTTGTTTTTCTTGAGTAATGCACCTTGCTACGATACCAATGGTTTGCATGGCAGCAGGTACCACTAAGTAGGCATCGGTGTTGGGGTTGTAGCGAAAAGATTTTCCTAAGCCAATCGTCACCGGGGCACCGCGCCCTAAGCGCGTATGAACGACATACGCATTGGGAGGAATAAGAATCCGTTTCCAGCGCCAAAAGCCGGTTTCACGGATTTTTATCGGTTCTTTTTCCAGTTGTAGTTCTTCGGAGGTAACGAGGTTGCCTTGTGGTGGTTGGTTTGATGAAGTGGACGTTGGGGAGAGGTTTGCGTTAGAAACGGAAGAGTTGTTAGCTTCTTCTTCTGCTCCAATTCCTTCGTCACCAAATTCAAAAGAGAGTTCTTCGTCAGCACTTTTTTCCATCGCTTCCATCTTTACACGGGTATTGGCTTGACGATTAAATGCTTCGGCGGCTGAGATACGTTTTAACATAGCCAGATTTCCTTCCTAGTTGTATAAGGACTACATAAATTGTTTATAATAAAAGATTACGCTTTTCAAAACGAATCGGCCTGTCGTTTTTATAAAAATAACTACAAGGATTCGTTATAATAAGGGATTATCCTTGTTTATACAAAATCCGGTAATTATTTAAAGGATTACCCAATCCTTTCTTATCACGAATCGGCCTGTAGTTACAATAATAAACTACCCAATCCGCATCGATTAACGAATCGGCCTGTAGTTATAATAATAAATTCCCCAATCCGCATCGATTAACGAATCGGCCTGTCGTTTTTATAAAAATAACGACAGGGATTCGTTGCTTCTGAAGGTATTTTTCAATCAAGAATTCTCCATCCTTTCTTATAACGAATCCTTGTAGTTATAATAAGAAATTCTCCCATCCGCATCGATTAACAAATCGGCCTGTAGTTACAATATAGATATTCAGATAATTAATTTAGTCTCCTTTAGGAGACTTGAGCTTTCAGACAATGTTGGCTGCGAAATACCCAATCCGCATCGATTAACGAATCTGCCTATAGTTACAATAAGAAATTACCCAATCCTTTCTTATAATGAATCGGCCTGTCGTTTTTAACAACAGCAATAACTACAAGGATTATTCATAATATCCTCCCAAGAGGAAACCTGTCCTATTCTCAAACACACGGAGAAAAGAGATGTCAAAACCTCAAAGCATCGCCGAAAGATTAAGCAACCAAGGCTTCAATCGGCGCGACTTTCTCAAATTCTGTGGCATTACCGCCACTGTCATGGGTTTACCACCCGCCGTGATACCTCAAATTGCCAATGCTTTGGAAAAAACACCAAGACAATCAGTCATTTGGCTATCATTTCAAGAATGTACCGGCTGCACGGCATCCCTCACTCGCGCCCATGCCCCCACCCTAGAACGTCTGATTTTTGACCACATTTCCCTAGATATTCACCACACCTTGCAAGCCGCCTCAGGCGAAGCCGCCGAACAGATCCGCAAACAAGCCATGAAAGACAATCAAGGCAATTATTTACTCATTGTCGAAGGCTCAATTCCCATTGGCAACCCCGGCTATTCAACTATCGCTGGGATGAGCAACAAAGACATGCTGATGGAAGTTGCCAAGGACGCCAAAGCGATTATTGCTGTCGGCACTTGTGCCGCTTACGGTGGTATCCCACACGCCTACCCCAATCCTACGGGGGCAGTCTCTGTTGAAGAACTTATCACCAATAAGCCTATCGTCAATATTCCCGGCTGTCCACCAATTCCGGTTGCCATTGCCGGTGTCATCGCGCATACTGTCACCTTTGGCACATTGCCAGAACTGGATTCCTTAAAGCGTCCAGTCACGTTTTTTGGACAAAACATCCATGATCGTTGTTACCGCCGCCCCTTTTATGACAAGGGATTATTCGCTGAAAGTTTTGATGATGAAGGGGCCAAGAAAGGGTGGTGTTTGTACAAATTAGGTTGTAAAGGCCCTGTGACTTCTAATACTTGTGCCACCGAAAAATGGAATGCCGGTGTCAGTTTCCCCATTGAATCTGGGCATGGTTGCTTAGGTTGCTCGGAACCCAACTTTTGGGATGCTGGCAGTTTTTATAAAGCACTCTCAGTGCCAACCGGCGATTTCGCCCAAACGGCCGGCTATGCCTTAGCGGCCGGCGCGGCGGTAGGTGTAGCGACTGGACTGCTAAACAAGAAGAAAAAAGGCGACGCCGCCAAAAACCATGAAACCGTGACAATTAACGATTTAGATAGAAAACAACAATAAATTGTCCAAACCTAAAGGTTTGGACTCCAAGCTTTGGACAACACAATCAATCAATTGTCCATTGGAGTCCAAAGCTTCAGCTTTGGACAACACAATAAATTGTCCAAACCTAAAGGTTTGGACTCCAGCCAAGACATTGGAGTCCAAAGCTTCAGCTTTGGACAACTTAGAGAGGAATTCATGATGACTTCTATAGACTTTTTATCATGGGTGCGAGGGCCAGTTTTTATTATGGCGACAGCCATTTTCGTTTTTGGTATCAGCTTGCGTTTGCTCGAAATAGTGTCGTTACGCCGCAAACCCGATTATTCAGCACCACGCGGCAGTCGTATGGTTGGCGGTATGCGTACCCTATTCAGCCGCTCTATGTATGATAAAAGCACCTTTCAACGTTCCGCATTTACCATTGTGGCCGGCTATATTTTTCATCTGGGCTTGTTTATCGTTACGTTCTTGTCTGTGCCACACATCCTTTTATTTCGAGAACTGTTTGGTTTCGACTGGTTTGGATTACCGACAATCCTCATTGATGCGGTAACGGTAATAACCTTATTGGCTATGTTAGTCTTGTTAATTCATCGACTGAAAAACCCTGTCCGGCGATTTTTGTCCACCTTTGAAAATTATGTCGTTTGGACTGTAACCTTTTTACCCTTGCTGACGGGCTATATGGCCTATCATCATAGCGTGTTCCCCTATCCGCTGATGCTGGGTTTGCATATTCTCAGTGTGGAAATACTGATGGTTGTGTTTCCTTTTACTCAATTAATGCATACCTTCACTTTATTCATGGCGCGTTGGCATACCGGGGCTAACGCCGGTCACAGAGGAATTCAAGTATGAGTGCGGCTACTTTTGAGCGCGGCTATAAAGCCTTTAAAGAACAAATAGATGCGCCAATCGCGGCCTATTTTAGCAGTTGTGTTAGTTGCGGTATGTGTGCCGAAGCCTGTTTGTTTTTCACCGAAACTGGTGATCCGAAATACACGCCCATCTATAAACTTGAACCCTTACGAAAAGTCTGGGAACAAGAATATACCTTATGGGGCCGACTGAAAGCGTTGTTAGGAATAAGTAAAAAGCTGACTGATGACGAGTTGGCCGAATGGCAAGAATTGATTTATGGCAGTTGCACTATGTGTGGGCGTTGCACAATGGTTTGTCCGGTGGGCAATGACTTGGTGTATATGATTCGCAAAGCGCGTGAAGGAATGGCCGCTGCCGGGCATGCACCGCCTGATATCATCGTGGGTACTCAACGCGCCATAACCATCGGCAGTGCGACGGGGGTAGGCTTGCCCACTTTGCAAGCGCAAATCAGACGCATCGAACGCGAAACGGGTATGAAGATTCCAATGGATGTGCAAGGCGTTGAATATATGGCGCTGCTCTCCTCAATGGAAATTATGAGCTTTCCAGAATATCTGGAAGCCCTCGCCAAGATTATGAAATACGCAGGCAAAACGTGGACGTTATCGTCTGAAGGCTTTGAAGCCACCAATGCCGGTGTCCAAATTGGTGTTTCTGAGATTGCTAAAGAATTGGTCATGCGTATTGTCAAGGCGGCGGAAAAACTCCAAGTGAAAACCGTTATCAGTCCTGAATGTGGCCACGCTTATGGCGCGATACGCTGGGAAGGGCCTAATTTAATAGGTCGCCCCTTTACTTTTCGAGTCCAACATATTCTGGAAGTGCTAGATGAATGGCGCGAGCAAGGCAAACTGAAAACGGAAGGTTTTGAAAAGGCGCGTCTGACTTTCCACGATCCTTGCCAATCAGTACGGCGTGGCGGTGTCATTGAGCAACCGCGTAACCTCTTGAAAATGGTGGCGAGTCACTTTGTAGAAATGGAAGATCATGGCAAAATGAATTGGTGTTGTACTGGTGGCGGTGGTGTCGGTGCGATAGAAGAAGCCCATGAACTTCGTACCAAAGCCTTTAATCGCAAGAAAACGCAGCTTGATGCACTTAAAGTGGACAAGCTAGTGACATCCTGTGCGAATTGTCGTCTTGTTTTGGAAGATGGGCTTGAAGCTTACGAAATGGAAATGCCCGT
Source organism: Candidatus Parabeggiatoa sp. nov. 2 (assembly GCA_002085445.1). GTDB lineage: Bacteria > Pseudomonadota > Gammaproteobacteria > Beggiatoales > Beggiatoaceae > Parabeggiatoa. The sequence continues at coordinate 23,648 of NBMI01000153.1, forward strand.
TATGGGTTTAACGGAAATGATTGCCGAACATTTAAAGGAGGAAGGTGAAATGGAAAAGGATAAAGGACTCTATAGATTTTCAGAAAATTAATTTCTTTGGCAGCCAACAGCACAGGAGTCCAAACTTTAGTTTGGCAGTCGTCCAAACTTTAGGCATCGTTTAGCTAAAGCCTACTAATAGTGCCCTTTAGGGTACTTTAGCTTTAAGCCTTAGAATTTATTCTAAAGCTTAACTTAATGGCATTGGGGTGTGTTTGGGTTTTCATCGTTCCTTACCAAAGTCGGAGAAACGAACTAATGAGTCACCGTGTTGTTATAGATCCGATTACCCGCATTGAAGGCCATTTACGCATCGAAGCGCAAATGGATAAGGCGGGAAAAACCATTCAATCAGCTTATTCATCAGGCACAATGGTGCGCGGTATTGAAATGATTTTACGAGGACGTGATCCGCGTGATGCGTGGGCTTTTGCTCAACGGATTTGTGGCGTGTGTACGCTAGTGCATGGTATCGCCTCAGTGCGAGCGGTAGAAGATGCACTCAGCTACACGCCACCGCCCAATGCCCAACTGATACGCAATTTAATGATAGCAGCCCAATATGTGCATGATCATGTGATGCACTTTTATCTTTTACATGCCTTAGATTGGGTGGATGTGGTTTCGGCTTTAAACGCTAATCCCAAGGAGACTTCTGAACTCGCCCAATCTCTTAGTCACTATCCCAAATCGTCGCCCGGCTATTTTGCCGATATGCAGCGAAAGTTGAAGCATTTTGCTCAAGAAGGACAACTGGGCATTTTTGCTCAAGGGTATTGGGGACATCCGGCCTACAAATTACCTCCTGAAGCTAATTTAATAGCCGTCTCACACTATTTAGAAGCGTTAGCATGGCAACGCGAGGTTGCTAAATTACATACTATTTTGGGGGGTAAAAATCCTCATCCTAATTTCTTAGTTGGCGGTGTACCCTGTGCCATTGATTTGAATTCCGATTCGGCCCTCAATGCCAAAAGACTCGCGCAAGTGCAAGACATTATTACCTTAATGCGCGATTTTGTGGATCAAGTCTATGTGCCAGATACTCTTGCCATTGCTGGCTTTTATAAAGACTGGGCGAGACAAGGCGAAGGCCTAGGTAACTTTATGACTTATGGCGATTTTCCTGAAATGGGTAGGGATGATCCGTCGAGCTTTTTGGTTCCTTCGGGTGTGATTTTAAATCGTGATTTGAACAACATTTATGATTTAGACCTGAACGCCGCTGACCAAATTCAAGAATACGTTTCTCGCTCTTGGTACAACTACAGCAGCGGCAAAGATAAAGGCCTCCACCCCTACGACGGCGAAACGGAACTTTCTTACACCGGCCCAACACCGCCCTATAAACAGTTAGACACTGACAAAGAATACTCCTGGGTAAAATCGCCCCGTTGGAAAGGCCCCGATGGCAGCATTCATGCGGTAGAAGTTGGCCCGTTGGCGCGCGTGTTGATGTTGTATGCCAACGGCCATGAACAAACTCAGGATATGGTAGATTACACATTGAAAACACTGGAGCTGCCGATAGACGCGTTGTTTTCCACTTTAGGCCGCACCGCGGCCCGTACCTTGGAGACAAAACTCATCGCTGATGCCATGCCAATGTGGTATGACAATCTGATTGCTAATATAAAGGCCGGTGACACCAAGACGTTTAACGAAGAACGGTGGGAACCTTCTACTTGGCCGAAACAAGCGAAAGGAGTTGGTTATATGGAAGCACCGCGTGGTGCGTTAGCGCATTGGATTGTGATAGAAGACGGTAAAATTGCCAACTATCAAGCGGTTGCGCCGAGTACCTGGCATGCCGGGCCGCGTGATGCGAATGGACAAGCTGGCGCTTATGAGGCCGCATTGAAAGGCCATGTTCTGCACGATCCCAAACAACCGCTGGAGGTTTTACGCACCATTCACAGTTTTGCGCCTTGTCTTGCTTGTGCGGTGCATTGATACATCATTCGTTTATCCGCGTAATTAGTTGTACTCAAGCGCAATTAGTTGTAGTATATATCAATAACTACAAGGATTCGTTATAAAAATGTATTTTTCATCCTTGCTTATATTCAATCCTTGTAGTTAGTTAATTCGTTTATCCGCGTAATTAGTTGTACTCAAGCGTAATTAGTTGTACTCAAGCGCAATTAGTTGTACTCAAGATTAATCCGCCATACTCAATATCAATAACTACAAGGATTCGTTATAAAAAGGGATTTTTCATCCTTGCTTATATGAAATCCTTGTAGTTAGTTAATTCGTTTATCCGCGTAATTAGTTGTACTCAAGCGTAATTAGTTGTACTCAAGCGTAATTACTTGTACTCAATATTAATCCGTTGTACTCGATATCAATAACTAGAAGGATTAGTTGCTTATGAAGGATTTTGTCATCGGAACAAAAAATAACACACCCTTGCTTCCCCTCTATCGAGGTGAATTACCTGCTTTATTCATATAGCCGCATTTCGATTTTCCCGCTCACTTTACCCCGAAGGGGTCAAAAAATAATTAAAAATTAGTAATTATTTTAATTCTTCGGGGTTGGGGGCCGTTGATTGGTATTTATGGTAAGGACTTATGCCTCCATTTGGTACACAGGATAAGGCATTTTAATACCGGCCTCTTTAAAGCGATCCCAAATGCCAAACAATACCTTGGATTTTACCTGTGCAGAATTTGCCGACTGGCTATCGATGTAATAGTCAACACGGAAATTGACTTTGAAATCCGCAAACCCCAACAAATAGATCCCAAAAGCCTGATCATTAAGGACTTCCGGCATTTCTTCTAACACCGCCTTGATAAGGTTTTCAGCCAAATGCGGGTCACTGTCATAACTGATACCAATGTCCAAATCGGTATGCAGTACGGTGCCTTCGCCATCGCCATCGTCTTCGCCTTCATCAGTCGTGCGACAGCCAGCCCAATTAGTAAAGAGGCCAGAAATAAGCTTTGAATTGGGGACGACGACTTTTTTACTGTCCTCCGTTTCAAGCGTCAGAGAACGAATCCCAATTTGTATGACTGTTCCACTGTACACGATACCTCCGCCTTGGGGACTCTCAATCTCCACAAAATCGCCAACTTGTAAGGGACGTTCTACTAACAACAAAATGCCACTCACAAAATTATCCGCGATATTTTGCATACCAAAACCGATACCAACACCGACGGCACCGGCAAACACCGCCAAGGCAGTGGGATCTATCCCAAAGGTTTTCAAGGCAATCAATAGCCCAACCAATATCACTAGATACTGAATAAATACCGACAAACTATGCCGCATTCCCGTATCACTGATCTGTATAAAGAGCCAACGATAACTGACTCGGCGAAACCAACCACCCAACCAAAACACAAGCCAAACAAGCAGGAGCGACAGTAGCACCCCAAGCACCGTGATTTTGTTACCGTTTTCAAAGGTCATAAAAGAAAAGAAAAGTACCTTTTCTATATCTTCCTTGATAGCCACATCGGAATACCCACCTGTCAGCCCCAAGACTGCTAGCACTAAAGGAATCAAGTCTTCAGCCCAGAGTGAAGCAGACTGACTGTCGTCTTTTGACACCCAGTTTTTCCACAGCCCCACTAAATCATTTATAATTCCCCGCGCAATCAACCAAGCGAACAACACCAACAGAAACAGGCTGAAATAGTGTGCCACTGTCCAACCCAGAGGAATGTAGCCCGTCATCCCTAATATCGAAACCACCAGAATAATGCTCGGCAATAATAAGCTGATAAGGTTAATCGCCAATAGCCAATAGCCTTTGGTATGAGTTGTTCGCATTAAGGTGAGTATAAGCAGACGCACACGCATGAAGATGGGTATGATCAAAACCAACAACACCATGAACAAAGTGTCAACCAGATCGCGGGCCGTTAAAGAAAGCCCAACTTGCCCTTCAGACTCATGATGGACCAATGCGGTGATAACGATCAATAGGCCTAAGACAATAATAGTCCAACGCACTTGCCGAGAGAGCTTGCTCATGTCTTGGGATTTGAACTCAGAAGCCGATAATAACAACCCAGACAAGTCAATAAGCAGTTTGCCACCTAACCAAGTCAATAACAGAATCAGGGCGACAAGGGTGCTTAAGTGATTCGGTTGTGTCAGCCAGATGAGCAGTAAAAACACACCCGTGACAGTAATGGTTACAGTATTCTTCTGCCACAGACGTAATCCTACCAGCAAGAGAGAGGGAAATCCCTCCATGCCCCCGCCGCCGAGGGAGGGGAGTTTTGGTGTGTTAAAAACAGAGGGGGAGGAACCTTTCCCCAAGTGTTTGAGCAAACTACCGCGTTTCTCTACAGAATCCGAGGTTTTGAATATTCGCTTAGCCCAAGCACTTAGCCCAATCACTAAACTTAACCAAACCAGCATAACAAGGCCGATGATAAGCCAGCGTTGCTTGCTGGCTTGTTGAAAGGCTTGCCAAAAACCGCGCCCAGTGTGTTGTGAATGCTGTATGACAATACTCGGTATCGTGCCGATTTCTTTGAGTAAACTCCACCATTCCACGGCACTGTTGGGCAAATCTCGCTGTCTCAACAGGGCCCGGTGCATGTTTTCTCTATAGACCTTTTCAAGCCGCTTGAGCAACTCGTCTCCTTTCTTCAGCAAAGGCCGCACTTGGTCTAATTCTTGCCGCAAGACGTTCTTGAGTTGTGTCAAGAGTTTTTGAGCTTGGGTATTCTTGCTCAACGCTTGACCGCTCAATATTCCGCCCTGCTCTTTAACCACCTCCTGTTGTTTTTCCAAGGCCGCCATTTTATTTTCCAGCAGGGTTTGCAATGCTTGGAGATCTAATATGAAGGTGTTGAGCTCGGTGATAACGGCTTTGGTATTGTCAAGTTTACTTTGAGAGATGTCCGTCGTTTCTTGTCGCTCCTCGGCCATTTTTTCCCACTGACGGAATTGATCTCGGATATGCCGAATATTTAATTGACGCACAGCCCTTTGAGCAAATTCATTGGCCCCTTGAATCTCGACTCCCAGCAGATAACGTTGAGCAGAGTTTTTCTCCAAAGCGGGTATCAAGTCCAATTTATGGCGTAATTCAGCGGCCAGATCCAGATAACGCTGTTGCTCCTGTTGGATCTGCTTTTCTAACTCTTGCTTTTGGCGGAGATGATACACCGCTTGCAATTTATCGTACCACTGTGTCGCAAGCGCTAACCGTTTCTTGGCTTGTTCAATGCGCTGTGTAACAACATCAAGCTGTTGTTGTTCCAATTCCAGTGCCTTTTTTTGCAGTTTAATGTCATTCTCAAACACGGCAATTCTTTTCTCGTGCAAAGGCAATTGTTCTGGTTCAACCGGTGGCGTTTTGCGGATATTTTCCAGTTTTTCCTCTTGTTCCTTGAGGTGCTTGGTTTGATTGTCCAAATTGGTTTTGGCACTTTGGCGTTCTAAATCCAGATTTTTGACATCAACCTCCACCTTTTGCTTATCCAAGGCCGCTTTTTCAAACCGTTCTTTTAACATATCAACCGTCGATTCTGCGGTTTCCAGAGCGGCGATTTTATTGGGCAGATCGCTCTGCGCGGCCTGCAAAGTTTCTTTATGGCGAACCAGTGCCGCTTGGTTATCGGTTATTGCCTGTTCCCGTTCTTTAAGCATATGCGTTTGATGCAGCGTTTGCAATTGACTATGCCACTCTATAGCGACAAGCGTTTGCTTGATGGCCTGTTCAGTCTGCGTCTTAAGCAGTTCGAGATATTGTTGTCCAAGTTCAACGGCCGGTTTGTACAAGGCTACGTCCTTCTCAACCGCAGTTCTTTCCTTATTTTGAGCCACGGTTAGTTCAGCACGCGGAAATTGGCTGAGTTTTTGTAACGTCGTTTGTAATTCCGTGAGACGTGCGGAATGTTTATCCAGACTGTCTTGAACATTTTTGCGTTCCACACGCAGTTCTTCGACTTTCTGGTTAGCAGTCTGCCGTTCCTTGGCCGCTTTTTCCAACATTTGTTGGGTGATCTTTTCAGTTTTTGCCAAACTGTCGATTCTCTTCTGGAGCGTTTGCTCTTCAGCTTGCAACGCTTTGCGAGCCTTTTTTAGCGCAGCTTGTGCTTTTGTTATCTGCGCTTTCCGCTCTTTAATCCATTGCGGTGTCACAGTGCTGGCGGCATCGGTGGTTTCAGGATTAGCCACCGATTGTTCTGCATGTGCCGGTAAGCCAACTATGCTTACGTACACAAATAAACAATACACCATAAATTTGAATAAAGACATATAGCCTCCAAATAATAGACTTTAGACCGTTTTCATCCTTGCTTATATTCAATCCTTGTAGAGTACAACTAATTACGCGGATAAACGAATTAACGAGTGAAGTAAGTACAACTAATTACGCGGATAAACGAATTAACTAATGAAGTAAGTACAACTAATTACGCGGATAAACGAATTAACGAGTGAAGTACAACTAATTACGCGGATAAACGAATAAACAGGTGGATTGTGTCGCTCAATTCGTTTATTTCTCCATCAAAGTACTCGACTTTCTCCATTCGTTGTACTACAGTTTAACATCTTTTCCACTCGCTACTTTATCACATTGGAGCCATTTTAATGAGTACAATTCCTGTTATTGTTGACGAAGAAGCAGAAGCCAAACCAAAATCAGGCACACTGGGCGGTGGCAGACTTAGCCCTAAAAAAGGGGGGCGACTTAAACACATTGATACTGATGTGTTACGTGCTTCACTTGAGACACTTTCTACGCAGGTTGCTGAGATGTTACAGGATATTCAAAAAGAATTTGGCGGCTTCAAGCTCAAAGAAGTACAATTACAAGTTGAAGTGAATGCGGAAGGCGGTGTTGCGCTTATCGGTACGGCAAAAGCCGGCACTACTCGCGGCATTACCCTTACCTTTGCCACCGATTCAGATAAATAGCGCATCAAGCCGTCAATTCGTTATCCCTCAATTAGACTTGACACCGAACGAGGCAAAACTTTTTCGCTTAAAAAACGGATTCCGAGTTCACAATTTGCGCTTTTGTCATCTTATTGGGCGGTATACAGATTTCTCAAGTTCAAGTTCAAGTTCCCTCACTGAGTCGGGATCGTCTGGATCGTCCCCACTGACAAAAAAGCTTAAGGATGGCGATGCTCAGTATAAAACCTCCAAGGTTGATCTCGCTTGCGGAAGTTACTTCGTTTGATAAACCTCGGAGTTTGCCCGAATGAAATATGAAATATGAAATATGAAAATTTGTAAATGACTAAATTGAACAATAATTCAATGACTTATTTCGCATGTTGGCTGTTTCACGAATTTAAAGTACGTTATGAGAAATGAAAAATGACAAATTGTAAATAATGCGAATTAAGGGTTGAATTAATTATTATGAAATCAAGGATTTATAAAAACTTCTGATTGAGAAGTTATAGAAAAAATCTAACGCACGCAAATGACGCTTGCATGCGCCGCGCATAATTTAGATATCTCTTGCGTCAAAGCGCGTCAAAGCGCGTTTATTTTATAGCCCATTCAATCGAGATGCTCTCGTTGTAATAAAACACCTACAAAAAGTCTGGCTAATGAGTTATTTCGCATGTTGGCCGTTTCACGATTTTAAAGTACGTTCCTTATGTAATATAACTCGTGGAGTTTCGCTCTCTCAGTGCAAGGCTTCAGCCTTGCACTTTACTTACAAACCAATGTACTATTGATAACTGATAACTAATATACTCAACATAGGCATAACTTGGATTTCCTGGTAGATACACAGGCTATATTAATATCGCCCCGTTGGGGCTTTTCGTATTTTTGTTTCTCAAAAAGTCCTTTTCAGGCTAAAGTTTTTCTCCGAAAAACTTTATGAAAATTTGTTCCCTTCTTGGGTATAACTAATAATTTATCACAAATATTTGATAACTGATAACTGACATGCACCCACTCAGCGTTTTTATAGACGATCTCCGTCAAAAAGAAGACTGGTTTGTGCCCACGCTGCACGACTATCACCGTATTAATCTCGCATTACAAGCCGGGGGCGAATGGAAAATCACCCAATTGCGGGATATGTTAGCAGCCCTGTTAGTCAAAACGCCAGAGCAAGACATGATTTTTCAGCGGCGTTTTAAAGAATTTTTTTATCTGCATGTTCCAGCGGAATTGAGTAAAGTGGATGTGCAACGTGCGCAGGATTTAGGCTCACCGTTTGAACAAACGAAAGTGCCCCTTGGACAACAAAATAATGATCAACAAATATCCGAACCAAACCCTGTCAATGAGAATAAAAATTCATCAGGAACTGATGTCGGAGACTTAACGAGTCCAAGAGTCAAATGGTTTAAAAGAAAGTATGCCCTTTTAGGGCTAATAGGCATTACTTTTGGGTTTATTATTTGGTTAATCGTGTGGGTATTGACATGAATACATTAGTTCTATCAACGAGCGCATTCCCATTTTCCGGGTACTTTGTTAATAACGATGGCGATTATATTATCGATAAGGATTGATAAAAGTCAATTTTTCTGTTGAGTACTTGAGTACAACGACACAAGCGGGCCGATAAACGAATAATTAAAACGAGCTATTAGACATGAATGGTTCAATAAATGCTTCGGTTTTGTTCGCTTTTTGAGAAGAGGATTAATCGGTGGATTTTATTTAATTCTGATAAAGCAATATAGGCGTTCCAGAACGAAGTTTGGCGTTCCAGAACGAAGTTTCGTTGTACTAAATTCGTTAATCCGCGTAATTCGTTGTACTAAATTCGTTAATCCGCGTAATTCGTTGTACTAAATTCGTTAATCCACGTAATTCGTTGTACTTAATTCGTTAATCTGCGTAATTAGTTGTACTAAATTCGTTAATCCGCGTAATTCGTTGTACTAAATTCGTTAATCCACGTAATTCGTTGTACTCAATTCGTTTATCCGCGTAATTCGTTGTACTTAATTCGTTTAGGAGCAATATAGGCGTTCCATAACGAAGTTTGGCGTTCCATAACGAAGTTTTGTTGTACTTACTTAACCGTGAAAACGGAAATGCGCCCCTATCAACTCTTTACAAAATTATCTTGAGCCTCTAACGAGAGACAACATGGAAAACTTTTTATATATTGCTATTGCTATTGCTATCGCTATTGTTATCTCTATTGCTAGAATTCGCTTGTTAGTTTTTATCAAATGGGCATGTGTGAAGCTACGACTATGCACACCTGAACAGGAAAATGTGGATCCGCCCCCACCCCCACCTGATCAAACAATCGGCCCTAAGTGGAATAGTTCTAAGCCTCGTTTATTTTCATTAGGCAAAGTGGGGGGTAAGCCAAGTCCGCGTTTGTCGCCGCAGGTTTTGGATTCCTTAGCTCATTCAATGGGTTATTTTGACGATAGCCAAGGCCGTAAGCGGCTTGATATAAACAATACTATCAAAGCCAGTGTGCAAAAGGGCATACCTGAATTGATTTATTATCCTGATAAACAACTACGCACCGTGCTGGTTTTAGAAGATGCGTTTGCTAAACCCTTACGCTGGAATCCCATTGCCAGCGAATTAGCCAAAGGACTCAAGCAACGCGGCATCTCTGTGTTGTATGGCAAATTTTACGGTTCACTCAACCAATTTAGTACACCGCAAAATCAACTTTACCACTTGAAAGATTTAGAATGGGAAGCGCACTCTTATTTTCTTTTGATATTCAGTGATGGCAAAATATTAAATTACCATAGGGACAGTTCAACTTTAAAAGCATTATCAAATTGGCCCAAAGTCGCTTGGATGGAACTACGCGAGCCTCGCTCATGGGATGAAAGTGCGGCCCTACCTAGCCACTTTGGTTTGCCTATTTACCCTGCGACTAGCGAGGGTTTATTACAAGTCATAGGCGGGTTTTTGAATGAAGACGAAACGCGGCCAGAGGATTTTAAACATCGGGCTATTAATGCCCGCGGAATACCACCACGATTAGGCCGTAATCTCAATACCTATGTAGAAGAATTATTAGGCGATGCGTTCCGTTGGGCGCAATGTTGTGCGCTGCTGCAACCGGTGAGTCTGGGATTGGCGGATGCGTTGCGCCGGAAGTTTTGCTCAAAATTACCAGCGGCGCGTATTGAACGGTTATTTATATTGCCCAATACCACTGAGACTGTTAATGGGTTATACTTTTCCAAACCCGTCTTAGCCGTTTTACGGGCTGCCTTTCAAAGACGCTTTAGTGAAAGCGAACAAGAACAAGTTCTAAGGTTTATATTAGAAAAACTCAAAGAAGTTGAACCAACAGATGAAGAAAGTCTGGCACATTTGGCATGGGAATGGCGTTGGCAACAAATTAAACTTGAACTTAATCCCGATGACGCTTTACAACAGCTTGAAGAACTAGCCGAAACGCCATTAGGGGATGCCATTCGGGCCGAATTACAAAACATTTCCCTACCACCTAAAAATGGCCTAATTACACCTAATCCTGAGCAGATTCCATTACGGCTTAGGCCTAAAACTGAAATCGCGTTGCAGCAGCTACAACATCTTACCGGACGTAATCTTCTCGAAGAATCAGAACAACCACTACCAGTAATCATTCTTCCCAAGAGGAGGTGGAAAACCTTCCGCGACAAACTGAAAGACGGCGGTAAGGGTCCAGAAATGGTGTGGATACCGGCCGGGCGGTTTCGTATGGGTGATATTCAGGGCGGTGGCCGTGATAATGAGCAACCCGTGCATGATATCTATGTAGGTAGCTTTGCGATGGGACGCTATCCGGTGACTTTTGCGGAGTATGACCGTTTTGCCAAAGCCACGGGTAGAGAAATACCCGATGATGAAGGTTGGGGGCGGGACAATCGCCCAGTGATTATTGTCTCTTGGTATGATGCAATCGCTTATACTGAATGGTTGACTCAACAAACTGGCAAACACTATCGCTTACCCACTGAAGCTGAGTGGGAATATGCGGCACGAGCAAGAACGGAGACTAAGTATTGGTGGGGCGATGATATCGGCACTAATCGGGCTAATTGTTCGGGCAGTGGTAGTCGATTCAGTGGTAAAAAAACGGCTCCCGTGGGTTCTTTTAAACCTAATCCCTTTGGGTTATATGACACAGTGGGCAACGTTTGGGAATGGACGTGTTCAGAATATGAGGAAAAATATCGTGGTAAGGAAACCGAATGCATAAGCAAAAATAATGCAAAAAATAATAAAAAGACTAAGCTCGTCTTTCGGGGCGGTAGCTTCCATAAGAATGAACGACAGTGGAGAAAAATAGATTCTCGTTTGACGTACCGTGGCAAAACCGAGCCGTATAAGGTCTTCCAAAATTTAGGCTTTCGGATTGTTAGGGTATATACGGAGAAGACTGAAAACTAGACGTATACTGAACCTAAGTACAGAAAAAAAATTTACGCGTCATTGTAATTACTTTTTTTTATTGATTATATCAGTAATATACCTTATATAAAACTTATCAATCGATGATCAAGTTTTTAGTCTTCCAACCATAACTACAAGGATTGTATATAAGAAGGGATTTCTTATAACAAATTTCTGAGAAATTTTTAAGTAAGAAATCGAATCGATATGAGAGATATCAATTATCTCACCTAAGTCTAAATTTAGACTCTAAAAAATGAATGTCGAAAGTTTGGAGGTTTTCACTCGATGATCAAGTTTTTAGTCTGACAATGCACAAGGATTGTATATAATAAGGGATTTTAGAAACTAGCAGATAGGAAACTCAAATACTAAACCCTAAAAATCCGTTTATTCCCTTTCATCCTAAGTACTTTCAGTCTAAGTGCCATTAGACCCAAAACCCTCATTTTTCCCATCCCCTATCCCCACGAAGGTGAGGGGCCTTTTAACTACAACTGTGGGCCAGGTTTTGAAATGATAAGCCTTGGTTTTGTTAATGGCCCTCAATTGGCAAAGCCATTTATTAGATGGGCATAAATTGGCAAAAGCATCGATCCGAAGTTCTTCGCTCAGTCTAACGCTTGATGGTTAAAATACAACTGTGGGCCAGGTTTTGAAATGATAAGCCTTGGTTTTGTTGATGGCCCTCAATTCAAAGGCCGTTTATTAGACATGCAGACGACCAACGCTTGGCCGAAATTGGCAAAGCCATCGATCCGAAGTTCTTCGCTTTCGCGTTGATTGTTACAGCAAACCGAGAGATTGATTACCACCGTTTAGTAAGTTCTTGCGGCTCAGGTATTTAACCTTTGGCAACTTGAATGAGGCCTTCTTGGTGATGGCAACGTTGCCTTTTGCGTTTAAAGGTGGCTTTTGGCTAATCTTCTTGTTAGGCGAAAAACTTGATCATCGAATGAAATCAAATCTCCATTAATTAGCTATTCCCTTATCATTGCTGTATTTTAAAAAAGTTGACTGAGGTGATTTGATGCTCGTTTCGATAATCCCTTATTATATACAATCCTTGTGCATTGTCAGACTAAAAACTTGATCATCGAGTCAAATAGTTACGTCGGCAAAAGTTTCGCGGAGCGAAACTTTTGCCGACGTTGGATGTTTTCAAATTAAACACTAATGCAATTAGCCGGCCTTTTAAAAAAAATAGCCGGCCTTATTGAAAAATGACCATCACTTGTGATATAAAATTAAATTCTTTTTGTGATGAGGAAAAAATATGGCAAACACCGTTCGGTATTTTCTGGAAATTAAAAAAGATAACAAGGGTGCTTATCGGTGTTGGATTCATCAAGGCGAGCAGCATAATGCTTTTGGCGATTTAAAAAATTTGCGACTAAAACCAAACAGTCGCGTCGAGATTAAAGGTAAAAAAATAACCCTCAAAAGGTTAGTTGAAGAACTCATTACTTTTGATTACAACGACGAAGAGCAGGCTAGGCTGAAATTGAAATTTGATGAACGCGAACAATCAGACATTGGGCAACATCTCTTTGATGAAACCTTTGGCAAACTGAAATCATCTATTTATAACGAAATTTTAAGGTATGAACAAAAAGAGGTTCGCATTTTATGCACCGATGAACATATTGCTCGTTTGCCTTGGGTGTTACTCTCAGATCGTGGAGAATTCTTATCGGCTGCGGGTTGGTCTATAGCGCTTCAAACAGAGGCAACAACGGAAGCAGAGGTAGAATTGCCACCACATCCTAAAATGTTGATAATCGCTCCCCAACCTGAAGACGTGGCAGACACCGAAGCAGATGTCCATGTCACAGAGTTGCGTGACTTATTATCATGGCCTGAAAGCGTAGAAACCTGTCTCCAAGTTGCGTCCACATGGGAAGAATTCAAAACCAAAGTGAAATCCTTAGAACCGGACATCGTATATTACTATGGCCATGGTGAAGGTGACATTAATACCACTCACTTGCTGTTCGCAGACCAAACGCAGCAATGTTGCAAAATACCAGTTGCTGATTTTGCTCAGGTATTACGCAACCTACCGAAAAGGCCCTCACTGGCTTACATCAATTGTTGTCAAGGTGATACTGGGGGTTGGTTAGGCGTTGGGCGACAATTAGGGAAATTTATCCCCGCTGTTCTCACCAATAGCACGGTGGCATGGATTGATGCCGCACGCGCTCAAGCAAGCGCGTTCTGGCGTGGACTCTTGAAAGAAGGATTGACACCCCATGAATCCGTTTCTGGGATGCGTCGTCGCTTGGTTGATGACAATACGAGCTTTGGTGATGCACGTTGGATGACACCTGTGTTGCACTGCCATTATCACAACTGGAAAACCAATCTTCCTAGCCCGACTAATTGGCTTGAACGCGAGCCGTTATGGCGGCTAAAACTAGACCGTATCAAACAAGTCAGTGAAATATTTTACCAAATCAGTGAAATGATTGAAGTAAATCTACCTTCACTGGCCTATATTTGGTATGGTAAAACGGGACAAGGTGTAGAAATTTTCCATGAACGTTTGGAGTTGGAACTCAGCAAAAAGTTGGCTTACAAGGTAAAAACCATCAAACCCTCATGGCATAAAAACTTCGTAGAAACCATCAAACCCTCGTGGCCTGACGATTTTGCACATGTTCACCGCTCCTTTAACGATATGTATCGTGAATGCTTTAAAGTGAATGCTTTGGAAGACATTCCTTATTGTATTCAAAAGCATCCAAATGCTGGTACGATCCTATATGTTTGTCATCAGCAACCTATTTCACCTTCAGACATTAATGAAACGCGTCTGAAAAGATACCTAACCTGGTGGGACACTAAGATCATTCCCATTTTAAAGCAGGCTAATATCTATGGCTTACTTGGTATTTCTTTTATAGTGGATGACACAGCCCAATTCAAAACTCAATTCTCGCAAGCACTTGACACGTTAACTTTATCCAATACCGTGTTCAGATTATTAGACGAATTGGGCGATGTGCTCCCAGAAGAAGTAGAACTTTTCTTAAAGTTTAATAAGATTCCGGTGCCTAATGATGACAAAAAAGACTTATTAAACGACATTATGCGAGAAACTAACGGCCAGTATGAAAAGACGTTGGAACAACTCAAGGCGCTCGTCAATAATCTTGCTTAAAACCTATCCGAAAACCCTATCGGGCGAAACCAACTGTTAAAAAACTTATGCAGTCTATCGCTATGATAGGCTCAATACCAAACGGAGTCGTTTTTTGAAAAAACGCAGGTAATCTATGGGTATATTATTTCCATGCTTCTCCCGTAGGATCAAAAGCGACTTAAAGTTTGTAGCATGCGCTTGCTGCGCCTAAGTTAGTATAGCGTTTCCCGATTGAATGAAATACAAATCAATAACGTTCAACATAAGCGACTCCTCAACCCCGATAGGGGTTGAATTTGAATAGCCCCAGGTGAAACCTCAATGCCATTAAGTTAAGGAAAATGTGTTATAGTTATTGCCTTTCAAACAGTAGGTAAAATCAATTTATGGAAAAACACACA
>NBMI01000154.1 GCA_002085445.1 Candidatus Parabeggiatoa sp. nov. 2
GGCCGAAATTGAGGAATTGAAAGCACAAAAAGACACCACCGAAAAGAATCTCAACACGCAACTCAATACGATTGAGTTTGAAGCGACGCTCTCGTAACGGAAAATAAGCGCTTTTGTAGGGTGTCGACGCAAAAGGGGAAAGCCAAGGGCGTTGCCCCTGGCTTTAATAACACATACCGAAGAGGCTAATAACCCAACGTTGTTGCCCACCATCGCCGTATTTTGGGGCCGGCAAGAAAAACGGGAGCAAAGAACACCCTACATCTAGGCATTTTAAATGGTATAATTTAAAATTTTTCAAAACATCTACTTTAAATTAGACTCCATAAAAGTACAATATGAGCGAATATGATTTCTTTTTAGTTGGGATGATTGTTGGCATTTTGTCAATTGTGAATGGAATCCTTCTAAAATCAAAAAATGGCAAATTGTCGATGAACGTTACAACCATTCTGGTTTCATTGACTGAATTTTTATGGTTAATTGTTTGTGTTTATTCACTATTCCAACTTAATTTTCCTAATTGGACATCAGCACTTCCGGCAAGCTATGTAAGTTATGTTATCGTTGTCTCGTATAACGTCAATAAACTTACGAAAGGAATGAGGAAAAAAGAACTTTTTGAGTTCAAAGTGCCAGATTTGTATATTGGTACCGATATTGCTTTTTCTGCCCTGTATTTCTTAGCAAGCGGTGTTGCTCTCTGGCAAAATTACTACTGATAATCGGAGTCCAAACTTTAGTTTGGCAGTAGTAGGGTGGGCAACGTCTTTTTGTTGTCCACCTAACTAACGTTTGGCTAAAAACCTTGGGGTAGGTGGGCATGTTCGTAGTAGGTGATTTATCACCTATTTTGGTTGATTGCGTGAGGCGATAAATCGCCTACTACAAACGCTCATTGAAAAACACCCAGAATTGCGCGAATGACGTTTAAAACCCGATCCTAAAATCCTCGCTGACAAAGTGTTGCAGGATGCCGATATTTTCCGTATAGCTTTGATGCAATAGACTGAATATAAGGTATATTTTTAAGATTGTCGGCTCTAAAAAAACCAAGTTTCTTCAAAAAACTTAGTTTTTGTGCCACGACTTTGTGTAGGTTAAAAATGATAGGTTTGACATAGATTATGTTTGAAATTGAGCTTACACCAGAGGCTATTGAAGACATACACCAGTTCCGAAAATACGACAGGCAGAAAATCATTGAAGGAATAGAAACCCAACTGACACAGCAACCCACACCGGAAACACGCAACCGAAAAAAGCTACGCCCCAATGAAATTGCTGAGTGGGAGTTGCGGATTGGGGATTTTCGCGTGTTTTATGACATCAATAAGGAAAGTCAGTTAGTCAAAATTGAGGCTGTGGGTTACAAAACAGGCAGTCGGTTATTTATTCATGGTGAGGAGTATCAGTTATGAGAAGTATTGCCGTATCTATGGATGCGATTGATATTATTGCCCTTTTAAAGCAAGCCTGCAAAGAAAATCTGATTTTGAAGGCACCCGATGGGAATGAATTTATTCTCGCAGAACTCAATGATTTTGATAGAGAAATTGAATTAACTCGACAAAATCATCAATTGATGGCATTTCTTGAGCAACGTGCTAGGCAAACTAAAACCGTTCCACTTGATGAAGTTAAAATTCAACTTGGACTCAACAGGGAATAGTACAACGCATTGAAGGCCATAAACGATTTTGGAAGTTTTCAAATGAAAGTATGGCCCCCCTAAGTCGCTAAAGCGACTACTACAAATACTACTACAAGCTAGAAAATAACACTTTTTGTGTGTCATTTTAATCACTCTTGTTTGGGGGCCATAAACGATTTTGGAAGTTTTCAAATGAAAGTATGGCCCCCTAAGTCGCTAAAGCGACTACTACAAACACTACTACAAACACTACTACAAACTATAAAATAACACTTTTTCCATTACCCATTACCCATTACTCATTACCCTAATGAAATATTGTTTTGTTTTCATCTGTCAGCAAGGCGAGTTGGAAATTAAGTCCATGCTCCTTGCCACCTCATTAAAGCGTTATTTGCGCGGTGACTATGAACTAGTCGCCGCTTTACCGCAACCTGAGAGTCGTTGGGGCACCGTTTCAGCGAAGACACGGACTTTGATGCAAACGTTAGGAATACGTTCTGTTCCAATAACAAATGGTATTGATGAAAATTATCCAATAGGCAATAAAGTCGCTTGTTTGGGAATAGATACGCCAGCAGAGAAAATCGTTTTTTTAGATAGCGATATTTTATGTTTGCGAGAATTGTCGCCTGACACCGTTTTTGCAGCGCCTTTTAATGCTAAGCCGGCCGACTTAGCCACCTTTACTCAAAATATTGCGCTATGGCAGCAAGTGTATGATTTATTTAATTTACCTTTGCCCAAGGAACGAGTAATTTCTAGTACGAGTGGCGAGTTGATGTTGCCCTACTTTAATGCTGGTGTGATTGCGGTGCAAAATGGCCGAAATTTGGGGCCAGTCTGGGAAAAGTGTTGTCGACGGATTGACGCTGAGCCTTCAATCACTAATAAACGGCCTTGGTTGGACCAAATTGCGTTGCCTATCGCGGTTAAGCAATTGAATTTAAACTATAATTGTTTCGATGAACGTTTTAATTTTCCCGCGCACTTGAAGCCGTTAAAATCCAAAATTCCCTCTAACCTTCCTTTAGAAAGGATTTCTCTTCTTTCTACAAGGGAGGCTGGCGGATTTTCTTTACCGTTTTTGTGTCATTATCATTGGCCTTCCGTTATCCGGCGCGAACCGCTGCTTAATCAATTGGTAACAGAATTGGCCGAGGCCTATCCGTTATTGAAACAACTTATTTTATATTCCAATGAATGGGCGCAGTTGCTGAAGCCTTACACTTTGCAGAAAGCGCCTTCGATCAGATATCCAAGCTTTTTAAAACCTCTTCAGTTTTTGCCGCGCAAACCTCGACGGTTTTTAAAACCTCTTCAGTTTTTACCAGCAGAAGCCATTATTACCGGTATCCCGCGCAGCGGCACGAGTTATTTATGTCGCTTGCTGCATTCCGTGCCAGATTGCATTGTCATTAGTGAGCCAACCCAGATATTTGAGCCTTTAAATAATAATTTAACGTACTGGCAAGTCGCCACTTTTTACCAAGAATTACGGCGCGATATTTTGGACGGCAAGCCGGTCGAAAATAAGTTGCTTTATGGGCAAGTGATTGAAGATACAGCAATAATTGATAGGAGAACCCATTATCAACCGAAAGTGAGTCGCCCTGATTTTTTATTGGCGACTAAAAATACGTTGGCTTATATGGCAAGATTGCCGCAATTAAAACAAGTTTTACCGACTGCCCCAATCATTGCCTGTGTGCGCCATCCGTTGGATACAATAGCGTCGTGGAAAACGAGCTTTCCTCATCTCAAACAAGCGTCGGTGACAGAATTTCCGG
Source organism: Candidatus Parabeggiatoa sp. nov. 2 (assembly GCA_002085445.1). Taxonomy (GTDB): domain Bacteria; phylum Pseudomonadota; class Gammaproteobacteria; order Beggiatoales; family Beggiatoaceae; genus Parabeggiatoa. The sequence goes on from NBMI01000154.1 coordinate 3,445, forward strand.
TTGGGCATGTCAATGATCCTTTTTTGCCGCAATGGCAACGGCAACGCTTAGCAGAGATTGCCGCCACGCCAATCGAGGCTTTAAAACGGGCGCTGTTGTGGCGCTATTTGGCGGAAACGGTGTTGATGAATGCTCATCAACTGATTGTGGTGCGTTACGAAGAATTGGTAACGGAGCCGGTGACGGTATTGAAAACGCTGTTACGGCAAATTCCTAACGCGCCACCTTTGTCAGGCACGGGCAAACCTTCAACGGTGAGACAAAAGCGTGAGGTGTTGGATGATGAAGATTGGCAAGCGATTGGTGATGTTTGTGGGGAATGTATGGCCGAATTGGGATATACTAATTAATGAAAAATGAAAAATTCATTGATAAGTCTATAATTTTTATATTAGTTTTTAAAATCCCTTATTATATACAATCCATGTAGTTAGTTATTTTTCATTAGTATCTAATTGATTTCTCACTCCAATACCCCTATATTCTTTTTTGCCGGCTCATGCCGTGATTTAAAAACCCTTTTTTTTAACTGATAGGAAATATTAATATGCCAGTAACTGTGGCGGTACCCAAAGAGCTAACGCCTTCTGAACGGCGCGTGGCTTTAGTACCTGACATCGCCGCTCGTTTAGCAAAACTCGGCGCTACCGTTGTCATAGAAAAAGAGATGGGCAAGAGCGCTTACTTTGCGGACGCAGCCTATCAAAACGTCCAAGTCGTTGAAAGTACCGATAAACTCTATCAACCGGCCGAGGTTGTGCTTAAAGTGCAACCCCCAACCGAGGCCGAAATCGAGCAGATGAAAGAGGGCACGGTGGTGATAGGGTTTATGTCTCCGCACCTTTATCCTGAACGAGTGGCCAAATTGCGCGATAATAAAATCACCAGCTTGGCGATGGAGTTAGTGCCGCGCATTTCTCGCGCTCAGTCTATGGATGCTTTATCTTCACAAGCCGCTGTCGCTGGTTATAAAGCGGTTATTATGGCGGCCGATTTAGCCAGTGTGTTTTTTCCGATGTTAACCACGGCCGCGGGCACGATTCGCCCCGCTAAAGTGTTAGTGATAGGCGCGGGTGTCGCGGGATTGCAAGCCATTGCCACCGCTCGGCGTTTGGGCGCGATGGTGGAAGGTTATGATGTCCGAGCCGCCACTAAGGAGCAAGTAGAGTCGCTGGGCGCTAAGTTTGTTGATATGGAAATCAAAGCCGAAGGCGAAGGCGGTTATGCCCGCGAATTGACGGCCGAGGAAAAGCAGCAACAGCAGGCCATTTTGGCTAAACATCTGGCGGCCGCTAATGTGGTGATTACCACGGCCGCTATACCCGGTCGGCCTTCGCCAAAAATCATTACAAAACAAATGGTTGAAGGCATGGCCCCCGGTTCAGTGGTTATTGATTTGGCTTCTGAAGGCGGTGGCAATTGTGAATTGACGCAAGCCGGTGAAACCATAGAGCATAACGGTGTTATTATTCACGGCCCGTTGAATGTGCCCAGTCAAACGCCAATTCACGCCAGTGAAATGTACTCCAAAAACGTGTTCAATTTGTTATCCCCAATGATTAAGGAGGGCGAATTGCAAATAGACTGGGAAGATGAAGTGATTGCTGGCTGTACCTTAACTCATGCCGGAGAAATTAAACACGCACCCACACGAGAATTGGTAGAAGGAGCAAGCTCATGATTGAAGGATTTATTGCACTGTATATTTTTATGCTGGCCGCCTTTGTAGGCTATGAAGTGATTTCCCGTGTGCCAGTGATTTTGCACACGCCGTTAATGTCAGGCTCGAACTTTGTGCATGGCATTGTGTTAGTGGGCGCGATGGTGGCGCTAGGGCATGCTGATACCAGCTTGACGAAAACCATTGGTTTTATCGGTGTCGTGTTGGCAACCGGCAATGCGGTAGGTGGTTATTTTGTGACAGAGCGCATGTTGGAAATGTTCAAAAGTAGCAAAGGAGGTGCGAAGTGATAGACAATTGGCAAAGTCTTCTGATTAACAGTTTTTATTTTCTGGCCGCTGCGCTGTTTATTCTCGGCCTCAAAAAAATGAGTTCGCCGGTGACAGCGCGAGGCGGTATTGTGTGGGCTGGCGTGGGTATGGTTCTCGCCACCTTGATCACTTTTTTATATCCGGACATCAGTAATTTTGGCCTAATCATCCTCGCTATTATGATAGGTGCGTTGCCAGCTTGGTGGTTTGCCAAAAAGGTCGCTATGACGGATATGCCCCAAATGATTGCCATGTACAACGGTATGGGTGGCGGTGCGGCAGCAACCATTGCGGCGGTAGAGTTGATAAGAGCAGCAGGTGGTGAGCATGGCCTCTCACCCACCGTACAAACCTTAGCGGTTTTAGGGGCCTTAATTGGTAGCGTGTCTTTTTCGGGTTCCATCGTCGCGTTTGCCAAGTTGCAAGGCCTGATGAAGAGCTCCTTGATATTTACCAATCAACAATTTTTGAATTTACTGTTGTTTGTAATCACGTTGGCGTTGGGTGCGGTGGTGATTTTTCAAGGCGCGTCTGCATCCACAACTCTCATCTTCTCATTTTTTGCCTTAGCGTTAGTGTTTGGCGTGTTGATGACTTTGCCGATTGGCGGGGCCGATATGCCGGTAGTGATTTCGCTATATAACGCTTTGACAGGACTCGCTGTCGCTTTTGAAGGCTTTGTGCTTGGCAATGCCGCTATGATTATTGCCGGTACCGTTGTCGGCGCGGCCGGTACGCTGCTAACGCAGTTGATGGCAAAAGCCATGAATCGGCCGTTAAGTAATGTCTTGTTTAGCGGTTTTGGTGCCAAAGGTGGACAAGAAGCGACTGGCGAGGATGTGCAAGGTAGCCTCAAACCGATTGATGCGACGGATGCGGCGATTATGATGGCTTATGCAGAGCAAGTGATTATTGTGCCCGGTTATGGTTTGGCGGTGGCACAAGCGCAGCATAAGATTTGGGAATTGACGAAAGGGCTGACGGAGCGCGGTGTGCGCGTTAAGTTTGCTATTCATCCAGTGGCTGGGCGGATGCCGGGGCACATGAATGTGTTGTTGGCAGAAGCCGGCGTGCCTTATGACATGATTTATGATATTGAAGAAATCAACGCGGAGTTTGAGCAGACGGATGTAGCGTTGGTGATTGGCGCCAATGACGTGGTAAACCCGGTGGCACGTACTGATCCAAGTAGCCCGATTTATGGGATGCCTATCCTGAATGCGGACAAGGCGAAAAATATCGTTGTCATCAAACGTGGGCGCGGTACCGGCTTTTCTGGTGTTGAGAATTATCTGTTCTATGCGGATAACACGCGCATGTTGTATGGCGATGGACAGAAAATGGCGGCGGAATTGTTGCAAGGAGTTAAGGCTTTGTAGCACGTTTTTTTGTCGGGTGGGTTAGCGTTAGCGTAATCCACCCTACAAACTCGCTCGGTTATTGGATGAGTACTTTGATGATGGGATTGAGTACAACTTAACGACGGGATTGAGTACAGCGAATTGCGCGGATTGAGTACAGCGAATTACGCGGATTGAGTACAGCGAATTACGCGGATAAACGAATGATGGGATTGAGTACAGCGAATTGCGGGATTGAGTACAGCGAATTACGCGGATAAACGAATGATGGGAAGAGACGAGTACTTTGATGACGGGATTGAGTACAACTATAGATATTCAGATAATTAATTTAGTCCCCTTTAGGGGACTTTCGCGAGTACAGCGAATTACGCGGATAAACGAATGATGGGATTGAGTACAACTAATGACGGGATTGAGTACAGCGAATTGCACGGATTGAGTACAGCGAATTGCGCGGATAAACGAATGATGGGAAGAGACGAGTACTTTGATGACGGGATTGAGTACAACTATAGATATTCAGATAATTAATTTAGTCCCCTTTAGGGGACTTTCGAGGAGAGACGAGTACAACTAATGATGGGATTGAGTACAACTTAACTTAGGATAAACGAATGACGGGAAGAGACGAGTACAACTTAACTTAGAATAAACTTTAATTCGTTTATCCGCGCAATTCGTTGTACTCAATCCGCGCAATTCGTTGTACTCAACCGCGCCGCCATTCGTTGTACTCAACTTAACAGGCTATTACAATTTAAAGTACAGGTTATACAATTGATCATCATTGTTATAATTCTCGCCATCGGCAACACTGCTAGCCGTGATTTTATGTCCTTGGACACTACCCTTTCCTGAATTGCCATCATCGCCATGTGACTCAATTATGTCTGCAACCTTTTTGGGAATCTCGGTGAATCCAATAAAATGCGATGGAAGTTTGACATTATCATTCGTCAATGTTGTGGAAACACCTGTCAATCCACCAAATGCATTGGTAGGTTGGGTTTGGTCACCTGGATCGCCGTTGACTAATCCCGCGTTGCGTAAGTGCATCCAAAAGAGGCGAGACTCCTCACCGTCTATCGTTGAGTCAAACGCATGAGCTGCAGTCCCAAGCGCAATTTTGCGGTTGCCGTCACCACAGAGATTGGTGCATGTTGTGATATCGATAAATCTATCCGCCTTTTTGTCATCCCCGGGCAAAGCCCGATAACGATCTTGATAGCTATAAACCGCGGCCGTGATTCCGTTTACATCACTCTCAAGGTTTTTAACCTTCGCGTTAGTAACCATTTCTTGCCCTTTGAGCACACCGCCCAACAGCAACCCAATAATCACCATCACGATGGCGATTTCTACCAGTGTAAATCCAGCTTGCTTTTTCATTTTATTTGCCTCCGTAATTGCTCGATGGTAATTGGTAATTGGTAATCGGTAATTGTCTATTTTAGAAGCTATTACCAGCATAACTTTTTTTTAGAGAACCTCGCTCAAAACTCATTCTTAAACGGTTCATTTTGACTGACGAATGGCTAAACTCCGCAAGTCATCATTTCTCATTCGTCTTGTACGGTGGGCAACGTGTTGCCCATCATCGTTTTGGTGGACAAGAAAAACATTCTGAACACCCTTTATGTGGATTTATTCTTAAGGATCGAAGAAAAATGAATTTCCCCAAAATAGGTACAGTACCCTTTAGGTGTCAATGCCATATCGTACCGCTTTTGGGTGAGCCTTAGCTTGTGGTTGCCCTTAGCTTGTGGTTGCCCTTAGCCGATCCTAACTTAATGGCATTAAGTTATCAATGCGAATTAAGGATTGGATTGAATCATAAAAAATCAATGACTTATAAAAACGTATTGATTGAAAGTGATTTTATAAGGTTTCTCCGATCAAAGAAATGACAGTTTCTCCGATCAAAGAAATGACATCTTTGTTCATTCTTCATTTTTAATTTGATCGCGAGATATTCGCATTATCACACCATTTCAAAATAAAATTTTTTCCCCCTTATTAATAACTATAACGCATATTTTCAGTTTTTCAACAGGTTTATTCTACCTTTTTTGAGATTGTTTTTCCAAAGCCAGCAATTTATCATTGAGAAACTTAATTTCATTAGGATCACTCAGTTGTCCACTGGCGAGCATGCCGCCAATCACTAAACGTGCCCGCTCCAATTCTCCCATATCTTCCAAAATAAAAATTTGCATCTCTTGCGCCCAGCGCGGCATTTCGTCAGTCGCATGAGCGGTGATGGCTTGAGCATATTTGAGCGCCAAAGGTAAATCTTTCAACCGATGTTTAGCCAACACCGCCGCATGTGCCAACCAGCGCCAACGCCGAGGCGGATCAATAAAAAATTGTTGATAAACAAAATCCAGCATTTGCCGCTTTTTACGCGGCTCACTAACAGTAGAATACAAATGACTGGCAGCCAACAACGGATATTGACTCTGCGGATCAAGTTGTAAAATTCGTTCTAACCATTGTTGCAAAGCGGTATAATTCAATTCTTGGTAAGAAATAAATTGCCCCGTTTGGCTATCAAATGCTTGTAGCCACAACATCAGTATTTTGGCACTAACGACGGGATCGCCAAAACTGAAAACGCGCAGGAGTCCTAATTGAGGCGGCTCAGTCAATGCTTCTATCTGTATACGCGGTGGCGGTAATTGAAGATGCCAAGCGACTTGTAATCCCAAGCCCAAAATTAAAAATGCTATCACTATTTTGGGCACTGCACGAATAGAACGTGGTTGCGAAGTCATAAATTTTTCGACAGTTTTTCTTCAACACAGAGACACAGAGCAACACAGAGTTGCACAGAGATTGTTTTAACTCAATGACTCGGTGTGACTCTGTGTAACTCTGTGCTACTCTGTGAACTCTGTGTTAAATAAAGCTTTAGGCTACAAATTTTTCCGATATAGATCAAATAAACTCATAGCCATCAGCAGTACTACATAAACAATCGTTTGCACAACAACCTCTAGCAAATCATCAAAACGGCCGCTATGATAAACTAACCACGAAGACTGGCTGAAACGTTCCAAGTTAGGCAACAGCATAGCCAACAATTTAACCAAACCACCAATAAATTGGTCAGCCCACGACTGCGAATGAAAAAGCGGCCCTTGTGCCATCAATTGTATAGCACTGATACTACGTGCCAAGACATAAAATCCCACCACCACACTAAAGGCTTGAACCGTTTGATGGAAAGTCAGCACACACCAAAGGCTTAACGCCGTCATTATCAGCAATTCACAAAATAGCGACAATGTCCACAATCCCACTTGTTCGTAAGGCACATAACCTAACAAAGCCGCGCCGAACAAAATTGCCGTGACTAATGCAACCAGCGCAAATCCACTGAATTTACAAAAAAAATAGGTACTACGCCGCATAGGCAACGATAACCATAAATATATCGCATGATTATTAAATTCATGTACCATACTGGTAATAACAAACAAGCTCACAACATATATCGCACCCAGACGCAAGACGGCAGCTAACAAACTGCTTTGATAAGCGATACTTTCGATAACGGAGACTTGCCCCACAAACAGGGCTAATCCAAAGCCAATAAGCAACAATGCGACAATGACGGCAAAAAAGCGGGTGCGTAAGGCTTCGTGTGCCACTAAAGCAGCGAGCGTAAAAATTTGTCTCATTTTATCAATGATCAGTTTTCTGTCAGTGATCAGTTTTTCAGTGAACAGTGATCAGTTTTTTAGTGATCAGTTATTATTAGATATTGTCGGAAATAAGACTATCTTGATTTTTAATATAATAGACTTGTCCGTAAATAAATAAGAAAGCCAGGTAGGTACACTGGCTTTAATAATACGCCCCGATCGATCTCATAGAAAAGCCCCAACGGGGCGACATTAATATAGCCAGGGGCATCGCCCCTGGAGGGAAGAAGGGAAGCTGATAACTGATAACTGATCACTGAAAAAGGATCACTGAAAAAGGATAACCAATAATGTTCCATCACTCAACTTCGTTTATTCCGCCTCAACATGAACACCGTTTGCTTGGTTTAATGTTAATCACCTTACACCTAGCACTGTGGTGGGATATTTTAGCCCTCCCATTCCCTGAAATCCTCAAGCGCGTTGTATTGCTAACTCATTTTGTTTTTTTTGTATTATGGCAACCCCTATTCAACCGACTAGACACACACCCTATCAGAAATAGGGTCGCACTTGGCATCGTTATTTCCGTATTTGTCGTTTTTCCCCATGTTTGGCTAATGACGCTTTGGCAAATCTTGTTGCTTGGCTTACTGGGTGGGCGCGATTTAGTTAAACCCGTTGATAGAATTGTCAATGTAGCAGCCATTGTTTTTGCCAGCTCAGAGTTGTTTATCCTCAATCTACACCAATTGTTTCTCGTACCGGAAGGGCGACTGCTCTATCAGTTGGCACCGGATGTCCCGCTACTGCTCAATTATGGGCTTTTGTCTGTGCCACTCGCATTTTTGTTTATTTCTACCGATGAAAGCCGTGAACATCGCTATTATGTTGATTTTTTTCAGGGTTTAACGGTTTCAATGCTAATTATTATTATGGCCTTGGGCAGTTTAGTTATCCAGTCTTCAAGTAACGCAAGCTTACCGCTGGCCGTCTTTGAAATGTCTTTGGCGATAACTGTATTTCTCTTGACAACCAGTTGGTTGTGGGTGATATTTGCCGCAGAGGAAGGCGTTGATCCCTTATGGACGCGGCATTTGCACAATATTGGCAGCGTCTTTGAACAATGGTTAGATGATCTGGCCCAACCTAGCCATTACAAAAGTCTAACCCCACAAGAGTTTTTACGTGTTGGCTTTGAGCAATTGATGACTTTACCTTGGGTAAAGGGTATTACTTGGCATTCTCTGTACGATGACGAAACGCTAGGCCATCAAGACCACCATCAAGTTGTTATCACGGTGCAATCCATTGAAGTCACTGTCTATGCACATTATCGCATTAGCGGTAGCCATTATTTTCAGATTAAAATACTAATACAACTATTAGAACATTTTCATCAAGCCAAACGCCGTGAGGCGGCCTTTGCTCAACAAGCGCATTTGCAAGCGATTCACGAAACCGGGGCTAAATTAACCCATGATATCAAAAACTTGTTACAATCTTTACACGCAATTACTTCAGTAATAGAAACCTATCCGCCTACCAAATTTGGCGATACTCAGCGCCTGTTGCAAGGTCAAATGCCGCACCTGACGCAGCGTTTAAAACGTACCTTGGATAAATTGCAAAAACCCGCAGAATTTTCCTACTCACATGTGCCGGTGAGCCTGTGGTGGGAAAACCTGACGGCCCGTTATCGCAAAAGTAAGATTGAGTTTTCCAGCCACACGGAAACTGAGAATATTCTCATTCCAGAAGATTTATTTGATAACGTATCAGAAAACCTCTTACAAAACGCACTGATGAAGCGCCAACGTGAGCCGGCACTGCATATCAGTGTCTCACTGCACATCACTAAGCGTCGTCTACAATTAACGGTGTGCGATGATGGTAGCCCAATACCCGATGAGATTTTTAAGAATTTGTTCACCCAGCCCGTGCCATCCCGTGACGGATTTGGTATTGGTCTTTATCACGTCGTCAAACATCTCGCTCATACTGGCTATGAGTTGAACATCACTGAAAATGTAGAAGGCCAAGTGTGTTTTGAATTGGTAAGTACCGAGTAAGCCAAGTAATAACTTCAACACAGAGACACGGAGGTACACAGAGTTTCACAGAGATTATCAAAGGCTCAAAACGGAAGTGTGACTTTGTGGTACTCCGTGAGCTCCGTGTTAAAAACTGATTCCGAGAACCCATTACCCATTTTTCATTTGCTTACCCATTACCCGTAGTTTTGCAAAAAAACTCCTTATATAATAAAGTGTACAGTACACCACAAATAACGAATAACGAATAACGGATAAACGACAAGTAATAACTGACAAACGGTAAAGGAGCCTAAAAAATGCGTGAAGAGATGCTGAAATCTGTTTTGAGTGAACTCAATGGAACCTCGGCCGACATCGAGGCCTCGGCAGCAATTTCTACGGATGGACTGGTCATAGCCTCCCTTCTTCCCAGCGATATGGACGAAGATCGCATTGGTGCTATGGCGGCGGCTATGCTTTCTTTAGGTGAACGCACCTCGCACGAATTAGCACGGGGTAGCTTGGAACAAGTACTGATCAAAGGCAATCATGGCTATGTGTTGATGACTCATGCCGGGCCTGATACTGTCATCTGTGTCGTCACCAAACCTTCGGCCAAACTCGGCTTGGTATTTTTAGATACTAAACGTGCCGCTGAATCCATCAAATCGATCATCTGATCAGCGTGTTTAAGGCGGTATAAAATCCCAAGCGAGGTTCAAAATGGCAAAGAAAGCATTTTTTCTGAAGCGTCTAAATGATCATGTTCAGTATCTAAAAAAGATAGACGCGGCGATTAAGGGAGAAAGCGATTTTCAGGGCACCCCCCACCGAGACTGTCAATTAGGGCAGTGGCTCTACGATGAAGGCGGGGCCGAAGTGGCGGCCATGGAAAACAGCAACGCTAAAGAGGTATTTGAAAGTTTACTTGAGCCTCACGAGCGTTTTCACACAATTAGTAAAGAGGCTTTGGAAAAAAAACGGGCCGGTGACGAGGCCGGTGCTCAGGCCATTCTCACAGAAATGCACGTCCTCTCTACCCTCATAACCAACAAACTACTGGAACTTGATGGAATGAGATAAAGACGCGCCAACCCCGAAGGGGAAATTAATGATTAATGATTAATGATTAATGATTAATGATTAATGATTAATGATTAATGATTAATGATTAATTAGGCTCTAACCCCAAAGGGGGAATTAATAATTAATAGAGCCCCAACCCCGTAGGGGTTGAATATGAATAGCCTTTCAGGCAAAAGTTTCGCTTCGCTGTACTTTTGCCTGAAAAGGTGAAACCTGGGGAACAATTAATAGGGCCCCAACCCCGTAGGGGTTGAATATGAATAGCCCCAGGTAAAACCTCAATGCCATGTCGTGTAGGGGCAATCCCACGTGCAAAGCCCTACTTGTGGTTGCCCTACTTGTGGTTGCCCTACTTGTGGTTGCCCTACAAACCGTCATGTCGTGTAGGGGCAATCCTTTATGGTTGCCCTCACCCAAAAGCGGTACGATATGGCATTGAGGTGAAACCTAGGGAACTTATGAAGAGCAACTGGTAAAACATAGAAAAATAACCAAAAACATTATGAAAAACAATAAACCCATAAACATCGCCGCTTGTGGGATGGATAAACAAACCTCAAAACTCCTTGAAATGGTATTTAATGGCCCCGGCAGAGGCAATTATGCTCTTGTTGAACAACTTGAATCTGCTCAAGCTTGTATTTTTGACTTGGACAGTTTAGAAGGCATGAATTTGTGGAAAGACTATCGTAATCGTTATCCGCAAATGCCAACGGTTATCCTATCTCTCAATCACAAAGACATTGCAGGCACTGTTTACGTCCAAAAACCGATTGAAATTGATAATCTCTTAAAAGCCCTCAACAAAATCAAACGATTAATAGAGGAAGAATCGGCCCCCAAAAGTGGTGCCCAAAAGGTTTCCGTCAAATCGGCCTCTGTCAAACCACAACAAGCACCCCGCGACGCTAAACTAGCAACAGAAATTGCCATCGAAGAAGAAGAAGAAGCCTTACATCAGTATTGTGGCTATGCTCAAGATATTAATCCAGATAACCCGCAAGGATTTTTAAAATTTTATTATGAGCCTAATCAATATCTGCAAGGCTTCTTTGAAAAAGCCTTTGTTATCGGTCAACAATTGGACAGCGGCGGCATTATGATTGAAGGCTTATATACAAAGATGATATTGATGCCAAAACAAAATCAGATACTCTGTGGATGCGAATTTAATGACAGTCAATTGCGGACAATGACACTGCTACCTTTATCAAATAGCCACCTACGCATGACGACTTTAAGCGAAGCAGAGATTATCCTGTCTCAAGACGACAACCAACTAATCGAACAGCCTTTAGATAAATTTTTATGGCGAGTTGCTCTATGGACATCAAGAGGACGTGTGCCCAAAGGCACTGATTTATATAAAAAAATTGTCTTATTATATTGGCCTAACTTTACGCGGTTAATTGTGACACCATACGCGTTAAAAATTTCGGCCCTGTGGATGGTTCAACCACATTCATTACTAGAGACGGCCAAAATATTAGAGATTCCACAGCGTTACGTATTTGCATTATTCACTGCCGCCCGTGCGATCCAATTGGCATTTGTAGACAGGCGAATCGAACGGCGTGTATCACAATCAATCTCAACTTCCGGTGCTAAACGTGGTATATTTCAGCGACTTTTAGCGCGGTTACGCGCCCCATCATCCTAACCTAAAGACGCACCAACCCCAAAGGGGAAATTAACAATTAATAATTAAAAGGGCCGAAACCCCGTAGGGGAAATTAACAATTAATCATTAATCATTAACTATTATTAATTGGGCCTCCCCGAAGGGGGAATTAACAATTAATCATTAATCATTAATAATTAATAGGGCCCCAACCCCAAAGGGGTTGAATATGAAACCTGGGGGCTGGGGAAAGGTTTTTATTTCGCAACAATATAAACAACAACATGAACTACAAACTAATATTTACCGGCCCCTCCGGCGCTGGCAAAACCACCGCTATCTCCGTATTAAGTGATACGCCCGTGATTCTAACCGAAGCAAAAGCTACCAAACGTGATCCTAGCCACAAAAACAAGAAAAGCATCACGGTGGGCCTCGATTACGGAATTATCAAACTAAAAAATAAGGATAAAATTTACCTCTACGGTACGCCCGGGCAAGAACGCTTTGATTTTATGTGGGATATAATCACAGAAGGTGGACTAGGACTGGTTTTGCTCGTAGACAATGCTCGGACTGATCCTTTTGAAGACATGCGCTTTTTTCTAAAAGCCTTTGGCGACTTTATTCAAAAAACCAAAGTCGTGATTGGCATCACTCGCATGGACATCACGAAAAATAGTCCAAACTCTTACCTCTGTGTACCTGAAGTGATCTCTGTATATTTGATAAGGATCGGCTAAAAAATAACTTTCGCCGTCTAAAAGCTAAAGTACCCTAAAGGGCACTGTACCTATTTTAGGGAAATTAATTTTTCTTCGATCCTAACTGATAATTGATAACTGACCATGTCAACTAAAGCGTTTTTTCTGATGCGTCTCAATGACCATATTCAATATCTGAAAAAAATTGAGGCGACTCTTGCCGGGATAGAAAATTTTCAGGCCACCAACCATCACAACTGCAAACTCGGCCAATGGCTTTATGGTGAAGCTGCTAACGAAGTGACTGGCTTACAGAATAGCTACGCGCAGGAAATTTTTGAGAGTCTGCTTGAACCGCATGAACGCTTTCACACCATTAGCAAACAAGCACTAGAAAAAAAACAAGCAGGTGATGAGAGCGGTGCACAAACTGCCATGACTGAGATGTACAAGCTATCGCAACTCCTCACGCAAAAACTGCTTGAACTTGACACACTGGCTTGAAGCCGTTTGTAGTCGTTTGTAGTAGGCGATTTATCGCCTTTTTCGATTAATCGCCTTTTTTGAGGAGGCCCTTATACCACTTACTTATCTCCTCTTGTATCTTCTATGACAGCCCTTACAGGTTTTAGCCATTTTCATAAACTGAAGCCCAACCTCTCTCCGCGTCTTCGCCGTTTTCGCAACCTCAGCCAGCTTGGCGCTTTCCTCCTCAAATTGCGCCATTTTTGCATTGAAGTGGTCCCAGTTTATCTCGATGGCTGGCTTGGCATCCGTCTCACCTTCGTAAGAACCGGGGATAAAGCCTTCTAAGGACAACAGACTCAAAAACGCCACATTCCCGGCCCGCTTAGCGAAAGCTTGGGCATCAAACCGTATTTTGCCTCTCACCATCGCGCCCATCTGCCCAACATTCCACGCAATGACTTCCATAACCGCTTGGCGGTATTCGATAGCATCTTCTTGGGAAACAGCGTTGGCTGACATGCTGATGCCCAAAGACAAAACACCCGCCAAACTCACAGAAAGTAATTTTTTCATGACTAACATTCCTCCAAAAAAAAGAGTGTAATGAACGTTTATGATAAGACATTAAGACACTAAAATGCAATATTTTTCAATTTTCAATTTTTCATTTTTCATTTATACGGAACGTACTTGAAAAAGGTGAAAATGGGATAACTATTGAATTAGCAAGCTAGCAGATTTTCAACTCAAATATTAAACTTAAAAAATCCATTTATTCCTAAAAGAAGTTGTACTTTCAGTATATCTCTGTGAAACTCCGTATCGCTCCGTGTTCTCTGTGTTGAAAAATGCCTTTCACCAGCGCGCCCATCTTTCAAAGATTTCATAGATTTCATAGTTTTCATTTTTCATTTTTCATTGATATAAATCCCTCGCCTTTTTACCACCCTCCCCATTAATTGCATGACAATTCATGCAAACATTTCTAAATGCCACAAATCCGCGTTTGACACGCTCGCCACTGTCTTCGGGCAGTGATACTTGCGGAAATCTTTCGGCAAATCTCACAAATTCAATCCCCGTGACTTGATAAGGCAAAAGTTTCGCTTCGCTGTACTTTTGCCTGAACATCAATTCGCTAACATGGCCCTCAAAAAAACCGCTTATGTTTGACACCTTAGTCTTTTTCATTTCTCATTTTTCATTTCTCATTTTTCAGTTATTTTATGGAGCGCGTTGACAGAAAAAATTTATCTCAAGGCCGAGTCGTTACAAAAATAGTTAATATTTTCATGGAGTTACTCCTAAATAGGTAGACCGACGGGTGCTCAAAAACCCCGCAGGTCATTAAATAGGTAGACCTGCGGCGTTTGAGATACCCCGTAGTGTTCAACGACAGAACGAAGAAACAGAAATGTGTCCCACCACAAACAAAGGTCAACCAATTTGGATCATCAGCACAGCACACTCATCATAAGACAACAAGAAAATGTTAATATAGAAATTTTTTGTTCACTAATTCAACATATTATGGAGGAAAATATGGCTTACATTGTCACCCTCAATTCAGCAGCGCGAAGGCAAATCAAAAAATTGCCTAGCCCGGTTCAAGACAAAATCACCCATGCGCTGACCGATCTAAGAATCGACCCGCGTCCGCATAGGGCGAAAAACTACAAGGTACTTAAGAAATTCGCTCTGCGTGTTGGCAACTATCGAGTGATTTATGAAATAAAAGACCGAAATTTGATGGTGTTGGTTATGAGGGTGGGTGATCGCAAAGAAATTTACCGAGAATATGGATAATTGAGCCAACCAGAAGACAATCAAACGAGCATATTTTTGGAGCCCGCGTAAGTTGGACTTTTGCTCGGAAGTCCAAAAATAGGGGAGAGTCATCGATAAATCTTGGGAAGGAGTCCAAGATTTATCTTGGACGTCCGATAAACTAAACACCGCCATTCAAAAGCACTCAACAACCCGTTTATTCCCAAAATCCTAAGTACTAAACCAACGATAACCACCAATTGAGGGCCATACCGACACTCAAAACCGATCAGATTTTCTCGCCAAAAATAGGGCGCGAGGGGAGTCCAAGATTTATCTTGGACATCTAATAAACCAAACACCGCCATTCAAAAGCACTCAACAACCCGTTTACTCCCAAAATCCTAAGCACTAAACCAACAATAACCACCAATTGAGGGCCATACTAACACTCAAAACCGATCAGATTTTCCCAACAAAAGTTGAGACGAGGGGACTCCAAGATTTATCTTGGAAGTCTAATAAACTAAACACCGCCATTCAAAAGCACTCAACAACCCGTTTACTCCCAAAATCCGGGCGTACTAAACCAACGACAACCACCAATTGGGGGCCATACCGACACTCAAAACCGATCAGATTTTCTCCCCAAAAATAGGATGCGAGGGGAGTCCAAGATTTATCTTGGACATCTAATAAACTAAACACCACCATTCAAAAGCACTCAACAACCCGTTTATTCCAAAAATCCGTTGTACTAGACTAACGATAAGCCTGACACAGTCTCTGAAAAAATAGTTGCGATTTGTTTTAAATTATGCTATAAATAATGCAGTCCGCTTAAATTAGTGTGCGACGCAAATCGGCTCCGTATAGAATCGGCACTCAAAACCAATTGCGTCAATTGTTTAGCTATAAGTCTTTGTTCATTCTACATTTTTAATTTTTATATCGATATTCGCATTACCAGTGTACTAGACAGCTTCACTTTTCTTGAAACGGCCCTCCCAAAAGAAAACCCGAATAGAACCGTCGCCGGAACGATGTTGTAAGTGTTATTGTTAATCGGTGGCAGCGAGATTCAAGTCTAGGCTAAAAATGTCGCTAAGTCACTGAGAAAAAAATAAGTTGAACACATCGGATTTTTAGCAAAAAGCCAGCGATCCGCTACCGCTTTTATCAACCATTAAAATGAGGAATATTATGTCTAAATCAAACTCTCAAAACCCGTTTTTGAATGGCCGAACCACAACTTTAACTTTACTGTGTCTAACCCTACTTATTACCCTATTCGCACCGGCTTTGGCGGATAACTATCCGAAACCTAAACCACCCAAAGACACCTCGCAATATGGCAAACACTTTCAACGTAGCATGACACTAATGGCAACCAGTACGCCTCAAAAACGGAATACCGTACGCATACTGTTCTACGGACAATCAATTGTAAAACAACGATGGCATAGCACAGTTGTTGAGGATTTAAAGAAACGTTTTCCTCACACGGATTTTATTGTCGCCAATAAAGCCATCGGTGGCTTCAGTTCCCAATTACTTGTACGAACCATGCACTATGACGTGATCCCGTTTTATCCCGATCTATTAATATTTCACGTCTACGGGGCACATGACAAATACGAGGACATCATCCGTAAAGTGCGTAGCCATACAACGGCCGAGATCATAATGCAATCCGATCACGCCAATAAATGGCCCGAACCCAAATGCAAAGGTGACTTTTGGGTTCAGCAGAAGAAATGGAGCGATAAGATGAATTACTTTCTTCTACCCGCCATAGCCAACCGCTATCAATGCTCATGGCAACCCCAGCGGTGGGAATGGGTAGACTACCTTAAAGACAATAACCTACAACCACCCGCCCTACTAAAAGACAAAGTGCATCTGAACGAACACGGACGTTGGCTCATGGCAAACCTGCTAAAACGATATTTAGTCTACCTGGCGGATGAACCACAAGACGAATGGCAAGACTTAGTAAAAACATATCAAGTAGGCAAAGACATCCATTGGCAAGGTAACCGTCTAACACTTTCATTTACCGGCAATCGAATAGTCGCCCTAGCCGATAACAAATCCGGCGGATCGGCCATCGTACTAATTGACGGAAAGAAACCCAGTGAGCATCCAGAATGCTACACTTACACACGTCCTAGCGGAACACCGGGCATAGGATGGCCGGCAATCAAAAAAATTAGCTGGCATAATCCCCCAGTTTCCGAAACCTGGCAAGCCACCTGTAGCAACTTTAATAACAAACAAGACGAATTTACCTTTACCATAAAAGGTTCAGTAACCGGCGATGATGGCAAAGGACACGCCGGGCAAACCTTTGTATCCAACAGTGGAAGAATTACAATCAAACCAGAAGACTGGGTATTTCAATATGACAAAAAGGTCAGTAAGCAAAAAGCCCCGGACGGATTTAAGGTACGCTGGCAAGTCAAACTAATGGGGACAGACAAATATATCACGCCCCAGACTGATGCTCCATCCAAAGAATACCCAACCGTTTTAGCCTCCAACTTGGAAAACAAAACCCACACTTTAGAATTAGTGGCTACTGACAACAACAAACCCGCCATTAAAGCCATACGAATACACAAACCGCCATTGCACGAACCGCTATTTCCAAAGTTATACAACCGAACACAAAAGTCCAAACATTAGTTTGGCTTGCTTGAGGGCCATAAAATACTAGGTTTTCAAATTAAGTTATGGCCCTCTATCGCGCAATTGGGGCGGAGTCCAAGATTTATCTTGGACATCAAAAAGATTGGGCGGAGGAGTCATCGATAAATCTTGGAAGTCTAATAAACTAAACACCACCATTCAAAAGCACTCAACAATCCGTTTACTCCCAAAATCCTAAGCACTAAACCAACGATAACCACCAATTGGGGGCCATACCGACACTCAAAACCGCTCAGATTTTCTCCCCAAAAGTTGAGGAGGTGGGGAGTCCAAGATTTATCTTGGAAAGGAGTCCAAGATTTATCTTGGAAAGGAGTCCAAGATTTATCTTGGACGTCTGTGATAAATCCTAGCGAAGCGACTTAATCGTCTTTCAAACTGACAATAGCCACACTGACACAAAAAATTAGCTGAAAAAATATTTGCAATTGGTTTTAAATTATGCTATAATGCCGCCCGCCTAAAATATGTCAGCGACGGAATCGACTCCATATAGAATCGGCACTCAAAACCAATTGCGTCAATTGTTTAGCAACCGCAGGAATTATTCCAACTAATAGAATATGTGAAAAAAAATACCAAAAAGAGCAACCCAAAAAATTAACGGTGGCAATATCCAAGACGGACTTAAAGCCACCCCACAAATTGCAAATGAAGGCGAGCCGCTATCCACCGAAATTGCCGGCAACTTGCCCCAAATCCTTTGATGCCCGAAAATATGGCTAAATTAATTTAAATTAATAGCTTAATAATTATTGATAGATAATTAAGTATAAATTATTATTTATTCGCAATTCTTATAAATTCAATTGATCGCCGTGTTAGGTTATAATGCACTTTCTTGTTTTTATTCAAGGGAAATAATACGATGCAATCTAAACCAAGTCTTCCAGCCTTAGCTAAAGCCGGGAGTGAAATCGCCCAATTTTATTTTAACGGTCGTCGAGCAGCGTACTTTGGTGCGCTCTTTGTGGCACTTCTTATGTTATTGCCTATTGGCATTTTTGTTTATGGACTTGCCGTAGTCGCCATGATCACAGAAATTTTAGCCTGGTGGTTTCGTAATAAGGGCGAGCATTACCATCGCTTGTCCAGAGAATTGATGAGACGAGCCATGTTGTTTAATGCGTTTGGTAAATCCGAAGAGTCTTTGGATGTCACTGATTTGTTGAATAGTTTTGGTGAAGAAAAATTAACCCAGAAGGCCGCGCAACTTGAAGAAAAATTCCATTACCGTGAAGATTATTACCAGAGCAAAAAACTTCTGGATAATCTCCAAGAAAGCGCATTTTTGTCTAAACACCTCTTTGCAATTGCCGCACAACGAACCATTTGGCTATTGGTTCTGATTTCCTTTGCGGTGATTTTTATCGTTTTTTTAATTGAACCACTGGTGATTAACCAAGATATTTCCTTAATTCCTAAGATTATTGTGGTGTTTTTGGCGTTTGTGATTGCCGATGAACTGAGTACCGCTTTTGCGTGGCGGGAGGCTACCAATCGTTGTGATGCCGTGGATAGACGGCTGGAAAAAATCCTCGCCGAAGTTAATGAACCTTCTCAAGAAGTCATTTTAGCGATATTTAGCGACTATGCCGTTGCAACGGCGGCCGCGCCCCCAATCTCTAAGCACATTTATGAAGCAGAACGCGATCGTTTGAATGAATCATGGAAGAGCAGAATTGCAGCGCGTCAAACAACAAATGTTGAGGATTGAATAACTATGCGGCGACGATTAGAAATTTCAAGCATTTCGGCTTACACGTTTTTGCGAATTGAAGATGAAGTCCTCAATAAATTGTCATGGCAAGATGAGGAATATGAAAAACTGGTCATGCTTTTATTTGATAACACCCCATGGCGGGCTAAGGAAGATTTGCGCATTGCTTTGTCTTTGCTGAGAGGAGGGCGTAGTTCAGTCATCGTGCTGAAATTGGCTTTTATTCATAAGAAGCAATCGTATGGTTTTATTATTCGCATCCATTCCACTCTGAAAGAAGCTGAAAAAGAAAAAAACAATGTAGATAAATTGAATATCAATTCACCAGATTGTTTTGCTAATTGTATGGGGCAAAAGGAACTAGCCGGGCAATCTCTTGTTATTTATCAAGATGTTGGTGTTAATATGGTCACTCAGTCAATTGATGAACTCAGCGAAAGTTTGTTTCAACGCCTCTCTTCTCAAAATGAGTTCACTGTGTTTGCCCATAATTTTCAAAAATTAATTAAAGATGTGACATACAGTTTTGAAAAAATTGAGGATTTTAAAACAATTAGTCATGACGAATATTATGACGACATTCTGTCTCAATTACCTCCTGAATTGGTGATTAATCAGGCTCATCTTTATCAATTTGATGATTTAATTTTCAAATCTCAAATATCTATTCCCGCTGAGATTAAAAAAACTGAAATCATTGACATTCATCAATTTATCCACAGGCTTTCAGAAAAAAAGACATCAACCCAATGGTTTAAACTGAATGAAATTTGGTTTGATAAAAGCATTTTGACGGGTGATAGTCAAGAAATGGCTTACTTACCCTTTACGATAGAAGAAAATTCAAAAATCGTTTTTTATCTTTGGATTGCCATTCCTAAAAATGAACTCAAAGATATCGAAACCAAATTAGAGACAACGTTGGATGCCACTAGCCCTTGTCAATTAATTTTCTTGGCAGACGATGTCACGTTTACTGCCCAATTGAATAAAATGGGCTTTGACACGCAAAGTTGTCTGTCAACGTTGGATTTCCAAGCATTATGTGATAAGTATTATGCACAATTACATATTGATATGCGTCATAACGATTTGCACTGTGGCAATGTACTTACATCAGAGAACAGTTTTAAAGTTATCGATGTAGGAGACATGAGAGCGGATTTGATTGCTAGTGATATTGCACGGTTGGAAGTTTCTTTATGGTTTGAAATGTCAAAACGATTATCCGAGTTTTCAAAACAAGCGGCTGAAACCGTTATTGAAAATTTGATGACAGATAATGTTTCAAATACTGACTCTGACTCACTTTCCATTAGCACTCGTTTCAGCGATTTTTTGCGCCATTTGAAAAAAGGATTTAAAGCGGGAGTACAATATTTGCCTGATGAAAACGAAATCAGGTTGGCTTATGTCATCCAAATTTTACTATACCAACGTTATAGTTTATTAGATGGTATAGATAAAATCCCGGTGGCTTTTAATGTTTTTGCGCGTCACTGGATGAGTCAATTTCGATATAATATTGATTTTGCAGCGTTATCTGCTGAAATAATGGAGATTGTGCATCAGCTTGAATCGCTTGTAGATAGAAAATTGGTGACGTGGGATATTATTCGGGAGGCTTATCAGCAATCCGTTTCAGAAATACAACAATCACAATTTATTTTAAATGGAGAGGAGCAAAATTGTTTTGAAGCTATTTATCGTATTGCGGAATTACCTCAACATAAAAAAAATCCGCCTTTGGCTCAGTTTTCATGTTATATTGCGGATCAGCTTTCAGAGCCAGAACAAAATTGACTTAATGACTTGATTTCAAAACATTTTAGTCTTTTTTGCCCCCAAGAACCCAAAACTGAAAAAGCCTCAAAATGTGATATTACAATAGAGGTATCTCCTGATACTTTTTATGCTAATCGTTATTCAGTGACAGTTTATCGTAATGGTGAACCCCTTTTAGCAACGAGTGATCCCTTTGCGGTAACAGAACTAAAATCAATATTACAAGATAAATTGAAAGAAACGTATTTTGATTTGATGACGTATTTAGATTCTAATGGATTAAACGAAAAACACGTTTTGATACGCTTTTTATTACCTAGAATCTTGCTTTCTGAAACGGTTGATCAATATGAATTGGATGGCGCGTTAGATACATGGGGTACAAAATTTAAGCTGATTATCAGTTCATGGGAAAGAAGACAGTTTCCAAAATTTTCTGTTCCATTAAAAACCTGTTGGAATGAATATAAAAATAGGTTGTCAAGTCAAATATTCTTCAATTTCCGCCGGAAAAAACTTCTGTAGAGGAAAGTAGCGATTATCTCAATGTGCTTTTTCAAACTGGTGTACCCATTATCTTATGGACAAGAGAAATTAAATCACCCATTACAATAACGGAAAATGGGCAAATAACTTCTTGTATTTTATTCGAAAAAACGGTACATTTTTTACAAAAATCACCCATTACAACGACGGAAAATGGGCAAATAACTTCTTGTATTTTATGCAAAAAAACCGTACATGATTTACAAAGTTATATTTATGAAAAACGTAATGACGCACTACTTGATGATGAAGATTCATTACACATTGGTAATCACTTAGTTTTGCTCTGGGATAATCCAGAACTTCGCTTAGATGAACAAATTCCGCTTAAAGGTGCTGAATGACATCAATTACTCAACGCATCCGGCGGAAATACTTCGTATGCCGGAAGAAGGAAAGCAGAGTGTTCCATCTGATGATTTGTTAGAAATTAAGCAATATGTAGAAGTACAAACTCGATTAGCTAACTCGGATGTCAGTCCAGAGCTTGTCTGTACGCCAGCTTTTCTACAAAACATACATAAGTCATTTTATGACGACTTACCTGAGAAATTTTTAAAGATTGAAAATCCGAAAAGTGGTGAAATTATTCAACTAACACCCGGTGAATTGAGAAATCGCGATGTCAAGGTTGGGAGGTACATTCCCCCAGACTATAAAGAACTGACACGATTGCTTGGTTGGTTTGAGCGTATTTACCAGCCAAACAAGATTTATGGGATAGCGCGAATTTTTGCAGCCGCAGCCTCTCATCATAGGTTAATGTGGATACATCCATTCCTTGATGGTAACGGCAGAGTAGGCAGATTATTTACGGATAACTATATGCGTTGCGCTGGGTTAGGCGGATACGGACTTTGGTCTATGTGTAGAGGATTCGGCAGAGATACCAAATCCTATTATGCGGCATTGAGCGGCGCGGATATGGAACGACAAGGCTCTAATGATGGAAGGGGCATTTTATCTGACAAAGGGCTTTTGAAGTTTACCGAATATTTTATCCAGACAGCCTTGGATCAAGTCAAATATTTTTCAGGATTGCTTGAACCCCAAAAACTGAATGAACGGATTGATGTTTATTTTGAAATGAGAAGTCGAGGTGCATTAGTTTCATCGACTGGTAAACGATTACCTAAGATTAGAATTGAAGCGCGTGATATTTATCGAAAATTGCTATCAGGGCCTCAGCGACGTTCAGATATTCAAAAAATGTTCAAAGAAAAAAGGCACAATATGGGTGAAAAAACTTTACGTACTCTTATTTCTCAAATGTCAAACGCGGGTTTGGTCAATGCACCCGCGAGACAACCAATAACATTAGCGCTATCTCCAAGTTCTATAGCGCTTCTATTCCCTCATCTTTGGTAGTTTACCGGTTACCTATATGACTTAAATGCTGTCCATTACGAAGATTCACAAGGATAAACCCATGTTAAAAACACTTAATTTAGATGGCGAATTACTTTATGAGGCTGAGGCATTCGCTCAACAACAAGGTACTAGCCTCAACACACTGATTGAAAATTTAATAAGAGAAACGCTTCGGCATTATCGGCGAAAGCCTAAAGCGCGAAAAAAAATTGAATTGCCTGTTTTTCATGGCGATGGTTTGCAACCTGGGGTTGATTTGAATAATTCACGCACACTGATTGATTTAATGGAGGCAGAAAGTGGATTTACCCGATGTTAATATTCTCGTTTACGCACATCGCAGCGAGTTAACATGGCATTCACCTTGTTATGCTTGGTTAGAAAACGCGATTAATGGCAAAGAATCATTTGGAATATCGGAATTGGTTATGAGTGCATTTATGCGGTTAGTCACCAATCCCAAAATATTCAAAACACCAACGCCTTTAGAAAAAGCATTACAATTCATAGACACAATTCGACAAAATGAAAACGGCGTGATCATTTCACCTGGTTTACAACATTGGGATATTTTTACGCGCCTTTGCCAAGAAATTAATGCTTATGGAAATGATATACCCGATGCTTATTTTGCCGCGTTGGCTATCGAATCAGATTGTGAATGGATTACAACCGATCGTGGTTTTGCTCGCTTTTCAGGATTGAAGTGGCGAAACCCTTCTGAAAATTTTATAGCCAACCAAACACCAGATTAAGACGGCTATTATTTTTTAGTACAACAAATGCTCCAGCGTTGGAATGCAGACTATGACGCTGGAGCATCATGAATTTAACACAAGATGCTAAAAATGCCAAAGGTTAACATTGACGGGTTGTTGGAGTACAAAGCTAAAGCTTTGTACTCCAGCCGACAAAACCAAATTGACAGAGGTTCCAACGTTGACACATTGAAACAGGAAACAACTTAAATGAGCGACTGGAAAATATTCAAACTAGACGAAGAAATAAGTCCAAAAGACGATCCACTCAAAGATTTACCAAAGCCACCCCCTTGGCGTGATTTTAAAATGTGGCAAGAGCAACGCGGTAAAGTACTGCAATTGGGAGAAAATGAGGAGAGGATGATTAATGCGGCCCTTTATTTACGGCGACCTTTGCTAATTACTGGGCCACCGGGGTGCGGTAAATCTTCCATTGCTTATGCGATTGCGACCAAGCTTAAATTGGGGGAAGTGTTGCGATGGTCTATCAATTCGCGTTCTATTGTGCGGGAAGGGTTGTATGAATATGACGCGATTGCCCGGCTCCGCGATGCAAACTTAGAACAACAATTACGCGCCAACCTCAGAGAACAAGGGGCCAATAGCGAAGAAATTAATAAACAACTGGAAGAGTTAGCTTCCTACGACATTGGACGCTACATACGACTTGGCCCATTAGGCACGGCCTTATTGCCTCGCCTCCGCCCAAGTGTTTTGTTGATTGATGAAATTGACAAAGCAGATATTGATTTACCCAATGATTTGCTCCATGTTTTTGAGGAAGGAAGTTATGAAATTCCGGAATTGAAGCGCATCGCCAAACAAAAAAAATCGGTGACAGTATTAACGGATATCGGTGAGGAAAAGCAGATTGAAGAGGGCCTGATTCGCTGTAATGCTTTTCCTTGTATTGTTATTACCAGCAATGGCGAAAGAGAATTATCGCCGGCGTTTTTGCGTCGCTGTTTGCGGTTAGAAATAAAGCCAATTGATGAAGAAGAAAAGTTATTACAAATTATCGAAAAACATCTAAGTGCTTCAAATTCAGAGGAAATAAAACAGTTAGTTGCAACATTTACGGAGAAACTCCAAGAACCCAGTCAGTTGGCTATCGATCAATTATTGAATGCTGCTTTTTTGATTTTACAGGGTAAATTACCCGATGACACCGAACGGGATGACATTGTAGAAGCCATACTTCGCGACTTGAGTCAATAATCATGACAAACTGGCACTATTTAATCAAAATATTTAAGCAAGAAGTGAGCGAGGGCATCCAACCCACTGATTTGGCGGATGCTGCTTGGCTCGCGGCGCAGTGGGGAAATTTTGCAGCGGACTCGGCACAAACTAACAGTGGAAAAAAGCCATCCCAAAAACCGAGTGCCCCCATTTCAACAGCCGATGAAATAGAAAACGTAAAACCACCAGAATCTCCGGTAGAAACACCGGAAGAACTTGCGCCGCTTTCTGATAATATCCTAGAAAGCAGTCATGCTCATGATGATCATTTGGATGTACAATTACCGAATAAAGCCCGCAAAAATCAACCGCGCATTATTTGCCCGGCCCCTGCCGCATTAAAAGAGCCGGATAAATTAGCTAAAGCACTTCGTGGCTTCCATCAACGGATACCCTCTCGTTTTCGGGCGACGATTGATGAAAGGGCGACGGTAGAATCCATTATTGAGAAAAATTCTTGGGAGCCAGTATTACATTATGAATTGGAACGTCGTTTTGAGGTAGCACTCGTGGTAGAGAAACGCGTTGCGATGGGCTTTTGGCATAATACGGTGACCGAATTAAAATCTATGCTGGTTCGTAAAGGGATATTTCGGGATGTGCGGGTTTGGTCTTTGATAAAGCCGCAAAATGGCGCAACCGGTCAATTTGAAATATTGCCGAATTTAACTTCGCAAACTCAAGCAAAGGGGCGTAACCCCAAAACTTTGACAGAACCTAATGGGCGTAAGCTAATATTGCTGATTTCCGATTGTGTTTCTGAGGCTTGGTATGATGGTGGTATTGTAAAATTGATTAATCAATGGGCCATGCCGGTTGCCCTGTTGCAGATGTTGCCGGAAAAATTATGGCAACGCACGGGTTTAAGTACGGCAACGCCTATTCGTTTACTGCCAAAATCTAGCAATCTTCAGACAATCTCATTTAAAGCCGCAGTTTCATGGATGGTAGATGAAAAACAACTGCAAGACGGTATATTTTTGCCTATTGCTATTCTTGAACCTTCGCCGCTTAAACAATTGGCGCAACTCGTTACGGGAACCAATAGTCGAAGTGCGCCGGGGTTTTATTTACCTAATGAACCAACTCCTACTACTAAATACAAAAAAAGTAAAACGCTTAAACCAAAAGAACGGTTAGAACAATTTTGGCGTAGTGCTTCTCAGAATGCGCGTCAGTTAGCAAAGTTATTGGCGGCGGCTCCTTGTATTCGTTTACCGATTATTAGGCTTATTCGGGAAGCCATGTTAAAAGAGGCTACTCATATACACGAAGCTGAATTTTTATTGAGTGGTTTACTTGAAGTTGTCCATAACTCAAATAGTAGCACGGTTCCAGACAAAGTAGATTACGATTTTATTCCGGAAGTGCGTGATGAATTGCTTGATGCCCAGTCTGTCACTGATTCTCGCAAAGTGCTAGAGAAAGTGTCTCAATATGTTGAACAGCATCTTGGAGAAGCCACCGGCTTTGCAGCGGTTCTTGCTAACCCAACCGATGATATTGATTCAAATCAAATAGGTGAGTTGTCAGAGTCTTTTGCTACTATTGCGACGACTGTGTTGAAGCGGTTGGGTGGGCGGTTTAAAAAGTTAGTGGATAAAGTCGAATTGGATAAAGTATGCTCTGAAGAATCTTTAAAAGTTTCTCATTTTTCGCCTCAAAAGGTTGTAAAAAAATACTTATCGAATACGACTAAAATGCGGTTAGATTGGTATAAAGAAAATCAAAATGAGGATAAATAAAGCAAAAATCCTACAGTTGAAAAAATAAGGGAACATTTTACAACTTGGTTTTATGATAATGCAAATTTGCTTAAAGACAAAATTTGTAAAGAATGGAACTTTGAAAGAAAAAATGAGAATTTAGGAAAAGAATATTTAATTTTAGAAATTCAAGAATAAAATGACGCTTCATTTTCAAAAGATTTCTCTCTAGCAACAGCAGCTATATTAGTGGTTGATAATTACTTAGCAGCTCTTTGCTCTAATCCTGAAAAGTTTATCCATCGTGAAATCGCAAATGCAACTGTCAAAATTTTTGTAGCCAACTTTACAGGCACAGGTTTTTTTATTACGGCTGATGGTTACTTGTTATCAGCTTATCATAGTATCAAAAGTGCTGCATTACTTGATATTGATATTATAATTGAAACTTATTTGGGAGAAAGATTTATTGCAAAATTGGATGAAACTAAGTCTTTAGAAGATAATGATGTTGCTGTATTAAAAATAGACTATCATACATATCATTATCTGCCTTTAGGAAATATTTCACCACGACATCTCGGTGATAAGATAGTTTCTATAGGTTATAATATAAACGGTAGTAAACTTAATATTCAACAAATTGCTATACATCGTGGCACAATATTAAAGCAGTTTGGTACCGATGGTAAACTGGAAATTACAGGTGCTTTTGCAAAAGCGTCAGGTTATCCAGTTTATCATTATGACACTAAACGTGTAGTTGGTCTTATAAGAGAAAAATATAATTCAGATGTTGCAATCGATACAGGGCTGGCTAAACAATTTGCTCTTTTATTTAACAAGTGGCCTGAACTTGAAAAAATTAATGATGAAGTTGCTAAGTATTGGGATGAACTTTTAGATAAACTTTTTACTCAATCTATTTCTTATACATATCTTGATGTAAAAAGTCAAAAGAAAGAAGATGTGATTGAAATAACATTTGAACTAGTAGCTTTGGCTACTGGAAAAAATATGGAATGGGTATTTAGGAATACTATAGACAATTTAAAAGGTATTCAAAAACGAGTTATGATTGATTTATATAGGTATCTCGTATTTGGAAATTTTACCCAATATAACGGTAAAATAGGGGAAAAAACCGAATTTGATTTAGAACTGTCTTATCAAAATACGTTATCAGATTTTGAATACCTCAAATCAGGAACATTTAACGCTCTTGGAATAATTGTCTATAACTTACTAAAGGAACCAAAGTCTGATAGCCATGAGCATAGGATACTGAGTGGAATTTTAGTATCTATGCTGGAAAATCAACATTTTAATAAAAATAAGCCACATTTAGATTCAAAACCACAGAATATTGATAAAACATATGATGTTTTAGTTGATGATGCTGGTAATGCTTTCTCTATTCCAAAAAATAATGTAACGACAGAAAGCGAATCGAATTCAAACACAATAAGCGAGGTAAATATGTCTGAAGCTAGACACAAACTTGACAAACTTCTGAACAACATTGTTGTAGAAGAAAATGAAATAGATGCGATTTTTGTGTATGACTTGAACAATGGCTTTGTACTCCAGAATAATACAACAGAGACGGGACGTTCAGGTTTGGTCGAATCCCTTAAAGAGGGGAATGGCATGAATGCCGCTATGGCAGCTTTCAGTGGTTTCAGACATCTCAAACGAACAGCTGATGGATTCGGAAAAGCAAGTGGACAAGGTGAATTTCAATTTGCGCTAATTCAACTTACTGAAGGAATTCTTAATATATATGCTGAAGATTTTGACGGACACCCTATTGCTATTTGTTTTGTTAGCGGAACTCCAGAAGGATTGGGTACAATGACATTTTATTGTCAAAGGCATATCAAAAACATTAAAGAACTGTTGCGGGACATTCTCAAATAAGCAACATTTTTGATATTGTTCCAACGCTCTGCATCAATGCCATTAAGCGAGCGTAGGGTGGGTAGAGCGAAAGCGAAACCCACCTACAGAGGTTTGCCAATCCATTGAGCAAGCGTTGGGTGGGTATTAGCTCTCGCTGCAACCCACCATTTATCAATTAACACGATAATCAATTTTCATTAATCGAACGGTTGTGGTTCGTGTAACGAAGCCCACCCTACTTGTGCTATTGAATGGGCGTACTTTGATGCCGCCGGCAACTTAACCAAAAAGTACGATAGAGACGGCAACCTAATTGAAAGAAAATAGGGAACAGGCCAAGTAACTTGTTGTTTTAACTAACTGTTATGTGGGAATTTAATAATGGAAAGCACAACCCTTTCGCAAAATTTTCAAGTCGTTATGTAAGAAACATTCGGGAACAATTACATTTATAAGCTGGGTAACAATTGTCTGGCCGAAAACGGGAGTATCCGTTTGATACCAGAAAACGATATCCAAGCATTTCGTGGAATACTCAAAGGGGCAAATCCAGAAAGCTATAGAGAGCGAGCCGATCCATGAATGGCTGCTCTGCCTGACAAAATTCCTATCACTTGCCAAAAACCTGAACCAAAGGGCAAGTGTAGACTTTTTTCCAAAATCAGTTAAACGGAGGTTCAAATGAAATTTTCAACCAGAGAAATCTACTATTTAATAGATGCTTGTGAGTATCGTATTCAATCTTATGAAAAAGCCTTAGAAAGCAGTGAACTAACTGATGATGAGTATTCCGATATTGTCAATGATAAGGGAGTGCTAGAAATATTACTAAGTTCTCTAAAAAAAGCACTCCCCAATGAACAATGAGTGGCACACCTAGTAATAAGTTTTTTAATAAGATAAAGGAAGAAAACAAGGCGATAATAAACGAACTCAAGTGTTGGGATATTATGATTTATAGAGGAGAATTACCTTCTTTTTATAATGATACCGATTTTTATCGGACTAATGGCAAATCCATCAAAGGAAATATGAAAATAAATCTCCTCAAAAAAAATCAATAGACATCCATTTAGAGATTACAACAATATGAACAATTCCTTGATTAACGAAGAAAAAGTCACCCCTGAAACCATACAGGCACTTTTTGACAATGCGCTTATAAAAGCAACGGTTGATGAAGAAGGTGATATACAAATCACAACCGATATGGGTACCGTATGTTTTGTCACGTTACTCCAAAACCAGAAAATGCTCAAATATTTGAGTTTTTTCAGCTTTAAAGACAAACTCTCACCAGAACATAAATTGTCGTTTCTAAATGAGCTAAACTCTGGTGTTATCTTCTCACGTATGCCAAAAGAGAATGTTCTGCTATCAGAATATTTTCTCTCATAAGAGAAGGTATTCCGTCATATCAAGTGATCAAAAGTTTTAGATTGTTTGAGCGAGTGACAATGGGTGCTATCAAACGATTTGATACCTCTAATCTGATTGAATAACAATGAAATGCCCAAGGATGGGCAAATCATCTCTTTCGTCAATAACAGACTATACAAAATAACCGACTGGGTGACTTTTGAATGGTGCTTGAACAACACAAACCAACGGATTTTGGCAAAGTCACCGTACAATAAGACTTTAACACCTTTGCCCGACAAAACCAACGGCCCCAATTTGACTTATCTCAAGGCCAAATAGGCCCACAATAGGTAGCCCAACATGCGCCTTGATTAGGCCGACAAGCGAAGTCGCCTCTTATGCCAGCCGGAGTCCAAACTTTAGTTTGGCAGGACTCAAACTTGAGTTTGCAAAAGTCCAAACTTGCCGGAGTCCAAACTTGAGTTTGGCAGCACGGAGTCCAAACTTGAGTTTGGCAGAGTGAGTGACACACGGGCCCCTGTTATTGACCTATAATTTGGCAGGTTTTTGGCGTATCGATTTTGAGGGCCATAAAAGACGACTTAGAAAACAAAGGCATTCGCGTCTTTGTCCCCAACTACTTAGCAGTGGACGAAACTGACTGGGTCGTTTTTGAATTAGCAATGCGAATTAAGGACTTTTGCCTAGAATACCTTTTTAATTTTTAATTCTTAATTAAAAAGTGCATCCATCGGTTAGCACTCTGGCCGCATCCTGACAAAACGGTTCCAACGCTCCCGCGTTGGAATACGGATTAACTATTTATGACCGCGCATACGATTACGCTCGCATTACCAGAACCCATTTACCAGCATTTACAGAACCAAGCACAAATAACAACACGTCCATTAAATGACGTTATTTTTCAAATATTGTCGCAAACTTTGCCCCCAGAAGTTGAAGAAGATTTACCCTTTAATTATCGAATTGAACTTGAATCAATGGCACACTTATCCGACGATGTGTTATGGCAAATAGCACAAAGTACCATGAATCAAGAAAAAGTGGCTCTTTATGACATCTTATTAGCACGGCATAAAACCGGACAGCTTACACAGATAGGTCAAAAATGGCTCACACAATTACGAGAAGACGCTGAACAATTAATGTTACGCAAAGCCCATGCTTATGCGATTATTAAAAATAGGGGGCATCAATTACCCACATTAGAAGAACTTCGTGAGCAATCTTGATGACAACCTACCTTTCTACCAAACTGCGCCAGCAAATTGAACAAGATGCCAGGCATCGCTGTGGCTATTGTTTATCGGATGAAACACTAACCTGTATTCCATTAAGTGTTGAACACATTTTCCCAGAAGCATTGGGCGGAAAAACAATACATGATAATCTCTGGCTGGCTTGTCGCCCTTGCAATGAATATAAAGGAATACAAATTCAAGCGACAGCTCCAGAAACCGGTCAAAAAGCACCGTTATTTCATCCTCGTCAAGATCGATGGCACGAACATTTTGATTGGAATGAAGAAAGATGTTATATAATTGAAAAAACGGCCACCAGACGAGCGACGGTAGTTGCGTTACAACTCAATCGAGAACTTCTGGTTAAGGCTCGCAAACGATGGGTAATGGTTGGATGGCATCCACCAAAATAGCCGGGCGGGCAACGTGTTGCCCTCACAATGATGGTGTTTTGGTGGGCGATGCATTGCTCACCCAACTTAGAAAACAAAGGAACGCCCCTAGCAGAGCTACTACGGGGCGGCTTAGCCCCTTTCTAGCCCCTTTGGTACGACATTAATAAAGCCAGGGGCAACGCCCCTGGAAATTCCTATCTGCAAACGAATAGCACTTATTCCTTTCACTTATAAGGAGATTTTATGGCAGAAACCACTTTTATTACTAATGAAGAACAGCTAAAAGCCGTGTTCAAAGCGGCTTTGATTGAAGTCATTGAAGAAAAAAGAGACTTTTTTCAACAATTGGTAGAGGATGCGATTGAAGAAATTGCACTGGTTCGTGCGATAGAAGAAGGTAAACAAACTGAGACAATTAGTCGGGAGGAAGTTTTTAAACTGCTTGAGGTTAAAACATGAATGTTAGTTTTAAAGCCAGCTTTGCTCGTGATTTACAAAATATTGTCAATGCTAATATTCTTAAACGTATACAAACGGCTATCGAACAAGTTGAACAAGCACAAGACTTACGAGACGTTGACAACTTAAAAAAGCTTAAAATAGGCAATACTTATTATAGAATCAGAATTGGTTCCTATAAAATTGGATTATTGATTAAAGACGATCTCGTGATTTTTGTACGGTGCCTGCATAGAAAGGATTTTTCTAGATATTTTCCTTAAACCCAAAAAACCGCTTTTGACACCTTTGCCCATCAAAACCAAAAGCCGCAACTCAGTCTGGCGGCTGGAGTCCAAACTTTAGTTTGGCAGGACTCAAACTTGAGTTTGCAAAAGTCCAAACTTGCCGAAGTCCAAACTTGAGTTTCGCAGAGTGAGTGACACACGGGCCCCTATTATTGACCTATAATTTGGCAAGTTTTTGGCGTATCGATTTTGAGGGCCATAAAAAACTTCTTCAGTTTTCAAATTAAGTTATGGCCCCCAGTTGCGCTTCATTCTTGAGACTTTTTCTAGGTGTTTTGTTGCTGACGTGTTGCCCACCCTACTTAGAAGACAAAGGAACGCCCCTGGCTTTGAGCCCCTTTGGTACGACATTAATAAAGCCTGGGGCACCGCCCTAGGAAAGCCCCTTTGGTACGACATTAGCGGCTTTGATTGAAGTCATTGAAGAAGATTTCTTTCAAGACTAGAGGATGCTATTGAAGAAATTGCACAGGTTCGTGCGAGAGAAGAAGGTAAACAAACTGAGACAATTAGTCGGGAGGAAGTTTTTAAACTGCTTGAGTAAATGGTATATTGGACTCCTTCACCCGGCACCACTACCAATTTTCCTCAGCCATTGTGTCAGCATCGGGAAAACCTAAAATACGCATACGACCATCTGCTTCAAAATGCACCTCTACATAGTTGCCTTCTTTAATGAGAGAAGCATCGTATAGGGCCGTTGGAAAATGAACTTGCTGGTTTGAAGAACCGCGCCATTGAAGGTTGATATTGCGTAGGGCTGCCACATAACGGCCTGATACCAAAATATCGGTAAACGGCAAAATCTTCGCTTTTTCATCGTTTGTTATTTCAGCCCATTCATAACCCGTGAACACCATAGTATCCAAACCCACTGATTTGACTTGTTGTAATAACCACAAAACATTGCTCAATTGTTGTAAGGGTTCACCTCCAAGCAAGGTAATGCCTTGAATAGAATCAAGATCAAGAATTTGCTGTAACAATTCTTCACGCGCTATCAGTTGCTTAGGGCGTTTTGATAACATCGTCCGGTTCCAACATCCCCGACAGCCCAAAGTACAGCCCTGCACCCAGATAACAACGCGTTCACCGGGCCCATAAATGAAACTACTAGGTTCTATATGTGCGATATTAAAAGGTTGGGGCATTTTTTTTACCATACTAAAGAAATCCGATTTTTTTGAAAAATCGGATTTCTCAATCTCAATAAGTAGTACGTACCAATTGTAATTGAATTTTGTTACTCTTACGAATTTCTTTGACGTTATAGCCCTGTTCTGTTGCCCGTTGTATCACAGCCTGCTTTTGTTGCTCCACGAAACGTTGACGTTCTTCTTCAAGCCGACGACGTTCTTCCTCAGCCAGACGTTGCTGCAAGCGTTCATAAGCTTGGTGATAGGCTTTTTCCACGGCCCCCAAAAAAGCCGACACGGTTTTCCATTCCTTTAAATTCAATTGTCGCCAAGGCGAGGAATCATGTTGAAAACGATAAGCCCCTTGTTCATAGATAAAACGTTGTGCCCCGTAATCGTCCACCCGTTCAGTCATAATGGCGTTGCCCTTTTCCTGATATTCAACACTCAGTTCATCCAACGCTTCCAACAACAACTCACGTTGGGTAAAAGGCGTAACGGTTTTAACCACAGCACTCATTGTTCTGTTCTCCGGTTTTCAGAAATCCGATTTCTTGAATAAATCGGATTTCTAGATATTTCTTTGACCTAATTTTTGTTGATGTGTGACTGTGACAGCATTCTGCTGATAATACTCATCCGTTTTTTTCACTTCCTGAAGCGTGCCTAACTCTTCCAAAAGACTTTGCAACTCATCTAAACAGGCTTCTCCCTGAAAACCGGCTGTCTTAGCCGTGATTTTACCTTCTTCATCAATAGTAACAGTAATGCGTTGCTCTGGCATTCGATTTTCTCCGTTTGGTGTCTAAGAAATATAACAAATCCGATTTCTTCAAGAAATCCGATTTGTTTGCGTTTAGAAATCCTATTTCTCTAAGAAACGGATTTCTTTGATCTAATTTTTGTTGATGTGTGACTGTTATCAGGTAGGATAAATCTTACGGACTAGCTAGTAATGACAAAAGCGCAAATTTGTAAAGTATAGTATTAAGGAACAACCCACGTCAATTGGGGGCCATGTTGACGCTCAAAACAGATCATATTTTCTCGCAAAAAATAGGGGCGGGCGGGGAGTCCAAGATTTATCTTGGCAAGGAGTCCAAGATTTATCTTGGACGTCTGTGATAAATCCTAACGAAGCGACTTAATCGTCTTTCAAACTACCCAGACAATAGCGACAATGACACCAAAAATTAGT
>NBMI01000008.1 GCA_002085445.1 Candidatus Parabeggiatoa sp. nov. 2
TGTTTATAGAACGAAAAAAGCCCGGTTTTTAATAGGGATTAATTTAGAACATGCTGAGATAGTGTGAACGTGACAAATATGACGGGTGACAGATGTGACGATTAATGTCAAAGATATAAGTTGTCTTGTCACCGGTTAAGTTTATGTTTTATATCATCTTTTTAGAAAAGGTGACAGGGTGACAGATGTGCCGAGAGTTTTGAAAAGATTCTATCTCATATGAGAAAACTCTTGGCATATCTGTCATTCTGTCACTCATTGATTTTGACTAACTTAACAAGGTGACGGATGTGACAGATATCATGCTACCTGTTAACATTAATCCATGGTTTCTACTACAGATTTATTTAAGGCATATCAAAATTGGTGTGCTCAAAACAATGTGCGTGCGTTTTCTAATATTGTTTTTGGTAGAGAAATGAGGGCTCGCGGGTTTGATGTTTATAGAACGAAAAAAGCCCGGTTTTTAATAGGGATTAATTTAGAACATGCTGAGCAGATTTATTTAAGGCATATCAAAATTGGTGTGCTAAAAATTAGATAACTCACTGATCGAACTCACGTTAATTCGATTAGTCGCAATATTAGTTGTACTACGTGGCGGCGAATTCGTTTATCCGCGTAATTCGCTGTACTTATGTACTACGTGGCGGCTAATTCGTTTATCCGCGTAATTAGTTGTACTACGTGGCGGCGAATTAATTCGATTATCCGCGTAATTAGTTGTACTACGTGGCGGCTAATTCGATTATCCGCGCTTGTGTCGCTGTACTACATGCGTGCCCGTGCATGCGGCAAAAAATCAGACTTGAAATTTGAGTTGCATAGTATTAGAGTGCGCTCTCTATTAAACAACTCACTCATCAGAGGAATCCAGTTATGAAATCTATCCGTCAACTTTGCCTGTTATTAGTCGGTTTAACACTGTCTTCGCTTGGCTTTGCGTCTTCTTCAGACTGCTTAGGAAAGGGGGAAGGCGGAAAGGCTTTTCAACGGGGGAATTTTATAGCGGCTGCCGAACATTGGGAGAACGCACGTCTGCGCCTCTCTAAGAACACCCCAGAATACATAAACACATCCGTGTGTTTGGCCGATGCTTATCTGCGCTTGGGGCGTTTGAAGGCAGCATTTCCCATCTTGGAAGAGGCTCAGTTTCGTGCTGATAAAATCAACGATTCGGTAAGCCGCGCTAAAGTCCTGATGGGCTTGAGTGATGTTTATGTCGCTATGCGTGACTACCAATATAAAAAGACGGACTATGGGATGCGAAAAATCCGTGACACAATTCCGTTTTACCAAACGGACGATGACAAAAAGAACACTCTTTCCCAAAAAGAGGTTGAAGCGAGAAAAAAGATTCTCAAAAAAGAGCACATTCTCCAAAAAGCATTGGACACGCTTGAAGAAGCTGACAAAATTCTTGTTTGTGATAAAGAAAAAACGCCTTACCCGTTGCTGTGCGCTAATCTATTGAACAGACGGGGCCAAGTTTTGTTGTTGCAAATTCATCACTTTCACAAAAAAAGTGAAGTTATGACGCAGCAAATGAAACTACTTCCGCAGGGTCCTGTTCGATACCAGAAAAAACGAGACAGAAATACGTCTAAGAAGACAGCTGAGGACAAATATTATAAGGATTATCAGGCTTTAGTGAAATCAGCTAAGGACAAATATTATCGGGGTTTAGCGAAATATGAGAATAAGCAATCCCTTGCCAACATCCAAGCTGCTAATCAAATATTAGGTGTTAAAATATCCCTTAATCACCTTCAAACTTTACAATTTGGCTATAAGAATAAGTTAGATGAAGAAGAGGTAGTTGAGAAAAAGGCCAAGGAGGAATTAGAGCCAATAGATAAAGCAAGTAAAACGCTCTATCGTCGGATAAAAGAGTTACCGGATTCGCATGACAAAACCTCTGCTTTAATTAGCCTCGCTCAACTTATGCGGGATTTGCCACCTTCAGTAGTAACACAACCAAGAAGGCGTGCCTACAATCTTTTAACTGAAGCATTCAGGGTGGCCAAGAAGAACGACGATATTTTCTCTATGGCTGAGGCTAAAGGCTATCAGGCGGAACTCTATGCCGAACTAGGACGTTATAATGAAGCCGTCCGACTTGCTCGGTCGGCCATTTTTCATGTCCAACGATATCCACACTTTCACTTTCAGAATTATCCAAAACAGTTGGCGCGTTTACAGTGGCAATTGGGAACCTATTTGGAAAAGCAGGGACAGTATCAAGAAGCAATTCAAGCTTATGAGAATGCCTCTGACTCTTTTCAGAAAGCTCGTCAATACTGCGGTAGTGTCTCGCCCTCTATCCGAGATATGGAAGAACAGATGGATTTGGAATGGGCCAATCTATTACTCAAAGAGGCCTCAAAAGCCTCCTCAGAAAAAGAGAAACATGAACTGCTGGCACAAGCCATAGACGCGCTAGAATTGTTCAAACAGGCCGAGTTGCGAAATTACTTTCAGGATGAGTGTATCACCGAAAAGAAAGTGATAGAGGTGGACGAATTGTTGTCGTCCCATCCCAACGTGGCCGTTTTTTACCCCATCGTGTTGAAGAATCGTGTTGAATTATTACTGATTTCAAACAAAAACAGAAAGATCGAGTACAAACAGCTCAATGGATTTGAAATCAAGACGGCGGAAGAAGAACCAGAGTACAACTGTGAAAAAGCTGAAAGACAACAGAGCAACCGTTTTGAAAAGTTGGACTTGTCAAAAGCCCAACCTTTTCATCAAGCTGTCCAGTGTTTCAGGAAGCTTTTAGAAGTGGAACAAGATCGAACTGAAAAAGAGCCAAAAGCTAATTGGCTTGAAGGGTTTGAAAACAAGTATCAAAAGCTTAAAAAAGAAGCAAATGTTCTCTATCAGTTGCTTCTTCAACCAGTCACTAAGGTATTGGATAAACAGCCGCAGATAGATACCCTTATTATTGTTCCGAGTGATATTTTGTACGCCATCCCTTTTGCTGCTTTACATGATGGTCAGGATTTTGTGTTGCAAAAAGATTACGCGCTGGTTGTCACGCCTAGCTTGAAACTGACTGATCCCACTCCGTTGTCACGCGATTTTCGTCGGGTGTTGTTGAGTGGAACAACTAAGTTTGAAGATAAGGAAATTAATTGGCTTGAATATGTCCAAGCTGAATTAAATAAAATCTCCTGTGTGTTAATGGATAATCTTAAGGTTGATGATGACAACTCATTTGCCATTGAAACCCTTGATAGCTGGATAAATAACCCACCCTGTTTGTCTAACCCGATAGATCGCCTTTTCGGTTATGAAATAGATCGTCTTTTTGATAAGGAATTTACCCTTTCTAACCTGAAAGACAGCTTCCGCAAGGTTCCTTATTCCATTGTTCATTTGGCGACTCATGCTCGTTTTGACTTGGAACCAGAAGAAACATTTTTACAGACCTCCGAAGGTAAACGTGACGAGGCTTTAGGGAAAATATTTATGAACGACTTGGAAGAATTTGTTCATCTGGCTGAATTCAGAACCCAACCGATAGAATTGCTCACGTTAAGTGCCTGTGAAACTGCCCAAGGAGATAAACATGCGGCTCTAGGACTTTCTGGCCTGGCCCTGAAGGCGGGTGCCCGTAGTGTTGTTGGAACACTCTGGGAAGTGAAAGACCCTGCAACCGCCTACATGATGGTCGAATTTTATCGGCAATTGAAAAAAGAGCCTAACTGGTCGATAGCACGGGCCTTACAGGAAGCTCAGAGGCGATTATGGAGGCTGGGAAAAGAGGCGACTGGGAAGAATAACAACAAAGATGATGAAAAATATCAACATCCTCATTATTGGTCACCGTTTTTGTTGATTGGGAATTGGATGTGAATCATCCCCGCCACTAGGCTAGGATATTGGTAGATTTTTAATGTGATCGGACTTTAGGGAGCAGGTTGCAATCTTGCTCCCACGAACAGAAACCCATAAAAATATGGGTTTCTTATTTTGGAACGTTGGGTATTTATTGGCTCATTCCGCACGCCGACAAGATATTTTTATCCGTCTCGCCATTTTTGCCAAATTGATAGGCTTCAAATGCCCATTTCTTGCTTCCTTGTTCTGCCAGCCATTTCGCACAAGAACCAACAGTTGGCTGCCTTTTTTTAGAAAGCGGCAAGTTTTTCACTACTTCAAACTGCATAACGACGACTGTTTTAGGTTTGCTGTTATCGCTAACGGTTACCCAATAGGCACCTTTTTTCAGCGTCTTACTCAATTTTAACGACACTTCCGTCTCTTTCTTGGAGGAGTTGACATGACTAAAACCTATCATACGCCCTCTTTTTTCCACCAGAATCGTATAGGGAGGCTTACCTCCTATCAACCTAAAATGGAGCACCTTTTTGCCAGCTATGAGGTGTACCTTACCTTCTATTCCTTCTAAGAACTGGATAACAACTTCTCCCTTTTTGATTCTTTTCGCAATTGAACGACCCAGTGCGCTGCTCCGTGCATGGGAACTGTTCCACAAACTGTTCCAAATATCCTTGACGATATCCACAGCATTCCCGAACACGCCAGGCGATGGAACAACCTTTACGTTTGCCCATGTAGGTATCACCATAACCAGCATTAACGCGAAACACAGTCCGCGTCCAATTGCTCGCCAATTCCAAATGGAATGGCCAAAGTAGTGATAAGAGCACTTCATCAGCCGCACCTACCTTTGAAAATTGATAGGCCTCAAAGGCCCATTCACCCTGTTCTTGAGTTGCCAACCAGTACACACATGAATACAGTTGGTCTTGGCTATTTTTAATTTCTTGTTTCTTGTCACTGGTTGGCAGCGGTGGTAACTCTGCAATGACTTGAAACTTGGTGATAACCTGTTCACTGTCCTTGGCGGAATCTCTGACAGTTAGCCAATAATAGGCACCCTCTTCCAAGGCTAAATGGAACACGGGTTTGTCGTCATTGAAGGTTTTTTCTAATTCCTTGGTTGGACTTCCTTGTTTTTGCACCTCAACCGTATAGGGCGGCTGACCTCCTTTCAGCCACAAATAAATCACCTCTTTACCGGCCCTCAGCTTGGCATCACCTATGGTTCCTTCTAGGAAGGGTATCACAAGTGCGTCTTGTTGGACTTGTTTGGGGAGGTTCCTAGAAACTGCTCTACTGGCTGTTTGATAGGAACTGTCCCATAAATGATTCCACCAACTCGTCAACAGACTCCCCAGATTTTCGCTGACGGAACGCTCTTCAACAGTGACGTTAGCAGCTACTGGCATCACTACAACAAGCATCAACGCGAAACACAGTCCGCGCCAGATTGTTCGCCATTTCCAAATGGCATGGCTAAAGTTTGGATTGAACTTTTGCATACTTAGCCTCCTTTAATGTCAAATAAATCCGATTTGTTGAAAAATCGGATAACTTTTGCCTTTCTTGTGGGACACTATCTAGTTATTCCGCAGAGGGATAATATCTCGTCAGTCCGTCCATTCATTGATAACTGATACGCTTCAAAGGCCCATTCACCATTTTCTTGTGTTGCCAACCACTGTACACATGAAGAAAGTCGCTCTTGGCTATTCTTGATGTTCTTGATGTCTA
This sequence comes from Candidatus Parabeggiatoa sp. nov. 2, assembly GCA_002085445.1. GTDB lineage: Bacteria > Pseudomonadota > Gammaproteobacteria > Beggiatoales > Beggiatoaceae > Parabeggiatoa. The sequence continues at coordinate 5,587 of NBMI01000008.1, forward strand.
GCATTTCTTTCTGGGTTGGCTTTGGCAGCTGCGAGTCAGCGACTACTTTAAAACGGGTAATCACGGGTTCGCTGTTCTTGGCGGTGTCGCTGACTATCACCCAATAATGGGTACCCACTTTCAACTCGGCCCCCCAATTTAGCGAAACCTCGGCTTCCTTGATGTTGGATTTAAAACCTATTACCTTACCTCCTTTTTCCACCTTAATCGTATAAGGCGGCTTACCTCCTTTTAACCAAAAATAGACTTTATCTTTGCCGACTCTCAGTTTGGCATCACATACCCTTCCTTCTAGGAAGGGTACAACAAGCGCGTCCTCTGTGAGTTGTTTGGAGATATTCCTAGAACCGCCCATTTTTTTTGTTTTATGGGAACTTTCCCACAAACCATTCCACCAATCCTTGACGAAATCTGTGGCATTTCCAATGTATGAAGATTTAACCGAAGTCATCTCTTCCGCCCAGACTGGCATCACCACAACAAGCATCAACGCGAAACAGAGTCCGCGCCAGATTGTTCGCCATTTCCAAATGGCATGGCTAAAGTTTGGATTGAACTTTTGCATACTTAGCCTCCTATAAAAGTTGGTGTGACTTCATTTACAAATTGTCTTCAATAAATTTGGTTTTTAAGGCCACCACTACCCAGATTCCGTTGTTCACGCCGCTCATCAAAGTCAGAAGCGATTCTGTAAATTTGTACCACAATTAATGGTAGTATAAAATATAACCACACCGCCTCACGAAATAGATACATACTCACCGGCAACATGATAATGATGATAAACACCCCTGAAAGCACCATACCCCAAAAAGAACTAAATCGTGCAAACAGGACGCTCATAATAATAATTAATAGGGCCGTTAGCAAGAAATTTACCCAGCTAGGTAACGGCTCAATTTTTCCATAGTGTAGTAACGAATGAATTGCATTGATAATAATAAGAGAACCGGGCATCTCGTCTAACGGCGTTAAATGAACATCGCCCCCATCACGATAGCTCCCACCGATTACAACGATGCGATTAGTCAACCGTTTCAAACAGTCCTCATCAGGCTTAGAGCCGATCACATTGATCGCTGAGCAAACCGTTAGGGCCTCTTCATCGGCCTCAGTCGGCATAACAAGTGGTAAGCGCTTATCCTTTAACCAAGGCATAGTGTACAAAATCCGTTGGTTAATGTCTCGTATTTTGGTACTAATGGACGGCAACCCACACAATTCTTCAATGGGTTCAGACGGCGCCTCATATTTGTCCTCGCAGTTTTTAGGACGGAACGGTTTTAACTTCTCTTGTATCTCGTTCGCGCTACACCCCTGAACTTCGGCCATCGCTAACAATTCAATGGAAGGGATAACTTGCGGCTGTTTATCGCTTGTGCAAGCATGCTGCCACAATTGCCAACGCCTAACTACTTGATCCTCCGCACGATAAAAATGTGCCGAGGCCCATTGTAGGTAGGGTGCTGAGTGTGCAACCATTTCTTATAAAATTGATGGGATTCCATATGAAATTCAATACTTTCTTGAAGAGTTCTTTGGTGCACTTCAACAAATGGGAAAATAGTTGAACTATACATTTAACTAATCTAAGCAATTTCTGCCTAAAGAACACGAGTAATATTATTAATATTGACCCATATAATAACAATTGCAACCAATGCGACAAATTTGTATCTCCTTAAAAAAGTCAAGTTCATATCTGGTGAATTGAGTTTTTTTGTAAAGCTGTCGATTTTCTCGACCTGGCCCTCAACCAACGTAGTGGTTATCAGTTGTCAGTTATCAGTTGTCAGTGAATAATTTGTTGGTGAATTTCACTTCAAAGAAATCCGATTTTTTGAAAAACTCGGATTTCTTGGTAAATTAGCTTGAATTGACTCGAATCCGTCGTTCCTGCCGTTCATCAAAGTCAGAAGCGATGCGGTAAACTTGTACCACGATTAAAGGCAGTGCAAAGTCCAGCCAGACACCATAACGGAACAGAAAAATACTCACCGGCAACATGATAAATATCAGAAAAGCCCCTGAAAGCATCAGGCCCCAAAAAGAGGTAAAGCGTGCAAACAGTAAACTCATAATAATAATTAATACGACCGTTATCAACCCTTTGCCCCACTCAGGCAACTGCTCAATTTTTTCATAGTGCAGTAAAGAATGAATGGCATTGATAATAATAAGAGAACCGGGCATCTCATCCAATGGAGTCAAATGAACATCGCCGCCGTCACGATAACTCCCGCCAATAACAACAATGCGATCCGTCAAACGCGCCAAACAATCCTTCTCAGTTCCGGATTCCACACTTTGAGCCGAGCAAACCGTTAGGGCCTCTTCATCGGCCTGAGTCAGCATCACCCATGGTAATTTATTTTCCTTTAACCAAGGCATACTATACATAATCCGTTGATTAACGTCTCGTATCTTGGTACCGATAGTCAATTGACACACTGTAACGGTTTCAGGTGGTGGCGACTGTAAAGGTACATATTGATGACCATTGCAGTTTTGAGGCTGGAACGGCTGCAAGGCTTTTTGTAGCTTAGTGGTACAATTTTGTACCATCGCCATTGCTAACAATTCAATGGATGGGACAATCTGTGGCTGTTTATCGGTGCTACAAGCGGGCTGCCATAATTGCCAACGCCTAACCACTTGATCCTCTGCACGATAAAAATGTGCCGAGGCCCATTGTAGGTAAGGTGCTGAGTGTGCAATAATTTCTTCTAAAAAACCGGTGCGTGGCACTGGAACCGGATCAGGCACGGCCCGAAAAGCACGCACAAAAATAATAGACGGGCATTCAGATTGTTCTGTTTTCGCTTTGCATTCAGTGACATAGTCCTCCAGATAGTTTTTGAGGGCCTGATCATCCGGGTGTAGTGGTGAACGTTCAACTGGCGTGGGTTGACTGATATCGATATCCACTATCACCATACGCGCTTTGGCATCGACGGCCGCCTTAATTAGATTGGTTAGGCGATTTCTCGGTGTAAACAACGGTTCACCCCAAGCGTGGTAAGTTTCGTCATTAATATCCACTAACACAAAGGGTGGGATATTTTTTTCAGATAACGGCGGTATCATGCCTTCATTGAGAGCCATCAGCCAATCCATGCCGGTATCTTCTATATTCATCACCCAAGCATAGTTATAAGAAACCATCATCAACCACATGATGGCGAGGCCCACAACCAAACTCTTGGTGAGTTTGCGATAAAAACGTGGCACAGTATGCCAGCCTTGCTTGACGGAATGCGGCCATTGCTTGATGGAATGCCGTAGTTTTCTGATGTACCACAACACATCGGAAAATCGTTGGGCTATCCACTCATGCCATTTTTTCCGCCAAACAAACGCCACCAAAATTAGCGAAATTAATAACCCATACAATAATAATTGCAACCAATGCGACAACTTTGTATCTCCTTAAAAAAGTCAAGCCGATATTCTGGTGAATTGAGCTATTATTGTAAAACAATTTTGTCGATTTTCTCGGCCTGGCCCTCAACCAACGTAGTAGTTATCAGTTGTCAGTTGTCAGTGAATGGTTTCTGGATTTCGTCCGCAATGTACAAAACATCGTCATTCTAAATCATGCAATAACAATTGCAAGCAATGCGACAATTTTGTAGCTTATACTGAAAGTACAACTTCTTTTAGGAATAACTCGTCATGGCTAAGTTATTTCGCCACCCCCTTTTCTTAAAATCCGTTTCGGAACGCGTATCCGTTGTACTATTAGTCTAAAAAAGTCAATTTCATATCTGGTGAATTGGGCTTGTAAAACTATCGATTTCCTCGGCCTGGCCCTCAACCAACGTAGTGGTTATCAGTTGTCAGTTATCAGTTGTTAGTTATCAGTTGTCAGTGAATAATTTGTTGGTGAATTTCACTTCAAAGAAATCCTATTTTGTGTTGAAAAACTCGGATTTATTTGAGAAGATATCCTGTTCAGAAACAAGTGCTTGTTGTGTCGCCGGTGTCATATTGTTTCTCTCAGTTAATGGACAGTGTGAGAGTTATTGTGGGAGGTTTTATACTGATAGTACAACGGATACGCGTTCCGAAACGGATTTTTTCTCGGCGTAATGGTAGGATTGAAAGTTAGTGGGCGATAAATCGCCTACAAACGGGCCTCTTTCTAAGTGAGGCGATAAATCGCCTACTACAAACACTACAAACGATGGGTTTTCCATCTGTTTCAGGCTAGTCGATATCTGGTTCAGAAACCAGTGCTTGGGATAATGAGAAATCCGATTTTTCCAAAAAATCGGATTTCTTTTCGGATTTCTTTGAGCCTTAAGAACACTTGTGTATAACGAACGATGAGAGGTTTCACTTAGGGCTATTCATATTCAACCCCTTTGGGGTTGGGGCCTAATTAATCATTAATCATTAATCATTAATCATTAATCATTAATCATTAATCATTAATTATTATTTTCCCCATCGGGGTTGGGGCCTAATTACCATCGCCATCGCCACCACCAGGGACGGTACCACCACCAGCAGTATCCATGGCCTCGTCGTCTCATTGTTGAGGACGATTCTGGGGGTTCCTGGTTGGGGGAAATCAATATGGGTATGATTTCTTCAATCCCAGTTTCTGTTATCAGTAGGACTTCGACTTTGAGGTAGTCGCCTTCTACATATTCTTCGATACCATTGGCTTGTTTTACATTGGTGCCGCCTGAAACGACTTGAATGCTTTTGGTGTATAGGTAGCTGGGCAGTGGGTAATACCATTCGATGCCGTGAAGTTGATGGGGCCATGATCCGGTCAGAACGATGTGTTCTTCTATCTTGGTCATCACGTTTTCGGCTAAGCGATAGGCTTCTTGAAGGCGGTAGTCGTTGTTAAAAGGCGGATAGGTATCCGTTAGTTGTTTACCGCTGCTGAGTTGGCCTTCATCTTGGAACGTTTTAACCATATCGTTGGCATTGGTGTCGGAGTCGCTGCCAAAAATCGCGGTGCAGGTTTTGTCTGTGTCCATTATCAGGGTTGTCCTGGTTCCAGTCCCACTGCAATCGGTTGTCCATTCCTTGAAATAAGAGTGGGGCGCGGGGGTGGCCTTTAACCAGATTTGTTGACCGTGTGGGTAATTTTCTACGCAGTCGTCGCTACCATTGCCGCATTCAATGCCGTTGCTGGTGATTGTGCCTTGGCTTGGACTGACTGTTTCTTGCACCGTTGTGACGGTGAGTCTCCGTTCAATAGGCTCTGGTGGGCGTAAGGCCAATTCGGCGGTGCATTTGGTGGCGTGTTCTATTGTTACGGTGATGCTGGGTTCGGTGCCGTGGCAGTCTTCGCTCCAACCGACGAAGGTGGCATCGTTGGCGATGTTGGTGGTTAAGGTGAGCTCGGTGCCGGACGGGAAGTATTTGGCTTCGCAGTCGGCGCTGGAACATTGGGTTATTACGTCGCGGCCTTGTTTGACGGTAATGCGGCCGCTGCCGTCACCGATTTTGGCGATTCGGAATCGGTGTAGTTGCTGTTGGGCCGGATCTAAGTCAAAGGTGGCCGTGCAGTATCTTTGCCGGTTGATGGGCACCGTCGTCGGATTGCTTGTGCCGCCGCAACCGTTGCTCCAACTGGTGAAGATTGAGCCGGCCGCGGGTGTGGCTTGTAGGGTGACTACGGTATCTGAGTTGTAGTCATTCTTGGCGCGCTGACAGTCGATGTCGCAGTCAATCGCTGTGTCGGGTGCGGTTGAGTGAAATTCACCTTTGCCTGTGCCTTGTTTGGTGAGGGTTAAGGAAAATATCTCTAGGGGCTTGGCGACGGTGATTGTCTGCCTAACGCTGGTGGTTTTGCCTGTGTTGTCGGTGATGATCAAAGTCACGGTCTGTTCGCCCGGTTCGGAGAAGGTTATAGTCGGATTGACTCCGGTGGCGATTTGACCATCGGAAGTTATCCAAATCTGGCTGGTGATATTCCCATCTGGATCAGAATCGGTTGAGCCGCTGGCATCAAAGCTGACGGCGAGTCCATCTGACTGTTCTTGTGGCTCCGAGACGGCGATGACGGCTTCCGGGGCTTGGGTGCCGCAAAGGGGGAATGCGTCAACTTCGGGCCGGCCGGCGTAGTCTGCTTCGGTATTTCGGCAGAGTTTGTTGTTGTCACCAGTTAAATCAAATGATTCCAGTTTTGGTAAAGATGCCAAACTAGGGATTTCGCCGCTTAATTGATTATTGGCAACGCTGAAATTCCATAAATTAGTGACACGACTCAGATCGGGAATACTACCCGTTAACTGGTTGTCCCCTAAATAAATGGAATGAGCCGACGTTAAGCCACTCAAATCTGGAATTTCGCCACTGAGCTGATTAGCTGAAAGGTGTATTCCAGTCAATGACGTTAAACCAGAGAAATCTGGGATTGAACCGGTCAAGTTATTCCCTTCCAACCAAAGCGTCGTCAATTGGCTTAAATGGCTTAACTCTGGAATCGTGCCAGTCAAATCATTATACTTCAGACTTAACACTTTGAGGTTAGTCAGGCTACTTAGCTCTGGAATAGTCTCCGTGATTTTATTATGACCAAGCAGTAATTCTTGCAAACGGGTTAAAGCACTCCAATCCGGCAAAGTACCGGTTAAGTTGTTGTCATCTAAGTCAATCGCGGTGACAACGCCATTCTCACAAGACACACCAAACCAACTACACGGCGTATCCGTTGTTTTCCAACCGTCGTTGTTAGTCCAATTATCGCCCCCGGTGCTGTCGTACAGGGCGACTAGGGCTTCACATTGGGCGGTGGGAATTTCAGTGACGGCGGTGCAGTCGATAGCGGGCATTTCTTTCAGCAGTTGAATGTTATCCACGCGCCCAGCCGTATGAACCAGCACAAATTCAACCCATTGCAATTCAATGTCTGGCGCAATGGTTTTTAAATCTGCTTTGATATCGCGAGTGATGGTGTACCAAGTGTTATCTTGCATATTCTCACCCACCCCACAGATAGCATAAGTTGACTTGCTACTGAGATGACAACCTAATGGTGTATTTAGGCGATATTCCATATAGATTACCGATCCCGTTGTCTCAACACGCCAGAAAACGGTGCCAAATCCCGTTGCCATATTGACATCCCAGCGAGCAATGAAATTAGTGGTACTCAACGGACTGCCATCAGGGAATACAAACTGATAGGTGGAGCGTGAATTACCGGTTAGTTCAATCACACGGCTGTCTTTTTCGCTATCGAAAACATTTGCAAATGCAGAATCGCCTTGTGGGTTAGCGGAGATACTCCAACCATCGGTATCGCCATCTTCAGCGTCTTCTAAACCGTCTTCAATCAATCTAACGGTAAAGTCTTGCCCGGTGATATCCTCGGAGACTTTACTATAAGCGCGAGTGAGCGGTGCAAAATAATGCTCATTGGTGTTTTCAGGCGTGAGTGAGCCGTACCACCCTTCTGGCACTGTGCATGTAAAATTACCATGACTATCAGAGGCTTGGCAATCAGCACCCGTGTTAGACAAGGATTTACTGCTGACACCTTGACCATTATTGGTGATTGTGCCACTGATGGTGTGGAAATTGACGTCATTGCGGTTTAGCAACTGAATATCGTCAACGCGCCCAACCATATTAAATTGGACGTGTTCAACGGATAGTAATTCAATGTCCGGGGCGGCAGCTTTTAAATCGGCCTTTAAGTCGCGGGTAATGTTATGCCACTGACTATCTCGCAACTCATAACCCAAACCACAAATCGCGTAATGTCCATCGCTATTGAGATTACAACCTAAAGGTAAACCAGTACGGTATTCCAGATAGACAACAGAGCCACTGGTTTTAACCTTCCAGAAAGTTTTATTGATATGCGGATTGCCTATACCACTCTCCGTGATTTTCATGCTCCAACGCGCAATGAAATTCTCGGTACTCAGTGGACTACCATCCGGCTTAATGAATCTATAAGCTGAGTCAGGGTTGCCTTTAAAGTCAATGACTTGACTATTTTTGTCGTCATCAAAGACATTTGCGAAAGCCGCACCGCCTTCTTTATCGGTTCCATAGTAAATACTCCAGTTTTCCGTGTTGCCATCTTCAGCGTCTTCTAGCACGGTTTCATCAGATGTAACAGGAGCCGCGTTGTAAAGGCTTTGGATTTCGGCATCTGTTAAAGCCCGATTATAGATACGCACATCATCTATTTTGCCTTTGAAAAAACGCCAAATACGTTGTCCTTTGTAGTTATCAGCACCAATGATAACTGGATTTGTAGAACTTGCAATGGCTCCTGTTGCATTTAAGCTTCCTACCTGTTGCCCATTCACGTAAATTTTTACACCTTCATCTTTCGTGTGGATAAAAGTTGCAGAAACCCATTGTTCCTTTGGAAAGCTGCCAATTGCACCCTCACAACAATTGTTATTCGTATAGCCATGAATACTATTATCATCATTACGAATGTACATAGCATACGTATCCTGTTCACGAATTGTTTCAGCAGCATTCAGTTGAAACCATTTTGTGACAATTCCTGCAACAGTATCTTGCAGTTCTTCTTTATAAAACCAAGCTGATAGTGTTATTGCTTGGAATCCACTGAGACTCGGTGCATCGGCAACCTTTATATAATCACTTTCCCCATCAAAGTTATAAGCACTCTCATGGTTTCCAAATCTATCTTCAGTCAAAGTAGCACCATGCACTATGCCATCATGCCCATTTCCACTGGCATCATTGGCATTGCCATTCATGGGATAATAAGCCGTTAAACCTTCACACAAATTGTCAGGGAGTTGGGTGTCGCCGTTGCAGCCGGTGGTAGCCGGTTTGGTTGAGTTGTAAAGGCTCTGGATTTCTGCATCTGTCAAAGCCCGATTATGAATCGTAACTTCATCTATTGCACCAAATAAAGATTGTTTACTATCGAAACACCCACCAAGACAATCTTGATCTTTTCCTATAACAAGATAATCAATGACGATGTTTGGACTTACCTTAGAAATATCGTAGGAATGGAACAGCTCGTTATTAATGTAACCGTTAATAACGCTATCTTCATTACGATAGACAATAAAATTCCACCGATCATTTAATAAGTCAAATTGACTAGTGCTATTTTGGATGGGTCCATTAACCGTTGCTTCTAAAGTACCACGCCAAGAAAAGTTGAATACATTATATTCACTAGAATTGGCACCGTTCATAAACATATTATGAGAGCCGGCTTTTTTATCCAGTTTTACCCAAAAAGAAGTCGTAAAATCATCTTGCAGGGTTATCCGTTTATCAATCCCAATGTAATCATCAGCTTCAGTCAATTTAAGTGCTTGCCCAACGACACCATCAACATAAGTTGGGTTGCCAAATTCAGTGCCATGTAAACCATTCACACTGGCATCATTGGCATTGCCATTCATGGGATAATAAGCCGTTAAACCTTCACACAAATTGTCAGGGAGTTGGGTGTCGCCGTTGCAACCCGTTTTCGGTGCAGCAGCACCCGTCGTAAATGAGTGTACCTCAGACCAAAAAGTGGGATTTCTACTTGCCCTCACTTTCCAATAATAAGTAGTGTTTTCAGACAAATTAAGGGCGGTATAATTTTGCATACCCTCAGCGGCTGCGGTTAAACAAGTCGTCGTCTCATTGCAATATCCACCACTACCAGTATCAGTGAAATTGGCAAAATCAGCTTGTGTACTAATCACAATGCGATGAGCAGAGGCTTCTGAATCAGGTTCCCAAGTAAAGACTTGCCCTGAGATTGGAATACTCGTCGCACCATGAGCCGGGCTAGTCAATGTGATATTGGGATTGCCACAAGTTGGAAACTCGTCCACTTCTGTCCAGCCTGCGTAGTTGGCGTTGGAGTCTTGGCACAGTGGGTTGCCACTTATCTCCAACGTCTGCAAACTGGCGAGCGTATTTAAAGACGGAATAGGCCCTGTCAGTTGATTGGATGACAGGCTAATCTGACTGACTTCGCTACCACTGCATGTCACACCGTACCAACTACACGGCGTATCGGTTTGTTTCCAGCCGGTGTTGTTTGTCCAGTTATCGCCGGCCGTGTTGTCGTATAGTGCAACTAATGTGTTGCACTGGGCTTGGGGAATTTGTGTTACGTCGCGGCAGGTTGTGAACGTGTCGGCGTGTAAAGGCGGTGCGATAAATAGCAACGCTAATCCTACCAGCGCGTGGCGCTTTTTGGATAGCACGGCCGCTATCGGAGGCCATGCGGTTGGGGGGTGTGTTTTGGTTAACATTTGTTAGTACTCCTTTTTGGTGAGATGTCATTGGTCATTGGTTATTTTTAACTGAGTTGAAATGGTTAATGAGAGTGAGTAGCTATGGTGGCTTTTTCTAACAAGAATGTCAATCGTGATTTCTAACTGATGTACACTGCCAAGATAAATCTTGGACTCCTTCGCCGGCCGTGTTGCGATTTATCGCCTTACGTGCGGGCGCTCTCCTAGCGCCAGTCCTAACCTTTCCCAGAAAGTGGGCCATTAACAAAATCAACTCTATCAATCCCACAACATGGCCCACTTATAACTACAAGGATTGCATCTCACACGTTTGTAGTAGGCGATTTATCGCCTCACGCGGGCGCTCTCCAAGCGCCAGTCCTAACGTTTCCCAGAAAGTGGGCCATTAACAAAATAAACTCTATCAATTCCACAACATGGCCCACTTATAACTACAAGGATTGCATCTCACACGTTTGTAGTAGGCGATTTATCGCCTCACGCCGCGCAGCGGAGGTTTCCAGGCCACCCAGAAATCCGCAGAAATCCGATTTTTTGGAAAAATAGGATTTCTCATTTTCTCATTGATAACTTTAAACGCTTTAACTCTGTTGTTTTCGTTGTTCAAGGTAAGCCTCGATTTCTTCGAGAGACAAGCCAGCTAAGCGTTGTTCAGGGTTGAAGTTATTCATCACTTCAATCGGGTTGGTACCTGCTAACAGGTCTTCGAGAGACAAGCCGGCTAAGCGTTGTTCAGGCTTGAAGTTATTCATCACCTCAATCGGGTTGGCACCGGTTAAGCGTTCTGAAAGTGGTATACCGGCTAAGCGTTTTTCGAGCGGTATTGTCGGCAAAAGGACATCACCCCACATTTGGCCCATTTCCTTGATTTGTTGAGGACTTAAATTAAGTGCCATGTCATCATCTCCTTTTATTGAGATAAGTTGCCATAATTCGGCTAAAAACCATTTGAAAGGCTTGGGTATGAGTTTGAAGCCTTGAGATTTCAACAAGTTAAACGCGTTAAGGCGTTTGAGCTTTTTACTGGCTAAACAGGTTACCCAAGCATTGTGAAGTTCATCGGGTAATTCGTTAAGCGAAATCAACGTGATATGTTCTAAAGTAATATTATCACTTTGATAAACGCCGGGTTGTACTTGGATGTGATAACCGTATTGCTCCCGGTTAGCTTTTTGGGGTTGTATCGCACAGAGCACAAAAGTTTGTATTTCGTCATCCGTTAATTTTTGTGAGTGTTTGTAAAAGTGTTCATACCCTGCTGCTTGAATAAAGGTTTCTTTTTTCAGGGATTCAGTGGCCTTAAATTCGATTAAAATTTGAGGTGCAGCGCTATCTCTAATCCCGTCGGGTAATCGTTCCTGTTGTTCTGTGGTCCAATTTTGGTTAAATCGTTTTAATAACAAGATATCCGCTTCGGGTGGCTCAACCATCACCTTAACATCGGTTAAAACGGTTATCCCCAACGGCGTTAATAGAAATTCAAAAATTCGGCCTAGGATTTGATGCCAAAGTGTTTTTTTGGTGGAGTTTTCATTGTCCATTGGGTTTATGAGGACTCGGTTTGGTGGTACTTGATAATAATGTTAAATCCGGGCTTGTTATTAGAAATCAATAATTAACACATCAACTAATCATACGTTTGTAGTAGGCGATTTATCGCCTCACGCGGGTGTTCTCCTAGCGCCAGTCCTAACCTTTCCCAGAAAGTGGGCCATTAACCAAATTGAGTGCTATCAATCCCACAACATGGCCCACTAATAACTACAAAGATTGCATCTCGCACGTTTGTACGTTTGTACGTTTGTACGTTTGTAGTAGGCGATTTATCGCCTCACGCCGCGCAGCGGAGGTTTCCAGGCCACCCAGAAATCCGCAGAAATCGAAATTCGCAGAAATCATATTTTTTGGAAAAATAGGATTTCTCAGTTTCTCATTGATAACTGATTAGCCTTTTTTCTGTTGTTTGAGGTTTTTGAGGTGGAATTCAAGTTCTTCAATTTCTGAAAAAGACAATTTCCCCAATTGATTTGTCTGTTTAAAGAGATTGATTACCTCAACCGGGTTGGCACCGGCTAAGCGTTTTTCAAGCGGTATTGTCGGCAAAAGGATATCACCCCACATTTGGCCCATATCCTCAATTTGTTGAGGGCTTAAATCAAGTGTCATGTCATCATCTCCTTTTATTGAGATAAGTTGCCATAATTCAGCTAAAAACCATTTGAATGGCTTGGGTATGAGGTCGAAACCTTCAGATTTCAACCGGTTAAACGCGTTAAGGCGTTTGAGCTTTTTACTGGCTAAACACGTTACCCAAGCATTATGAAGTTCATCGGGTAATTCGTTAAGCGAAATCAACGTGATATGACTAAACGCAATATTATCACTTTGATAAACGCCCCGCCGGACTTGGATGTGATAACCGTATTGCTCCCGGTTAGCTTTTTGGGGTTGTATCGCACAGAGCACAAAGGTTTGTATTTCCTCATCCTTTAATTCTTGTGACTGTTTGTAAAAGTGTTCATACGCTGCCGCTTGAATAAAGGTTTCTTTTGAAAGAGATTCAGTGGCCTTAAATTCAATTAAAATTTGAGGTGCGTTGCTCTCTCTAATCCCGTCGGGTAATCGTTCCAGTTGTTCTTCAGTCCAATTTTGGTCAAGTCGTTTTAATAACAAAATATCCGCTTTGGGTGGGTTAGCCATCACATCAACATTGGTTGAAACGGTTATCCCCAACGGCGTTAATAGAAATTCAAAAATTCGGCCTAGGATTTGATGCCAAAGTGTTTTTTTGGTAGTGTTTTCATCGTCCATTGGATTTATGAGGACTCGGTTTGGTGGTACTTGATAATCAGGTTAAATCCGGGTTTGTTATTATAAATCAATGATTTCTAAAATAAACTCATCATAAGTTTGTCTAGTTAGCAATCCGCAGAAATCCGAGTTTTTGGAAAAATCGGATTTCTCAGTTTCAATTCATAAATCATATTTTTTGCAAAGGATTTCTCAATTTCATCCAGAAATCTTTTTTAAAAATCGGATTTCTCAGTTTCTTCTCAGGGCCGACTCCTGCCAAGGTGGGTTTTTAAAACATAGTGCTTTGGTAATTGGTAATTGGTAATTGGTAATTGGTAATTGGTAATTGATAAGTGAGTTTAAATGAGTAACGAAAGCGAGTACCAATGATGGCCTTTTCTAACAACAATGTCAATCGTTATTGCAAACTCATATTCCAATAACTACAAGGATTGTATTTTATAAAGGATATGTGTTTGTAGTAGGCGATTTATCGCATCACGCGGGTTTTTGGACTGTCTGGTTTGGGGGCCATAAAATATTTTGGTTCTTGTCAAATTGTGTTATGGCCCTCTTCGCGTTTTATTAGTTATACTTTTTGTAGGTGTTTGGTTGCTTAGCCTGTTTGTAATCGACTTGTAATCGCCTCACGCTAAGTCTTGGAGTCCTTCGTTGCATCGATAAGTCTTGGAGTTCTTTCTAAGTGAGGCGATAAATCGCCTACTACAAACACGAAACCTCCAAAGTGTTGAAAACATTGGAAGTTTTTGGTAGCACTCAGTCTATCGCGTCTAGGTTGATGCCTAGCGCACGTAATTGCTCGGCCAGTTTGTTGGCCCGTTGGCGTTCTTGTTCGGCCTTAAGTTGCGCTTGTTCGGCCCGTTGGCGTTCAAGTAAGGCCTCACGCTGGGCTAATTGTTGCAGTTCTTTATCGGCCCGTTGGCGTTCAAGTAATGCATCACGCTGGGCCCATTCCTTTCGTTTCCGCTCATGCATGGCTTCTTTTTGGGCCTGTCGGCGGGCATCCGCTTCTTCAGAGTAGGTAAACAGATATTCTTCAGTTAAGGGATCAAAAACTCTCAGTTTGTATTTTTCCAAACGCAGTTCAAGTCCCAGTAAACGACTGGTGAGGATTTTTGTGCCGTCTTTCAGCGTCTCGGTTGGGATGTCCTGATAGCGTCCTTTGTCATCGAGTGTCCGTCCACGTAAGGGCTGTGGCAGGTAGTCGCCAGTTGGGTCGTATTGAAAGTATTCTTGTACGCTTAAGCGTTGATACAGTTCGGGTTTTTCTTTTTCATCTTTTTTATAGGTGGAAGGTGAGGCGATTTCAATGACGACATCGGGGGTTTTGCGTTCTGCCCAAGTTTGGTAAATCTTTCTATCATATTTAGGAACTCCAAACACGACAAAGACATCGGGAGCCACTGATTTTTTGGAGCTGCCTTTTTCGTAATAAATCAGTAGGTCTCCAGAAACGTAAACATTAGGTTGGTTTTGAAAATGGTAGTCTAATGCTTCTACGGGCATAGGTGAGTGGTTTACGTTGAGTGTCAGTGTCGGCCATCGGTTTTCCATCCGTTTCAGGGTAGTCAATATCTGGTTCTTCAGAAACAAGTGCTTGTTGTGTCGCATATCTCATGTTGTTTCTCTCAGTTAATGGACAGTGTGAGATTTATTATGGGAGGTTTTATACTGATAGTACAACGGATACGCGTTCCGAAACGGATTTTTTATCGGCGTAATGGTAGGATTGAAAGTTAGTGGGCGATAACTCGCCTACTACAAACGCTACAAACGATTCAATTGGGCCTCTTTCTAAGTGAGGCGATAAATCGCCTACTACAAACGATAAAAGTCGATTTTTTTGTTGAGTATTTAATTCGTTTATCCGCGTAATTCGTTGTACTTAATTAGGTTATGGCCCTCTGTCGCGCTTCATTGTTATACTTTTTGTAGGTGTTTTGTTGCTTAACTTAATGGTAGTGGGCCGAGTCCTGCCAAGATAAATCTTGGACTCTTGCCAAGATAAATCTTGGACTCCTGCCAAGATAAATCTTGGACTCCTGCAGGTGAGTTTTATGGCGTGTAGGTGTCGGTTCTCAAGTGCCACGGATTTTGTGGCTCGATGTCTCGGTTGATTACAAGGAAGGTACTTAGGTTCTCTCTCGTCACGCCGGCGCAGCGATTTGAGGAGATTTTTGTTCCTATGTAGTCCCTAGACAAGCCGGCTAACGCTTTGGTAAAGTCCTCTTCTGAGGCATTAATCCACACGTTACCCGATTGACCAAGTCTTGAGGAGGCATCTATCCGACTCACTTCCAGACTGGATTGTCCAACTGGAATTTCCGTAAACGGAATATTGCTCCCTTTTTCATAAAATGGATGTGAGTGAATAAAATGGTCGGCTGTGATTTCAATATTACCGCCGTCGCCCACAAATCCTCTCGTCAACAGTTGACTGCCTTTACCGAGAATGAAAAATTGCGGTTTGCCAATAGTGATATTACCGCCACTATCTTGCGGTTCTTGGCCGAAGGCTTCGGCACTAATCCGACTGTTGTCATTTACCTCAAGGCATTCACGCACGTCAAAGGTAATATTACCTCCTGTTGCAAAGTCTGCTTCGGTAAAGATACCACTCTGGCCTGTTAGCAAGGCCGTGTCTGCGGTGATTTCGATTGAACCGGCATTGCCCAGTCCCCAACTAAAACTGTTGATTTGCCCTCTATTTAAGGAGAAGTTCGGCGTATTTAAATAAATGTTGCCGGCTTTGCCAGTTGTACCGAAGTCGGCTCCAACCGTAATACTGCTAAAGTCCGATATAGAAATGCCCTTGCTGGCGTTGATGGTGATATTGCCACCTTGCCCGGAACCGCTTCCTAGTATATATCTTTCCTGGCTTAAACCAGTAGTGGCGTTGATAGAACCCAATCTCGATAGGGTGAGTTGTTCAGCATCTATCCGGATATGCCCTGCATTACCAGGGCCTTTCGTAAAGGCCTCTATTAAACCACTGTCGATGGTTAAAACCGGTGTACGAATGTGTATCTCTCCGCCGCCGGCCGATGGAGATTCACTGGCATTGCCAATACTTATGGTGTTAAAAAGATCGATGAAAAAGCCACGATAGGTGGTGACAATTTTTTCTTTGCCAATTTTCTCGGTAACCATTTCCCATGAAATGTTTGCTTCGGGTTCAGCCAAAATTTCCTTGGCTGTGTCCACGAGAAAAGTGAATACTTCTCTCATCTCTTGTCTCATCTTAGCAGCCTCTTGTTCAGCAGCGTAAGGAGGGATTAAATTTTCTACATGATCTTCTACATTGAGTACGCTGATTTCACGGAGTTTTTCCACTAATTGCGTGGCATTAATCCCGTCAACGTGAAGTTCTGTTGCCGTCACAGACACAACAGTGCCTTCTCCGTTTCCAGAGTTATGGGCCGAGATATCGGCACTATTGATGAGGCGCATATCTCCATCAATGGCGATATCAATTAGGCCTTTTTTATCGCCCATGGTTGTATCCGCAAATATCCACGCATTATCTAGGATAAAGTGGCCGGCACGGATAAACACTTGTCCCCCGTTTCCTCTGACATCAAGGTTGGGAATATCTAACTCCATTTCAGGAGGAGGAACTTCTCCAATTCCCTCACCATTGTCAAACCCCGGTGGCGGCCCGTATGGTAATTCCTCGCCTGGCTCAAACCCCGGCACCGGCCCTTCTGGAATTCCATCGCCCGGTGGAGGCCCTTCTGGATTTCCCTCAAACCCCGGTGGCGGCCCTTCTGGATTTCCCTCAAATCCCGGCGGCGGCCCTTGTGGAATTCCGTCAAATCCCGGCGGCGGCCCTTGTGGAATGCCTTGATCACCCTCAACTTGAAACAGAGAAACTTCTGAATTTCCGTCATCAGTCTCTTCAGGATAGGGACTTCCCTCATTCGGCTCCGGTTGCGGCGGAAACTGTGAAATGGTGATAGTTCCTTGTTTTTTAAAGGATTCCATGATCAAGCCCGCGCTTTGGGGTATCACTTTGCCGGCCGAAGCGGCGGATGCCAAGTTAATTCGTCCACTGCGTGCGTGCAAACGACCTTTCTCAATTCGCAAATCACCGCCTATCAGGGAAATTTCTTTTCCATCTGGGACTTTAATGTAACTGCCTTCGATGGTAATCCCGCCCCCTGGATTGTTGTCCAAAAAACCAAAGGCGGAAGGCTGCGCGACAGTCAACAAACTGTTGCCGGGCTGAGTCACCGTAAATCGTCCCCCGTCTTTCAAATGCAATGTATCGGCGGTGCTGGCGTGAAAAGAGCCGCTGATGCTCAATCTGGCGTTTTTGCCAAACAGAATGCCACTGGAATTGAGTAAATATAAATTAGCACCCTCAATTTTAGAAGCGAGTGTGCCATCAATGAAGGAACGACTGCCGCCCGTCACTCGTGCTAAAATGTTGGTGATTGAATCAGGGCCGGTGAAAGTGGCACTTTCACCAGTGTTGACGTTAAAAACACGGAAACTGTGGAATAAGTTGCCGCCCAAATTTTCTCCTAAATGAGCAGGAATTTCAAAATGCCCACTCAATTCAGTGACTTGTCCCAAGGTACCGTCTGTGACAGCCTCGGCATATAGGTTGGTGTTACTCAACACCATACCCACAAATAGCGCTTTTTTAAGCATTTTTATCTCCTTTGAGAAAGTTAAATAAATACGCGGAACAATATTGGCCCCTATATAGACTATATTTACTATACTCCAAAAATTAACATAATAATAGCCCCAAGTGAAACTCCAACCCCAAAGGGGAAAATAATGATTAATGATTAATGATTAATGATTAATGATTAATGATTAATTAGGGCCCCAACCCCAAAGGGGTTGACGCGATTTGACTCCTTCTGTGTAAAGCGAGCGGGAAAATAGAAATGCGCCCCATTCATTACAAACGGTTAGGCGATAAATCGCCTACTACAAACTTTGCCCACCCTATTGAATAAAATGAGGTATTGTCTTATCTATAAGCAATCCTTGTCGTTACTTTTAACCTAAATTCGGAGCGCCGCTTATGTTATTAACGATAAACGATAAACCTATTAAGAGGGTTGCCATTGTTAACGATAACAACGCGGCCCGCGAGGAAATGGCTGAGAATCTCTTTGAGGCGGGCTTAGAGCCAATTATTCAAAACGCTCGCTTAAGTTCGATAGATGAATGCATCACAAACGTCACAAGCAAGGCTGAGGCGGCCATTTTGGAACATCATTTAAAGTCAGGTAATTATGCGAATTTCATGGGGGCAGAGGCGGTTGCTCAGTTGTATAGGCAACATTTTCCCTCATTATTGGTGACAGCTTGGGCGGATGCTGATATAGACAATATTCGTCTATTTCGTCGCTATATTCCGGTACTGATTAAAAGTCGTGATACTTACCCTGAAACAATTACGCAGGGAATCAAACAGTGTCTCAACGAATTTGAAACGCAATACGCACCTGACAGGAAGCCATGGCGTACTCTCGTGGAAATTGAAGAAGTCAATAGAGACTCGAAACCACCAATGGTTTATGTCCTTATTCCGGGATGGGAGCCCGATGAAGTGGTACGGTTTCCGTTAGTCATATTTCCAGAAAACCTACAGCAATTTGTTGTACCGGAGGCTCACTTTTTTGCCAAGGTGAACATCGGAGCCACCCATTACAATGCGCTTTATTTTGAAAACTTTGAAGCCGCCGAAAAACCACGAGGTCAGTATGCCAAGTTTTTACGTTCTTGATGTGGGTCATGGTAACAGTGCGGTGTTAATTGACCAAAAAGGTGTGGTTGTTATTGATGCCGGGCCAAAAACCGAATTACTAAAATTTTTGCTCTGGAAAAACATCACTGTCATTGATGTGTTATTGCTTTCCCATGCGGATAAAGATCACATTGCCGGTGCTATTAACCTCTTGGCAGCTGAAGAGATTGCGATTAGACGGGTTTATGTGAATTCCGATTCAACGAAAGATAGTAAAGTATGGGATAGATTGGTTCAGGCACTTTATGATGCCGACAAGCGTGGAATTCTTGATTTTGAACCAAGCCTTACTCCACATCTCAATGGCAAACTGGATCAAGGAGAAGTCGCCATCGAGGTTTTGGCACCCAATCAGTATATCGCGGCAAAAGGTGCAGGTAGTCGGGATCGTGAGGGACGAAAGCTAAGCTCAAATTCAATTAGCGCGGTAATCCGTTTATGGTTCAATGGAGAACCTATTGTACTTTTGCCAGGCGATATTGATCAAGTTGGATTGGATAATTTGTTCGAAAATAATGTCAATCTGACGGCATGGCTCACGGTGTATCCGCATCATGGGGGCCGGGCTGGCAGTCGAAATATTAAGACTTATGCGGCCCAATTTTGTGAAGCTGTCTCGCCTGAAATCGTCATTTTTTCAATCCGCGACAATGACAAACAATTTCCAACCAAGGAAGTCGTTGAAATTGTTGCCAAAACCCTAAATCATGTCCGGATGTTTTCCACACGATCTTCTGAGGTATTAGGGCGACACATCGAAAAAAACGGCTGCGAGTTACATCAGGACGGGGTAGGTCATATACACTTAGACTTTGAATCACTGAAATTCAAATTTATCAAATAACTCAATCTTGGCACTGGTTCAGTTCAATGCAATCCTGATGGCGAGAGATGCTTTCATTGCCTTGATAAACAAGCCGATTACTGAGGTTTGACGGTATTATTTTAACCCGTTGATTTTTATATCTTTTACACGTAACTGAACCAGTGCCATCTGAATAGCTTAAGGAAGCCTGGGGCTATTATCTCGCATAGCGAGTTACTGCGTTTCATATTCAACCCCTACGGGGTTGGCACGTATTCGATACCTTTACCTCAGGCGCAACTTGGGGAAGGGGGAAAACCACCGTTCAGCCGTTTACAGTCTGTAATTGGGCGTATTGATTCAACTGGGAAATTAGTCGGTTTGTTCTCTTTCGGCCTTCAGGGGTTTCTTGGTGAGCGACGAAAATGACCGTCACTTCTTTATTGGCTAGGCGGTTATCTTGTTTGATAGCCTCTTTTATCGCTTGAGTTTCGAGAAGTCCGTCTATCACAAAAATATTTTCATCACCCTGTCGTGTTAAAATGCCAAAGGTTTTGCTGAGGTAGTCTAAACTTTCTTCTGGGAAATCTTCGTAGAGGTTTTGATTTCCTATCACGTCAATTTCTTGCCAAGTTGGGCTACCTTCATAAATCCCTAAAATGAGGCTATTGAAAAATATTTGTTCTTGTTTTTTCAGGTAGTCAACGAGTTCTTGTGTTTTGTGAGTCATTTCGTTTTCACGAAGTCTGGTTGTGTTTAGCGATTCACCGGCAAGAGAAATCACTCTTTGAGCCACTTCTTTGAATGGCATCAGGGTGACGTAGTAAAACCAGTCTCCCATTTTTCCTCTTAGCGTGGGGAGAATAAGTGGGTGTTTGACTTTGTTGTTATCCATATCCATAAAGACTTTTTAATTCTGGTTTTATTTTAGCCTTGGGAATGTAAGTATTTACCGAGTGTGACCTTCATTTGATGTAATGGTGTAGGGTGGGCAATGTGTTTTTATTGCCCACCACCGTATTGTAGGAGGTTTTGGTGGGCAACCAAAAGACGTTGCCCACCCTACTGCCAAGATAAAATGTGTTTGTAGTCAGTCCAAAGTTGTCCAAAGCTGAAGCTTTGGACTCCAGCTTTGGATTCTAGGTTAATAATAGTAGTAGTAGTAATAGTAGTAGTAATAATAGTAGTAATCCCAGCGATCAGGCCGCCACCAGCAGTAGCCGTGGCCGCGTTTCTTGGTTCTTGGAGGCTCTGCGTTTTTCTGTTCGCCGTGGTAAACCAGAATCGGTAGTATTTCTGGTTCGCCGGTTTTGGTTAGGAGTTCTACTTCGACTTTGATGTAGTTGCCTTCTACAAATTGGGTACCGGTAGCCAGTTCAACGTCGATGCCGCCTGAGATGATTTTGACGCTTTTTGTGTAGCGAAACTCGGGGGGCCAGGGTTGATACCATTCTTGGTTGTGGAATTGGCTGGGCCAAGTTTGGGTTCGCAGCATGTGTTCTTCAACCGTTTTGATGGCATTTTCTGCGGCTCTGAGGGCTTCTTGGTATCGTTCGGAGTTGTCCGCAACCGGATAAACATCCGCTACTTTTTCTCCGGTGGTGAGTGTGGCTTCTTGTTGGAATTCCTCTGTCATCTGGTCGGCATTTTTGTCGGAATCGTTGCCAAACACGGCCGTACAGGTTTTGTCGGTGGTCATTGTTACGGTTATTGTCGGATCACTGCCTTCACAGTCGTCGCTCCAACCTCCAAAGTAAGTATGGGGATCGGGAATGGCCGTTAGTTTGACTTTTGTGCCCGCTTTGTAATTGCCTTCGCAGGTGTTTCCGCAGTTTTCGCCGTTGATTTCGAGGGTGCCGGTGCTGCCCATGCTGCCGGTCGTATCGACGGTGAGGGTGTACATGCCCGATGGCGCGGGTGTTTCTAGTTGAAAGTGGGCGGTGCAGGCTTTGGGGCCGTCCATTGTCAGGGTAGTCAAGGCGGTCTTGTTGGCAGTCGGCCCGACATATCATATTTACCGCGCCTTCTTGTCTGACGACAATGCGGCCTTTGCCGTCGCCGTCTTTGGCTATGGTGAGCGGCGGTTTGTCGGGAGCGGCTGTGACGGTGATGGTTTGTTTGGCCGTGTTGAGGCTCGGGGCGCCTTCATTGTCGTGAACTTCTAACGTGATTGTGTAAGTGCCTGATTTTTCAAAGGTTACTTTGGGGGCTACGCCGGTGAAGGTGCGGCCGTCGGAGGTTGTCCAGTGGTAGCTGGCAATGGTGCCATAAGGATCGGTTGAGGCATTGCCGTCTAGTTGGACGGTGAGTGGTGCTTGTCCTTCTGTTGGGGTTGCGGTGAACGCGGCCGTTGGGAGTATGTTTTCGGCTGGGCATTCTTCCACGTCGTCGAGGTTTATGGGCCCGTAGTTGATATTGGTGTCGCGGCAGATTTGGGCGTTGTCGCTGATAGCCAGGGTTTGCAGTTGGGTTAGGCCGCTGATGTCGGGTATCACGCCTTGTAAGTTGTTTTGTTCAAGTTGCAGTGTTTGTAACTTGGGTAGGGCGGTGATGGGGGCCATTGGGCCGCTGAGTTGGTTGTTACTTAAGTTGAGTGTGGTCAATTCGCTGAGCGCACTTAAGTCGGGCAGTGGGCCGGTTAGGTTGTTGCCATTCAAGTTAATCCCAGTCAGATGGCCGTCAGTGCAGGTGACACCGTTCCAATTGCAGGGCGTGTTGGTGGTATTCCAGCCGTCTTGGTTGTTCCAGTTGTCGCCACCGGTGCTTTGGTTGAACGCGATTAGGGCAAAGCATTCGGCCGTGTCTATTTCTGTGACGGCGTTGCAGTCCGTTGTGCCTTCGGTTGGTGCTACCGGGCCGTCTTCCGTCGCTGTGCCGACTTGGCGAATGAGGTGGTTGTTGGTGTCGGAGATGAGGAGGTTGCCGTTGTTGTCTAACGCGACGTTCGATGGGTTGTAGAGTTTGGTAACCGTAGCGAGTGTGCCGTCGTTGGTGTAGCCAGCGTTGCCGTTGCCGATGGCCGTGGTGATATTGCCGTGGCTGTCTACTTTGCGAATGACATGGTTGTTGTTGTCGGCAATGTACAGGTTGCCGGCGTTGTCTGTCGTCACATCGGTGGGGCCGTTGAGTTTGGCGGCCGTGGCGAGGCCGTTGTCGCCAGCGTAGCCAGTGTTGCCGTTGCCAGCGACGGTGCTGATGGTGCCGGTGTTGTCGATTTTGCGGATGCGGTTGTTGCCCATGTCGGCGATATAGAGGTTGCCCTGCTTATCAACCGCGAGGCCTGATGGTTGGTTGAGTTGGGCATTGGTTGCTGGGCCGTTGTCGCCACGAGAGCCTCGATAGCCTTTGCCAGCGATGGTGGAGATGATGCCGGTGCTGTTATCGACTTTGCGGACGATGTGGCGGCCAGTATCGGCTATATATATATTATTGTGTTGGTCCAAAACGACCGCGACGGGGCTTTGGAGTTTGGCGGCCGTAGCGGGGCCGTTATCGCCGGTGTAGCCTTTTTTACCGTTGCCAGCGACGGTGGTGATGAGGCCCGTCGTCAAGTCCACTTTGCGTATGCGGGCGTTGTTTCGGTCGGCAATGTAGAGGTGTTGGCCGGTGTTGTCTAGCGCGACATCCATCGGCGAGTTGAGTTTGGCTTGAGTGGCCGCGCCGTCGTCGCCGCTGTAGCCGGAGTTGCCGTTGCCGGCAATGGTGGTGATGTTGCGTTGGCTGTCTATTTTGCGGATGCGGTGGTTTTGGGTATCCGCAAAGTATTGGTTGCCAACACTGTCGGTGAGTAGGCCTTTGGGCGTGTTGAGTTGGGCAGCCGTTGCGGGGCCGCCATCACCTGCGTAGCCTTGGCTGCCGACTTGTCCGGCCGTTGTGGCGATAGAACTGTTGTCCGGCAGTGGCGGGGCTTCTACCGGTGAGTCTTCAATGACAATGGTGAGGTTGTAAAGGCTCTGGATTTCTGCCGCCGTCAGGGCGCGGTTGTACAGAGAGACTTCATCAATCATGCTGTTGAAGAAATTCGTGCTGTTGCTAAGCGGTGCTGCACCAATTTCTAACGGACGTTGCCCAGTATAAGCCTCAAAGCCTTCTGGCAAAGCTTGTTGCTGTTTCAACTCGCCATTAATATAAAGGGCGACTTGTTCAGGCGTTAAAACCTCAACAATGTGTACCCAGCCTTGTTCTTCAGCCGGCAATTGGTAGCTGATATTGATATTGTCACCAGTAATGGCTTCGGTATGGGCAAAAATACCACTGCCGTTGGTGTTCACAGAAATCCCATAGTTCATACCGTTTTTGCCAACAAAATCGTTTTTCCTTACCACAATACCTTGAGTCGTCTCAGTAATATGCGCCCAAGCCGCGACTGTCATGGTTTGTCCTGCAAAGTGGATACCGCCATCAATTTCTAAGGAATCGTCAATACCGTCGAATGAAAAGGCTTTGTTTTGGAGCCCAGCAACACACTTAGGCGCACCATGAATGATGCCCTGAAAATCATTACCGCTACTGTCTTTGACATCGCAGTCGGCAAAAGTCCAGTGCCCTACTAAACCATTATGAATCGGTTTCGCGGTGAAATCTTGCCCGGTTAAATTCTCCGATATTTCACTATAAGTCCGCCGGATGGGCGCAAAGACGCGCGTTTGTTCTGGCACCACCAAGCTTCCAAACCAACCTTCTGGTACGGTGCAGCTAAAATTACCGTTACTATCAGAGGATTGGCAATCAGCCCCACTGTTAGACAAGGAGAGTCCGCTAACACTTTGACCCTTTTCGTCAGTGATTTTGCCCTGGAGGGTCTGGAAGTTCACCGCCTCGCGGTTGAGCAGTTGAATCTCATCCACACGCCCAGCCATCCGAATTTTGACGGTGTCAATTTCCAGTAATTCAAGACTTGGAGCAACGGCTTTTAAATCGGTTGCTAAGTCACGAGTAATGGTATGCCATTGTCCATCAAGCAAGGTATTGTCCAAACCACAACGAACATAGTTTTGGTTTAAATGACATCCCAACGGACCATAGTTATAGTAGGTGACATAAGTGACGGCACCTGTGGTTTTAACTTGCCAGTTAACGGTGTACTTTTTACCCGTCGTTATTTTCATCCGCCACCGGGCAAGAAAGTGGCTGGTATTAGCAAATGAACTCCCATCTGCTTGGGCGAGTTGATAACCGGATTGAGTATCACCAGTTAACTCAATCACTTGGCTACTGAGATCAGTATCAAACACGTTTGAGATAGTCGCACCCCCCGGTTTTTCATCGTAAACCGTCCAGCCTTGAGTATTGCCATCTTCAGCGTCTTCTAGCACCGTATTTGAGGCGACTGGATTAGCCGCGTTGTAAAGGCTCTGGATTTCGGCCGCCGTCAGAACGCGGTTGTGGATGAGAATATCATCCATTTGGCCTTGAAACGTGTAATTCAGATTATTGGCCGAAGAAATGCCTATTCTCATGTCGTTTTGTGGGCCAAAATTGCCAGTGGAACTACAGGTATCAGGTGTTGAAACCGGTTGTCCGTCCATATACAACAAGACATTTGAACCTGTTTTATCCCAAACACCCGTTATCTGATGCCACTGTCCGGGGGTAATAGGCGCTATCACGGCTTTTCTCAGATTGAGATTCTGATTTCCAACCACAAAAGCAATTGCCCCATTTGGATAACTGTTGGAACACGCCGTCTTAGAGGTTCCGACTAGATAAAATGCGAAACCCTGAGAAGAGGAGGATTCACCGCCATTAGTGATTAAATAGCGGTTTTTTTCGGGGATCGAATCGCTACTCAACCAAAATGAGACCGAAAAAGGTGGCTTATCCTGAACTGGGGAGTCAAACTGGATGTAATCATCTCCGTCAAAGTTATAAGCACTGTCGGCCGTTCCATGCCGATCCGTTGTCAGCGTCGCCCCATTGACTGTACCATTATTGCCATTACCACTGGCATCGTTGGCATTGCCGTCAAAAGGCAGATGGAGGACTATTCCATAGTTAGGATCGTCACAACTTGGAAAGTCGTTAACTTCTGTCCGGCCAGCATAGTTGGCGTTGCTGTCTTGGCACAGTTGGTTGTTGCTGATATTCAGCGACGTTAATTTGGTGAGCGTGTTCAGTGACGGAATGGCCCCCGTTAGTTGGTTGCTACTGAAAGTTGCGTACTCTAACGGGGTTAGGTTGCTCAATTCTGGGATTTCACCGCTGAGTTGGTTGTCATTGAAGTAGAGCCGTTGCAACTTTGTTAGGGTATTGATCCAACTGGGAATGGTTCCGCTCAGGTTGTTGTATTGCAGATAGAGATACTGCAAATTTTCAGCACCACTGATATCGGGAATTGGGCCGGTCAGTTGGTTTTTAGACAAACGCAAGTCTGTCAATTTGGTCAAGGCCGTTAAATCTGGAATTGGCCCGCTGAGCTGATTATCCTCTAAGCGCAATCCTTCCAAATGAGTCAAAGCACTCAGTGCTGAAATTGAGCCAGTGAGTTTATTTTCAAACAGATGAAGTGCCTTTAATTGGGTTAAAGCACTAAAATCTGGCATGCTGCCACTCAATTGATTATTCCCGACAGTCAGTACTTCCAATTGAGTCAATGCACTTAACTCGGGAAGTGAACCGGTCAATTGATTACCGTACAGGCTGATGTATTTCAACTTAGTCAACGCACTCAACTCGGGGATCGTACCACTCAGTTGATTACTGTATAGGCTGATGTTGGTGACGTTACCGTCGCCATTACAGATAATACCGTGCCAAGTACATGGAGTATTGTTTTTCAGCCAACCGTCGTTGGTTGTCCAGTTATCGCCGGCCGTGTTGTCGTACAGTGCCACTAATGTGTCGCACTGGGCTTTGGGGATTTCTGTCACCGTGTCGCAAATGGAGGCGGGTTGGCTGTCACAACTTGGAAACTCGTCAACTTCTGTCCAGCCTGCGTAGTTGGCGTTGCTGTCTTGGCACAGTTGATTGCCAGATAGTCCAAGCGTATCCAAATTCGTTAGCACACTCAAATCTGGAATAGTCCCTTCAAGTTGGTTATTGTTTAACCAAATTTTTTCCAACTTTGCAAGTGTGCTCAACTCTGGAATAGCACCCGTGAGTTGGTTATTATTAACCGAAAATTGTTGCAACTGCGTTAATGTATTTAACTCAGGTATAGAACCCGTGAACTTGTTGTGTTCAAAAAACACCTTCTGCAAACGGGTTAAACGACTAATCCAACTAGGAATAGTTCCCGTCAGTTGGTTATAACTGACCCCAAACTCGCGCAAATTTGTTAAAGCACTTAAATCTGGGATCGTGCCAGTCAATTCATTATTATTTATCCAAAGTTTTTGCAAACTTGTGAGACGACTTAGATCGGGAATAGTCCCGGTGAGCTGATTATGACTTAGCCCAACGCCTTGTAAACTCGTTAAAGCACTTAGATCAGGAAAAGTACCAGAGAGTTTGTTGTTATTGAGCCAAAGATCCTCCAACTTGGTGAGATTAGTCAGATTGGGAATAGTGCCAGTGAGCTGGTTATGATTTAAGCCAACACCCCGCAAATTTGTCAAGGCACTTAAATGAGGAACAGCACCTGTGAACTCATTATTATTGAGCCACAATTCCTGCAAATCTGTCATATGAGTTAAATCTGGAATCGCGCCATTGAGCTGGTTTTGGGCTAACATCAAATGCGTCAAACGGGTTAACGCACTTAACTGAGGAAGAGTCCCGGTTAATTTGTTGTTACGTAAATCAATTTGCACCACTTGATCGGTTGGCGATGCTGGCTCGTTTGGTAGGGCACTACCCTCTGGCAGCACATTTACTGTGAACGCCTTCAGCAGTGTTCCACCTGATTTGTCTTTAACGACACCGTCTTTTACACCGGTTGTCCAACGGGGCATGCATTGGAATTGGCGTTGTGTTGGCGTACCACCGAGCGATGTCATACTGTCGCATTCACCAATCCAGAAAGCGGTGCTGTCAGGCAAGTTGCGGCCGGTGATGGTGAAAGTTGTCGATTGATTAAGCACGGCCGTTGTCGGTGACACAGCAGTCACGGTCATTGTGCCATCATCCACCTCACTGGCACACGTTACGCCAAACCAACTACACGGCGTATTGGAGTCTTTCCAACCCGTGTTGTTAGTCCAGTTATCGCCGGCCGTGTTGTCGTACAGTGCAACTAAAGTGTCGCACTGGGCTTTGGGGATTTCTGTCACGTCGCTACAGGATGTGAACGTGTCGGCGTGTAAAGGCGAAGTGATGAACAGTAACGTTAATCCTAGCAGCAGCGCGTGGCGCTTTTTGGATAGCACGGCCGCTATCGGAGGCCTTGTGGTTGGGGGGCGTGTTTTGGTTAACATTTGTTAGTACTCCTTTTTGGTGAGATGTCATTGGTCATTGTTAATTGTTAATCGTTAATTGATATGTGAGTTGAAATGGTTAATGAAACAGAATGATGGCCTTTTCTAACGTGAATGTCAATCGTTATTTCAAACTAATGAGGGCCTTTTCTAGCTATCAATGTTGTTTGTTCAGTTATCGGCGGCCGTGTTGTCGTACCGTGCAACTAAATTGTTGCACTGCCAAGATTTATCGATGACTCCTTCGCTGCCAAGATTTATCGATGACTCCTTCGCTGCCAAGATTTATCGATGACTCCTTCAAAATATTGGACTCCTTCGTCGGCCGTGTTGGCGTGCAGTGCGACTAATGTGTTGCATTGCCACTGCCAAGATAAATCTTGGACTCCTGTCAAGATAAATCTTGGACTCCTGCCAAGAGAAATCTTGGACTCCGTCGGCCGTGAGTCCTGCCAAGATAAGTCTTGGACTTCGGCGGCCGTGCATTGCCAAGATTTATCGATGACTCCTTCGCTGTCAAGATGTTTGAGGGCCATAAAATACTTTGGAGGTTTTCAATTTGTGTTATGGCCCTCTGTCGCGCTTTATTTGTTATACTTTTTGTGGGTGTTTTGTTGCTTAAGTTAATGGCAGTGGGCAAGAGTCCTGCCAAGATAAATCTTGGACTCCGTCGGCCGTGACTAATGTGTTGCATTGCCAAGATGTTTGAGGGCCATAAAGTACTTTGGATGTTTTCAATTTGTGTTATGGCCCTCTGTCGCGCTTTATTTGTTATACTTTTTGTGGGTGTTTTGTTGCTTAGGTTAATGGCAGTGGGCAAGAGTCCGGCCAAGATAAATCTTGGACTCCTGCCAAGATAAATCTTGGACTCCTGCCAAGATAAATCTTGGACTCCTGTAGCGGGTATATTCACAATATCGGGCGTTATAAATCCCTTCTTATAAATTCCTTCTTATATATAATCCCTGTAGTTATTGCTAAGGATTTCTCGGAGAAACAAGAAATCTTATTTTTTTAAAAACTCAGATTTCTTACAGTTTGTTTTACTTGAGCTTTTTGATGTAATCCTCAGGTGAGCGCATTTCTATTTTCCCGCTTACAATAACAAAAACAAGTGAGCGGCCGTTGTATTAGAGGTGTCCAAAGCTAAAGCTTTGGACTCCAAAAGCTTTGGACTCCAAAAAAGTTTAGTGTTTAGTGTTGGTTTTGTGAGCGGCCGTTGTATTAGAGGTGTCCAAAGCTGAAGCTTTGGACTCCAAAAAAACTTAAAAAAGGATGCTCAGATCAAAATGAACGCCGTCATCTTGTAAATCTTTCTCGTCTGGCTCTTTAACATCACGCAGTGCATAGCCCCAATAAAGATTGGCGTGGATTTTTTTGCTGGGCGTCCAGCGCAGTCCTATGCCAACACTGTAAATATCTTTTGGATCCGGTGTGTCACTGTCGGCATTCCAAGAGCGCCCATAGTCCATGAAGGTGGCGAATTCTATCAAGCCCTCTTCAGGATTGTCGCTCAGGATGGTCGATTGCCAGAGGGGAATACGCAATTCCAAAGAACTGATAAGGCCGTTGTCGCGGGTAATGACGTTTTCTCGATAACCACGCACGGTTGTGGCACCGCCAATGGATAATTTTTCTAAGGGCAATAAGTCTTGATCGGCCCATTGAGCGTCGGTGCGAAAGATGATTTGGCTTTTTTTCATCAGTTCGCTCTCGAACCAATCATCCAACCGGCGGACAATCTGGAATTGTCCAAGCCAAGAGAAAAATTCGCTGTCGGGTGAACCGTCATCGTTGATGGTGGAGTTCAAGGCATCCACCCCAAAGTTAAAACTGGAGCGGCCGGCAATCACTCGATTAGTGCTACGCTTAACATAATCTTGAGAAAAACGTATCACGGAAAGCTCGCTCTCGCCTTCTCTGACACCGGGCGAAAAGGAAAAGGGGCGGCCTAATAAAAAAGTTTTACTGGCGCGTTTTTCCAATCTCAGCGTAAAGTCAAGGGATTCGCTAGGTGTTTTAATCCAAGGATGGCTGAGGGTAATGGCGTAAGTATCCGCCTCGCTTTCGACATCCAATTGACTAAAGGGATATTCAATGACTTCGGAGTCGCTACGCTCGAGCTGAAAAGACAACGTGGTGTCGTAGCTGTTGAGAGGGAGACTGTATTTCACACCAAAGTCTGAAAGTCCTTCGGTCAACCCATAGCGAAGATATAAAGTGTCACCCAAACCCCAGCCTTTTCCGAACATGCCCGTGACATTGCGATGCCAAAATTCGATTTGGGCCCGATAGGCTCCCACACTGGGGGAACGGTAGTTGTTGAAACGGAATTGGACAGCCCAAGGACTGTCTTCATAGATTTTGAGATTCAAGACACCCTCACCAAGCCCAACCCCTGGCCCCAATTCCGCTTGGAGGCGGTCAATCAAAGGATTTAGTTGTAACAGTTGCAGGCGTTCTTGCAACTTCTCGATGTTAAGCGCGGCCCCCTCTTCGCCTTTCACCCGTTTTTCGATGTAAGAGGGGCGTAGGCGTAGATCCTCTTCGTTGAGGATCTTAACCCGAAAGAGTTTTCCTTCGATGATTGTTATGGTCACAGTGCCATTTTTCACCGGTTGGTCGTGAATAATGGCCCCAGAGTTGATATACCCGGCCTTAATGTAGCGATTGGTAATTTTGTTTTTGATTTCCTGCAACTGTTCTGCGGAGATTTTGCGGCCTTGGTAAGGTTGCGTAATCTCAGCCAGTTGTGCGTCAGAAAACACGGTATTGCCCTCAAATTGGAAATGCTCTACTTCGAGGTCACCCACCGAAGAGAGCGACATGTCGTCTTGATCAATAGCCGGCAACTTGGGCAATGGGGGTAGCACGGGAGTCTGTTTCTTTTCCGCAAACGGGGCCACCGAGGGTCTGTCTAAAGGTGCCGGGTTGCTGTCAAAGGATTGGGCCAATAAGGGGCGATTTAGCAGTGTCAACAACAAGGTGGCGCTAAGGCCAAACATGATGCGGTGGCATGGTTTATCGAGTCGATAGTTTTTCAAAATCATTTTTCCTCTATTGTGAACAACAGCCCTCACCCTTACCCTTTCCCATGATGGGAAAGGGGAAATTAATAATTAATAATTAATTGTCCAACGGAGAAGGTAAGTTATTTTTGAGTGAGTGCTTCTATGCCTTCCCAATCATCGGGTGTACCTTGCTCAAGATAATACTCGCAACGCTCTAAATAAAAACGAGCCGCTTTGTCTTCTGGCAATTCCTTCAAAATATGCTTGAAATTTTTAAGTGCTTGTTTAAATTGCTTTTTATAGTAAGCGTTGATAGCTTGACTAAACGTTGATTTTAACGCAATTTTTTTTTCTCTCACCTTATGAGATTCAGGGTTAATAATTTCAAACACATGCACAGGTGCCTTTTTACCTTTCACACGGACTTTACCGAGAAAACGAGAGTGGTATTGTTCCGGATTGCTCAACTCCCTCAAAATTTCCTCACTGATAAGGATAGAGGCTCCATACATTTTGGTCAGTCCTTCCAAACGTGAGGCTAAGTTAACCGCGTCCGAAATCACTGTGCCTTCCATGCGCTTTTCTTCGCCTATGGTACCGAGCATGAGTGTGCCAATATGCAAGCCAATACCAATCTTGATTGGCAGCAACTGGCGTTTTTCTCTCTCTTGATTGAACGCTTCCAATTGCTGGTGAATTTCTATTGAGGCTTGCAGCGCATCATCGGCCGTCTCTGGAAATAAAGCCATGATAGCATCGCCTATATATTTGTCGATAAAACCATGATGCTTACGAATCACAGGACTGACACGGCCTAGATAAGCATTGATAAAATCAAAATTTTCTTTAGGCGACATCCTTTCTGACAAAGTTGTAAACTCGCGAATATCCGCAAACATTACCGCCATCTGTTTTTGCACATGATCGCCAAGTCTAACATCAACAATGTTGTCTTTTTCCAACAATTGCAAGAATTCTAACGGTACAAAGTTGCTGTAGGCAATGTTGACGCGCGACAGTTGAATATGAGTTTTAATACGGGTAATCAGTTCACCTTTGGAAAAGGGTTTGGTCAGATAATCATTGGCACCTGCTTCCATACCTTGCACCAAATCTGACACTTGATTTTTGGCCGTCAGCATGATGACCGGCAATTGGTTGGCCGGATAAGTTTGACGGATAATTTTGCACACTTCAAACCCGGACATTTTGGGCATCATAATATCAAGCAAAATGATAGCATAAGGGGTGCCACTATTAATAGCATCCAAGGCCTCTTGACCATTGTGGGCGCTGGTAATCGCATAATTTTCTAAGCGTAATTGATTTTCCAACACCTGTAGGTTAATCGGATCGTCATCAACAATCAACACATGAAACGATTCACGCCCAGCTGTGACATTTTCAGGGCTTGGAAGAATTTCATCATCATCATTTTCTGGATGGATTTCAACCGGTTGAAAATTACTGGCGCGGCTAAGCATAGCCGTGACATCGCCGGAAAGGGCGGCTTGCTGGGTTTTGGACAACGGCAAAGTAAAGCTGACGGTGGAGCCACGCCCCACGGTTGATTGCATAAAGATTTCACCGCCATGCAATTCAACCAATTGTTTGGTGATCGATAAGCCTAAACCGGTTCCGCCATATTCTCTGGCAATGGAGCCTTCTGCTTGCACAAACGGCCTAAACACGGTGTCGAGCTTGTCGGGTGGAATGCCAATGCCGGTATCGCTGACAGCAATCATAAGATATTTGTCATTGTACACAGTCGAAGAAATTTCCACTGTGCCTGAATCGGTGAATTTAATCGCGTTGCTCACCAAATTATGCAGAATTTGCTGCACACGATTCTCATCCGCATCGACGGGATGATCATCTTTTATGTTGTTGAGCAGTTTAAGATTCTTGGAACCAATCAGCACTTGACTTAAAGTCACGACCACCTCGGTGAGGACTTTGATGTCTATCGGCTTAATTTGTAAAATAATATTTTGATGCTTGAGTTTAGAAAAATCCAAAATATCATTCACCAAATTGTACAAGCGTCGGCCACTGAGTATAATCAAAGAAAGATTTTGATTCGCTTTTGGTGGCAAATCGCCGGCTGCCCCATCGAGCATCGAATCGGCAATACCGATAATACCGTGGATAGGAGTCCGCAACTCATGGGAGGTATTCGACAAAAAATCATCTTTCAGCTTGTCGAGTTTGGTTAACTCATTATTTTGCTGTTCAATCTGGTTGATAGATGCCAACATGCTGTTGACCATTTTGGTGATACTTTGTTTAAGCAGTTTTAACTCATTATTGGTTTCTACCTCAATGCGGTGTGAAAGCTGGCCTTCGGCAATAATGTTGACACTATTGACGATGCTTTGAATTGGCCTCGTAATCCAAGCTGAAATGATAAAGGTAAAAATGACACTTAACACAATGGAAATAATGCTTAACAAAAAATGAAACGAAGCGGTTGTTTGTAAACTGTCATCTACCAGTCTTGTGTTATAGGTCAGTTCAACCACTTTGCTTGGATCCGAAACGACATTAATGTCATCGTCTTTTAAATTAACAAAAATATAGCGTGTATAGCGTTTTTTTAGTTTACCCGCTATTTCTTCTGTTTTTTTGGTGTCGTAAACCTTTTTGATAATCTGTTTCGTGGCCGAATCAGGGAGGTAATCAGGCTCCCCTAATGAACGTGCATTCCGACCAAAAATCCTAACGTTATTTAAGGAGGGATTGATACTTTTAAGGCGGCGATTAATATCCACAATATCTAATCCCCCCATCAAATCAGCAAACTCATCGGAAATTAAGCCTAATTCCAACACATACTTATGATCAGGCGATGACATGTAGGCAAATTTACGGATGATGCCGGTTCGTGCTTCGGTGGTAATTCCCCCGTTCACAAACTCATCTGTTTGGCGAGCCTTCATCAGATGCGAGAAAAGCGCCGGCCATTCTTTAAAGTCGAATCTTAAATCTTTTTTATAAGTGGTGTATTCAACAATGCCATTTTGGTTGATGATATACAAATCCATTTTGCCACCCAAGACGATTTTGAGATCATCGAGGTCCATTTTCGAGGGATCTTTCCCTGCTATTTGATAAGCATCACGAAACGTGATAAACGCATCTTTCATATCCTCATCCAAAAATCTTTCCAGTACCTTATGCCCGGCATCAACCAATTTAATCGCATTGAGAATATTACTCTCGGTTTGTTGTTGCAGCATCTTGTAGGCGCGTTCCAAGTCACTTTTGGCATTCAGATAATCAGACACCGACATGGCAATTAAGATGGGAATAATCAATAATAGAAAAGACCCCATCAAAGTGTATTTGAGCGGCACATAAGGCGGTTGCATGTCATCAGGTTTTTGTTGCTGCAAGGGCTTGGTCGAACTCATTGGAGATTTGGCTGAGTAAAGGAAGATAAAATGTAACAAGCATAACGCATAAGGCTACCAGAACACGACATACGCTTAAATAATCGGTCTTGTGCAGTGTGCAGTATATGTTTAAATATGCCATAAGTTACAATAATCTTCACGGTATTATGGATAAGCGGCTCGATAAGACTCAAAAGCCTCATTTTAAGGTAACGTTGTAACATTTATTGAATTATCACACAACTGTTCCTCATCACGCACGGATATACTAATGAAAAATGATCGTTAATTTTACAGGAAGGTTCAGTCAAAATTTTCACGAATTTTAAGTACGTTGCGGATAAAACACTCTCATTCAGTGTCTCGCAAACCGAGCTCCTATCAAATCCCGTGCAAGGCGAGTGACAATATACCAATGAAAAATTAAAAATGAAGTAATTCTGTCCTTTCGCTTATTTAAATGGCACATAATTCAATCAGTTACATTTTAATTTTAGATTTATCCGTCTTAAAAATGACAAAAGCGCCGTTTGTAACGGTGCAAAGTATAAAGTACGGCTATCAGTTATCAGCTATCAGTTATCAGTTATCAGTTATCAGTCTGAGTAGTGTACCAAAGGGGCTTGCTTGCTAGTATGGCCTCGATAGTTGCGGTCATCGCTCGCACGAGATAGCGGTGTAACTGATTGGTAGCGTGTGTGGCTTATGTAGATACGATGCTAATTTATGATATGCTAAAAATCCGATGTCTTAAAGACATCGGATTTTTCTGTGCCCCTTAAGAGATGGCTCTGTGTGACTCTGTGGTTCTCTGTGAACTTGAAAACGGTGTTGAAAAATAATGACTTAGTACAACGTCTCGTAAGTACTTAATATTCAATGAGTTAAAAAAACGGCTCGGTGGTAAGCCTCGCTATTGTTTTAACTTGAAGTGAATGTAGAGAGCAATTAACTGTTGCTTAATTTCTATTTTAATCTATATATATCTAGTCAAATGAATAGAATATCTTGGAAAAATCAATTGCCACTTGAAAATGGGAGCAAGTGATCCTATAATCATTAACTTGGGTCATGTTGACTCAGATGAGAAAAGTTTTCTCGTACTGGGTATTGATTTTGACGGTTGGTAAATTTC